>JAEZZG010000067.1 GCA_023442485.1 Actinomycetes bacterium | reverse complement strand
CCAGATAGCAGATCGGAGCTTGATATCTCGATGGAATCTCGAAGGCTTTGCTGTCCCACTTTGGCCCAAATCGTCTGCCCAGCCCTGATCTAATCCGCCCCTATAGTCTGACCCACCCTGGTCATCTGACCGGCCCGGGTTGGCGACTCGCCCTTCCCCGCCCGCAGCCCTGCAGGAAGGATGCAACCTTTTCGCAACCACGACGATGATGATCTCCGCCGTAAAGATCACCGATTCGGCCAAGAGCAGGACAACAGGAGGCAAAGAACCTAGAGAAAGCCCGGTACTTGTCCCGATCCATGCCGCCACAGCCACTGGCACCATGCGCAGATCGACCCACGTTCTGGATCGGTGCTCACTGACTACCTGGGTTTGCCTGAACATGGCGCTGTCAGACTGTGACCAGAGGCGCGAGCCGCTCATAGAGTTTGTTGCCGATCCCCTTGACGTTGCGGAGCTCGCTGACCGCCGAAAACGGTGTCCCGGACCGATAGGTGATGATCTCCGCCGCAAGCACCGGGCCAACTCCAGGAAGGGTCTCCAGTTGGGCCTGGGATGCGGTGTTGAGATTGATCTGAATGACCGAGGGAAGCGGGGCGTCTCCACCAGATGCCGGAGCCTGGCCAGCGCGCACTAATTCGCCTCTGGGATTGGCTGTGGTCCCGATGATGACTTGATTGCCGTCCTCGACGATCGCGGCCAGGTTGAGATCCTTCGGATCGGCGCTGGCGGTCAATCCTCCTGCCGCGACGATAGCGTCATCAACCCTGCTCCCCTGAGGCAAGGTGACGACCCCTGGATTGGCCACGGCCCCCAAGACATGAACCCTCACCTGGACCGGAGGTGGCGGAGAAGATGGGTTAGGCGCCGTCGACACCCCTGCCGGTGTAGTACCAGTTCTTCCTTGGTTTGATTCTGGATTCTCCCCACCAGCTTGGAACGGCGAGGCGGAGCTGGATTCGTTGATGACGGTGTGTGTTTGTGGCCGACTACTGATGAAGGTCCACACCGAAACCACCACGCCGATCGCCAACACGGAAAGGATCAAGCGCAAATGATTGCTGGTCCACTGCCTGACTTGGGCCACCCGGGAATCCTGCGGGAGCGATTCCCGCAAGCTAGTTACCGCACTGCTGCGACTCAAACTTTCGAGCACCCGCTCGACGGATTCAGGGCTAACCCGCTCAGCCGGGGCTATCGTGAGCCGTTCGAGATGAACGTCACCGTCGTGGTGAGCTATCTGATCTGCCGTGTTTTCTTGGAGATAGTCAAAGCCACTAGTCGACGGGGTGGCCAGATCGGGCCAGGCGGTCTGGGGAAGGCCGATATCGCTGGCCTCGGCCATCTCTAACGCTGCTCTGCGTGGCTGCACCGGTGAATCTGTTGTCATCGGTGCACCTGCTTGTGAATGGTCGCCGCTCAGGACAGGCTCAACCGTTGCCTGGTGGCGTTGGTGATTGACAACCCACACCTCCTCCCCGTCCTCGTCCCTATCCCAGTGCGACCAGTGTTGAGCGAGCTCATCGTCGTCGGCTTCTAGACCTGCCCAAATGTCATCAGTAACTAGCGCGCGTGGACCCCACGGGGATGGTCTCATCGATGTTTGACGGGCCGAAGTGTCAGCGTTGGCGTCTTCCACAGTGGGAAATTCCCGTGACTCCCAGTGGTCTCGATAAGATGTCTTACTGGCCATATCTGTATCTGTCGCAGTTGCCTAGGTCATGTGCCACGGCATCTGCGATCAGTGGATAAATGATGATCTGCGATGTCAGATCTTGAAGAAGTAACCGAGGAAGGAACCCGATGACTATTCCCTGGTGGGGACTAATCCCATTCATTGTGATGCTGTTGAGTATCGCCGTACTGCCATTGATTCCAGCAACTGCGCATCACTGGGAAAAGAACTCCACCAAGTTGGCCCTCTCTCTGGTCTTGGGTATCCCGGTCATCGCTTGGATGGCGATCAGCTTCGGAGCGGCCCCCGTGTTACATTCCTCAGTCGAATATCTGAGCTTCATCGCCCTCCTGGCTAGCCTTTTCGTCGTCTCCGGGGGAATCTTCGTCGACGGGGACATCGAAGCCACACCTCGCAACAACACCATCTTCTTGGCTCTGGGCGCAATTTTGGCGTCTTTTATCGGGACGACAGGTGCGGCAATGCTACTGATTCGCCCCATCCTCAACACCAACCGTGAACGTGCCCACAAGACTCACACCGTGCTCTTCGTCATCATGGTGGTCGCAAACTGTGGCGGGCTATTGACTCCGCTCGGCGACCCGCCGCTCTTCCTCGGATACCTCGCCGGTGTGCCTTTCACTTGGACGTTCAGTCTGTTTCCGGAGTGGCTCTTCGTCAACGCCTTGCTTCTGGTCACCTATTTCGGCTTGGACTCGAAGATGTACGCCAAAGAACGACCTGAGGACATCCGCTGGGACAAAAATGCTCAGCGCCCAATCCGGATTCGTGGCGGCTTGAACTTCGTTTGGTTTGCCATCATCGTCGGGTCTGTAGCTTTCAATATCCCCTCGATTGACGTCCACGCTATCGAACATGGTACCGCCACTGCTGTGTCATGGATTCCGTGGCGGGAGCTGGTGCTGTGCGCTGCTGCAGTAGCGTCCTATGTCACGACGAACAAGAAGATTCGCTTCCGTGACAATGAGTTCTCTTGGGAACCAATCGGTGAGGTGGCGTTCTTATTCATCGGGATTTTCGCGACGATGATCCCTGCCTTACTCTTCCTCGAGGAGGTTTCCGGATCGCTGCCGCTCAATACGCTCTCGTTCTTCGGTTTCACCGGGCTGCTATCGGGATTCTTGGATAATGCGCCGACCTATAAAACCTTCTTCGAGATGGGGATCGCTGCGAATCAAGCTCACCCGACCGGGCTTGACGTGTTGAGTCTGGGAGGCAGCGGACGCACGATTCCGCTGCTGTGGTTGGAGGCGATCTCGCTGGGCGCGGTGTTCTGTGGCGCATTGACCTATATCGGCAATGGACCGAACTTCATGGTGAAGTCTGTTGCAGAGTCTCGCGGGGTCAAGATGCCGTCCTTTGGCCACTACATTCTCAAAACCCTGCGTTACCTCGCGCCAGTGTTGGTTGCGATGGCGTTGCTATTCCTGACGAATTCGCTGATTCCACAACTGATTGGGGTGGGGATCGTGCTGATTATCTTGGCGGAGGCCTGGGCGAATCTCAGCACTGCGGCGAAGCTCACCGCTGGCCTGCCAGACGACGAAGACTGAAATGTATTCGGCTCATGGGTTCAGCGGCTGAACTGAGCCCATGAGCCGAGACGGACAGGAAAGAACCTAGTTGTTTTGGTAGACGATCGACACCATCTTTGGCAGACGGTAGATCACCTTCATAATGTCGCGCCCAGCGAGGGCCTTGACGACGTTCTGGTCCGCCAAGGCGGCAGCCAACGCATCCTCTTCTGAGATAGACGGCGGGACCTGGATCTTGCCGCGAACCTTGCCTTGAACCTGAACCACCATGGTGACTTCTTCCGCCACGAGTAGTTCAGGGTCTGCATCCGGCCAAATGGAGTTCGCCACCGAAGCCTTGCGCCCGAGAATTTCCCACATCTCCTCGGCCACATAAGGGGCGAATAGGCTCAGGGCTTGGGCGATGAACTCGGCAGCTTCCCTCACGGCAGGGTCTGCCGGGCCAGCGTCCTGATCAATGGTCTTGCGGGTGGCGTTGACCAATTCCATCACTCTCGCCACAGCGACATTGAACCTGCCGGTGCGCACCAGTTCAGTGATGTCGGCGATGGTGCGGTGGGTGACTCGACGCAGGGCTAGGTGACCGTTCGACAGATCCGCGTCAAGTGGGGCTTGAACGTCGCAGGCTACCCGGTATGCCCGCTGCAAGAACTTCACCGCAGAGGCGGGAGAGACGTCGTCCCAGTCAATGTCATCTTCTGGCGGGCCGGCGAAGACAAGGGTCAACCGAACTGCGTCCACACCGAACTCGTCGATCTGCTTGCCGAGGTCAACACCGTTGCCCAGCGACTTCGACATGGCCTTGCCCTGGTTGAGTACTTGCCCTTGGTTGAGTAGTTGTAGGAATGGCTCCTCAAAATTGATCAGTCCCATGTCGAAGAGGACCTTGCAGAAGAAGCGCGAATACATCAGGTGCAAAATTGCATGTTCTACCCCGCCGACGTACTGGGCAACTGGCATCCATGAGGAGACCACGTCAGGATCGAAAATCCGGTCAGCCTGAGTCGGGGAGCAGTAGCGGTAGAAATACCAGGAGGAATCGACGAAGGTATCCATCGTGTCGGTGTCGCGCTGGGCGGGCTTGCCGCAGGTCGGGCAATCTACTGCGCGCCACTCGGCTGCCTGATCTGAGGCGAGTGGGCTCACCCCCTTTGGCGCCAGGGCCTCACCGCGCATATCAGGCAGGACAACCGGAAGTTGATCGTCTGGGACGGGGACGGGGCCGCAATCGCTGCAGTGGATGATCGGGATCGGACAACCCCAGAAGCGCTGACGTGAGATCAGCCAGTCACGGAGACGATAGGTGACCGTGGGTTTGCCGGTGTTGCGCTCTTGGAGAATCTCGCAGGCCTTCGCGAATCCGGCGGCCTTACCGTCTAGGCCGTCAAGAGGGCCAGAGTTGAGGTAGCGTCCATCTCCGACGGTGGCGATCCCGCTCTCAGCCGGGTCCGGCTCTCCGGTATCGATGACGGTGACAACCGGGATCTGGTATTTCAGGGCGAACTCGAGATCGCGCTGATCGTGTGCGGGCACGGCCATGATCGCGCCGGTGCCGTAGTCGGAGAGCACATAATCGGCTGCCCAGACAGGGATTCGATCTCCATTGAGAGGGTTGGTGGCGTAAACACCGAGGAAGACGCCGGTCTTTTCGTGCTCGGTGGATTGGCGCTCGATCTCGGTGTGCTTCTTGACCTGTTCGAGATATGCCTCGAAGTCATCCCGGCATTCATCGGCACAGATCTGGTCAGCCAGCTCTGCGTCGGGAGCAACCACCATGAAAGTGGCTCCGTAGAGGGTGTCTGGACGCGTGGTGAAGACGGTGACCGGTTCCTCACGACCATCGATGGCGAAATCGACGTATGCCCCCTCAGATCGTCCGATCCAGTTTCGTTGCATCGCCAAGACTCGATCAGGCCAGCCGGATTCGATCTTGTTCATATCGTCGAGGAGACGCTGGGAATAGTCGGTGATCTTGAAGTACCACTGGTTGAGTTTGCGTTTCGTCACTGCGGTGTGGCAGCGCTCACATTCGCCCTGGACAACCTGCTCATTAGCCAGGACAGTCTGGTCTTGAGGACACCAGTTGACATAAGAGTTCTTGCGGTAGGCCAGGCCGCGCTTGAAGAACTGGATAAAAAGCCATTGGGTCCAGCGGTAGTAATCTTCGTCGCAGGTGTGTAGTTCCCTGGACCAGTCGAAGCTCAACCCATAGCGCTTCATGGAGTTCTTCTGGGTCTCGATATTCTTATATGTCCAGGTGGCCGGGTGTTGGTTGTTCTTAATGGCTGCGTTCTCAGCGGGGAGACCAAACGCGTCCCAGCCGATCGGGTGCATCACGTCATAGCCTTGCATCCGCCACATCCGAGCGGGAACATCACCAATCGCATAGGCCTCAGCATGACCCATGTGGAGGTCACCAGAGGGGTACGGGAACATGTCGAGGACGTAGCGGCGCTCCTTGGCTCCATCATCGCAGGTCCCGTAGGTATCGTCCTGCTCCCAGAAACGCTGCCATTTCTCTTGAGCGGCTACTGGGTCGTAGCGTCGTTGTTCAGTACGTTGACTCGCCATATTCCTTCTTCTCACTTCTCATCAGCATCGATGCCTAAGGTCGATGCGCGGCTCGGCTGGATCATCGCAAAAGCCACCAGATCACGGCCATGAGACTGGCTACTTGGCGGCGTCAAAGCCTCGCCACACTCATCGACCGTAAACCAGGAACAATCCTAACAACGTTGAGTGACGTCACGAAGTCGTGCTCAGCACCGCAGCGGTGTTCCATTGAAAAATTTAATATCGACATTTTTCTCACCTCTTTTCCATCCTCTTTCCCGCAAACTAGGCCAGCCTCACCTTGATGCCACGCTTATTTCCGCCCGATTCTCGCCTCTCTCCGGCCATTTTCACGCGAATTCAGGTCCCTCCTGCCCTAACCGGGCCCTCCCGGCCACTCTCGGCGATCCCCGCACACCACGACTGATCTTTTAGGACAGCCTTCCCTCGATGGAATTCACTTCTAATCCCTACGACGATGAGACTATGACGATCTCATTACCGCACCCGAAACGTACCGCTGATGCTGATGAAGTGACGGCGGTCGAACCACAGAAACTCAACGCCAAGCTCAACTGGCTTCGTGCCGCTGTCCTAGGCGCGAATGATGGCATCATCTCGATCGCGGGACTCGTGATGGGTGTTGCCGGGGCTCAAGTCAATTCACGCGCCCTCTTGATTGCCGGCCTCGCCGGTGTCGTGTCGGGGGCGTTATCGATGGCGGGCGGCGAATACGTCTCCGTCTCGTCCCAGCGCGATACCGAACGCGCCGCTCTGCGCGAACAGCAAGCCCTCCTCGACAGTGACCCAGACGGGCAACTCGACGCGCTCACCAGATGCTACCGAGAACGCGGCATCTCAGAAGAGGTCGCCCGCCAGGTTGCCAAGGATCTCACCGCACACAACGCCTTGAGCGCCCACGCCGAGACGCGTCTCGGTATCGATTCGGAGGAATACACATCGGCCACCGCCGCTGCTTTCTCGTCATTCGTCTCCTTTGCCCTCGGTGCTGTGATTCCGTTACTGCTGATGGTATTGACCCCGTCAATAACCGTGAATCTGGGTATCGTCTCTGTCTCTGCACGAGTTATCGCCACCATGATCGGCGTCATCATGGCGCTGCTATTGACGGGTTATGCGTCGGCCACCCTCGGCGGCGGCCCGAAGTGGAAGCCCATGATCCGCAACGTCGTCGTCGGCGTGATCGGCATGGTTGCCACCTACGGCATTGGCTCCCTCTTCCAGATTTAAAGCCTTCTCACAGTCGGGCACCTAAGCAGAATCCCACAACCCAAGGCTCTCTTTGAGGTGCTCGGCTCTCATTCTTGACCATGCGCTCGGCGGGGTTGCCTGGGCTTGAATGGCTGTCACCAGCTCTGTCAGCCAAGACTGAGGGAATCTGTCAGCCATAATCGAAGCACAAATCGAGAAGGTGGCCCCGGTTCCGGCGATCCACGAGGACAGCCCCGCCAAACCGAGGACTGGTTCGGACCAGTCTGGCGGGGTCAAAGACAAAGCTCGCGACCACATCCAGGCCCGGTGTAGCGACTCCGCTACGCCTAGCTGACACAAGCAATGACCTAACACATCGCTGTTGTGAGTGGCGACCACCAAACGGTAAATCTCCTCCCTGGTCAAGGTGCCTGGATTTGCTAACTCTCGGCTGGTGAGCTCATCGACAAGGTCGACGAGTTCGGCTGTGGTCAAGTGGTCAACTGCTTCGGAGGCCAAGATGATCTGGTCGATCGCAACCGAATCCATTGCCCAACGTTCACCACTCAACTCAGCCACAACATCGTCTCGACTCGGTTTCTTATACAGTCCTGCCCACACCGCCTGAGCCGACCCGAGACTAGATTGGGCATCCCATTCAATGGCTGTGGCATAGCGATCTAAGACGCCAATTTCGCCACCACCGGTGCAGTTATTGAGGTCTTGATCCAACTTCCCCCACAGATCACGACTGATCCGATTAAGGGTAGTGCCGTCGTAGACAAATACCCCCATCTCGGGGTTGACGTCTGCGACTACGGCTCGAAGATCATTGACTATCGCATCGAAATCTGCGGTGTAGACGATCAGAACTACTTCAGAGACATTCGTCGAGGAACCGATTCGTGAAAAGAACTTGCGGTGTTCTTGCCAGCGAGAAAGATCGGCGATGTCGAGCCGAGCGACCATGTCGAGTGCGTTGTCGACCACGTGGCAGACCACCACAGATTCTTCGACGACGAAGCCGAGAAGATAAGGCACAACTGCGACCAGATCGGCGTGGCTAGAAATCTTCAAAGTGACTTTGTGCGGCTGGCACACCCCTTTGTTGCCGAATCGGTTATCGCCGATATCCGGCACAACTTGGTCACCGCTGGCACCACCACCTGGGGTGTGCGCTTCAGCGTCACCGACTGGCTCATTCAGGCCTGATACACCTCCCATTTCTTGCGCAATACCTCTCTCCTCGTGACCAGGCATAGATGGTGGCCCGGCTGCAACCGAAGCTGTGCTGCATTGAGTTGATAGTGATTGTGATTCGTTCATACCTTTGATTTCGCTGTCGCTAACCCGCCCTGTCAGATCACTTCTGTCCTGGGGATATCCCAAGCGAGCGGGTATCCTGGCACCGTGAATAGCCAGCACCACTACCCCACCCAGCCTCAGGGCCCGCACTACCAGTCCCCGGACGGATTCCCGCGCAGCTCTAAGCCCGCCTTCGACCCGACTCAACCCATGGGGTCGGACTTCCAGCCGCGCCAAGATGACCTCTACGACAAGCAGGTCAGCATTGATGATTTCCGGCCACCACGTTCATCACGGGGTATCGTGCTGACGATCTTGGTCATCCTCGTCGCGATTGTCTCGGTCATCATCGGGATGAGGGTGATGAAGTCTGACGATGAGACGACTCCGACGTCGTCGCCGACGCAGACTCAGCCCCAGTATTACGACGATCCCTGCGCCAATGACGACATGTGCGCGGTGGTGGAAAACAGACATGACCAAGCCAGTGGGATCATGCGGGTGAAGAAAACCTCCTATGATTCGGCATCACACACGGCGTCGCTGCTGGTCAATATCACCGCGACCGAAGGAACTTTGCCGATACTCTTCAAAGCGATCGACAATCAATCCACTGCCCAGGTGTATCTGCCAGAGGCTCCTTCGCGCAGCAACGATCTGCGAAGAAGCCGGATCCGTCAAGGCGAAACCGTCGAGGGATGGATTCATTTCCGCACCCAGGAGCGTCAACTGACGGTGACGATTTGTGATTCCACCTACTTGCAAGTCACCGCCTTGCTGGTCAACTTCTAGATAATCCCGCCAGCAGCAGGCACGCCTTAACTAGTCAAGCCAGACACCGTGGAAATGTCTGGCTTGCTTGTTCTAAGGCCTAGGTACCCGTCGCATCTGGACGAGCGAGCCGTCCGGGCTAGTAGACGACGACCTTGTCACCGATCTGGATCATCGAGAAGACCTGAGCCAAACCGTTGTAGTCGCGGATATTGATACATCCGATCGAGGCTCCATTCCATCCCCTCCTGGCAAAGTCGGCTGAATAGTGAACCGCTTGGCCGCGAGAGAAGAACATGGAGAAGGGCATCTCAGTACCGGTGATGTTTGACACCGCATGCTTGTACTTGCGCTCAACCTTGAAGACGCCTTCACGAGTCGGAGTAGAACGGCCGCCGAAACGAGCCTCAAACTGCATCTGCGGAACTCCGTCGATGAGGAAAGTCAGTTTGCGGTCGGCCTTGGAGGCACACAATACGCGTCCGGGCGTCATGCAGCGCGAATCAAAGCCTTGGGCATTGATCACCGGCTTGGGCTTGGGTTGGTTATTCAGCTCCCAATCCTCAGGCGCGCGAGTCATGGCTTTGAGCCGGTCCAAGGTACGCTGGTCAACCTCGCCGGTGACGGGGATTCCGCGTTTGGCCTGGAAACCCTTGACGGCTTCGACAGTTTGGGAACCATAGTTTCCGGTGACCTTGTCGAAGAACCAGCCGATCTGCTTGAGCCGGGCTTGAATGTCTTTGACCTTGTCACCCTTTGATCCAGGGCCGTAGAGAGTCTTCCCCGGCCTCAAGATGTTATACATCTCATCGTGGGTTGGGGTCTGAGTCATCTTGACCAAGACGTCCCAGGTCGCCTGATCAACAATGCCGGTTGCAGGAAGGTTGCGTTTGGCTTGGAATCCCTTGACGGCCTCGGCGATGGTGTTGGAGTAGGTTCCGGTAATGTCGCCGCTTAGCCAATCCAGTTGACGCAGACGCACCTCGAGTTCGCGCACGACATCACCAGTGCCCCCCAGGGAAGCAATCGGCGCCGGAGCTGATGGGGTGGGAGTCTGCGTGGCAGGCTCAGAAGGTGTGGGTGTCGGGGTCTGAGTCACCGGAGATTGAGACGGGTTGGCAGACGCCGTAACACCCGTCTGACCAGATGCCTCGTTATTAACGGAATCGGCTTGATCACATCCAGCAAAGGCAAGGAGCGCAACGAAGCTGCAACCCACTGCCGCGATTTTCTTTAGCACTTCAGAAAGACCCTTTTCGTAAAATCACCACATGTACGACACAACTGCTACGTCGCCATTATTGATGCTTTGGTTGAACGAGTCAATAAATCACGAGTTTTGCTGATGAACGATCACTAATCGTGACCAAGCCCGACACTTAGACCTAAATTATTAGAAAAGAGTGAAATGAAATTATGAATTTCTCAGGAAACGCCCGCAGTTGCGGCGTCAGGCCAAGGTCCGAGTGTCATCAGGCGAGGATACGACTTCGGTCCCTTCTTCATCGATCCAGCCACACCTGCACGGCCCACTTCATCTCTCCCCTGCCTGACCCGGCCAGCGCCGACCTACTATTACTGCATGACAGGCATTCGCGATACTTCATTCCCGACGGGCAGCCGGGACAGAATTCCCCCAACCCTGGTCAACGCTGCTGGTGCCACGTTCACAAGGGCAAAGAGTGTCCGCGTCGGAGACGCTGAACGCGAAGAGGTGGTTTCTCAGCTCACTCACCACTTCAGCGCCGGAAGGCTGACCGAAGCAGAACTCGACGAGCGTGTCGAAGCTGCCGTCTCAGCTCAGACCCGCCATGATCTCGACACACTCACCGCTGATCTGCCCCCGGTTCCAAGAGGCACCTCCCTTTACCAGTCAACACCTCCGCGACAAAACTACCCACACGGTTTCGCGACGACCGGATTATCGACCGCCACTGTCCAGCCGCCCTACCTGATTTCGGTACAGCCGCGAATAGTTCGACAACAATTCCCGCGACCTCTACGACTCGTTCTCGAGGCATTCCTCGCCGGATTGATGGGATTGGCTGTGCTGTGCTTCATGGCCTTGGGCTCAGAGGTTGGATTTGAATATCTCTTCCTCGGTGCCCTGGCTGGAACAACAGTGAGTCTAGGCTCCACATATTTCTGCCGTAAGTACCTCAACCCCGACCACGTCTGCCCAACCTGCGATGTCGCTCAGTCCCCTTCGACACCTGATCAGGTTCTGCCGCCGGTTGCGTAAACATGACGCTGACCAGCTATCTGCCCTAGCTGACGGATTTGGCTACCAGCTCCTGCACGACTTTGCACTTGTGGAGAATTCGGTGCCGTAGGGTGTGGGCACGCTCGGCAAACTGGCGTTGTTGACGCACATATTCCTGGCGTCCTTCCACCGTCTCCACCTCGACGGGAGGGTAACCCCAATCGGCGACGTCGTATGCGGATGCCTGCATGTCGAGGGCGCGGATGTCTCGGGCTAACGCGAAGCAGTCAAAAACCAGGTCGGCGCTGAGGATCGGGATGAGTTTGCCGGCCCACTTGTAAAGATCCATGTTGGCGTGGAGGCAGCCGGGCTGATCGAACTTAATCTGAGTGTCGCGGGTTGGCTGATACTGATTGAGTGGCCTGGCTGGATCGGTGAAGAATCGAAATGCGTCGAAGTGGGTGCAGCGAACCCCGATCTGCTCGACTGTCTCTATCACCTGCTCAGGAGACACCCGCAGTCCCAGATAGGGGTGGCGGGTTTCGTCGGGTTGCAACCCATAGACCATCGCCCACTCGTGCATTCCGAAGCAGTGGAAAGATGCTTTTCGGGACGCCACCGATGACAGAAACTGGACGACGAAATCAAGGGTGCTTCCCCGCTTGGCGTGGAACCTGTCGACATCGACGCGAGCTACACCGTCTTCAACAAGGAAGAACTTGCGACCGGCATATTCGTCCGCATCAGCGAGGGCATAGCCGACCCCCGGATACCAGTGAGTCAGCTCCCCCGGACGCAAGTTGTAGTAGTCAAAGAGGAAGTCCTCGACGGGATGTTTCTCTCCACGCTGGCGACGCCGAAGCACATCGGAGATCACAGCCATTACCCGTTCATGATGGCGACTCGCTCGCTGCTGCCACTCTTGTCGAGGGATGATGATCAACTCGTCCTCAACCCCTTGGGCAGGCTCACCAGCCGACTGGCCTAACTCAGCTTCGACTGTCACGAAGCCTGCCTTCACTTCGTCTCGGAGACCGGCTGGCGGACGATCTCGTCGTTGATGTCGGCAACGTCAACGATCTCAACCTTCGGATAGTTCGGCGTCCACATCTTGTCATAGACCTCTTGGACAGGGTTGACAAGTGTGCGCGAAGCCACGTTCTCTAACACTGCCTGCTCAGCGACCGCCAAGCCCACCCTTGCCGAGACGGGACGAAGTGCATTGATTGACGGAAGCAAACATGCACCCAAGGAGCGGTCTGAGACGGAATCCGCGACCGCCTTAGCTGCCGCGATCATCATTCCGTTGGTCACCCGGGTCGCTGCAGAGGTGGCAACGCCTAGCCCGATGCCGGGGAATACCAAGGCGTTGTTGGCTTGGGCAATCCTGTGGGTTACCCCGCGGTGATGGACATTGTCGAAGGGCGATCCCGTCGCGATCAAGGCCCGTCCATCGGTCCACTCAATCAGGTCAGCAGGCAAGGCCTCGGCCTTTGACGTCGGATTAGAAAGGGGCATGATGATGGGACGTTCGCAGTGAGCGGCCATGTCGCGAATGATGGGTTCGGTGAAACAGCCGGGCTGGGCCGAGGTGCCGATCAACATGGTCGGCTGCACATTGCGAACCACATCGGCCAAGCTATATCTGCCAGGCTCGTCCGTCAGCCACTGTTTGACCTCGCTGATCGGGCGCGCGAATGGCTGCTGGAAGTCGCGCATCGGATTGCCTTCGACGAGCAAACCGCGTGACCCTAAGCACCAGAACTTCGAGACAGCTTCCTCACGGCTGATGCCGCGCTGAGCCATGACGTCGATCAGGAGTTCAGCGATGCCAGCTCCCGCAGTGCCTGCCCCATGAATCACGATGCGCTGATCTGCGATCGAGGACTGAGACGATTGAATCGCAGACATGGCCGCTGCCACAACAACAGCGGCGGTGCCTTGAATATCGTCATTGAAAGTACAGTAATCGTTGGTGTAACGGTCCAGAATCCGGTGGGCATTGGAGGCGCCGAAATCTTCCCAGTGCAGCAGCGCGTGCGGGAAAAGACGGTGAGCAGTTTCGACGTATTGCTGGATGAACTCGTCGTAGCGTTGTCCGCGCACTCTGGCGTGGCGAACACCGAGGTAGCCGGGATCGTTGAGTAGTTCGAGGTTATCGGTGCCGGTATCGAGGACGACAGGAATCGCGCGGTAAGGGTGGATTCCACCGGCTGCGACGTAGACGGAGATCTTACCGACGGTAATCGCGACACCGCCTACCCCTTGGTCACCGATGCCGAGAATACCTTCAGAATCAGTCGCGACGATCAGGTCCACCTCGTCGGATTCGCGTCCAAAGGCCCTCAGGGATGACTCAATCTGCTCAGGGTGATCGATGGATAGATAGACCCCTCTTGGCCGGTGGAACCAGTGGGAGTATTCCTGGATGGCTTGCCCAATGGTCGGCGTATAGACGATTGGCAGCATCTCCTTGATGTGTTCGCTCAATAACTTGTAGAACAGGGTTTCGTTGCGGTCCTGCATGGTGAGCAGATAGATGTATTTCGCCAGGTCGCTAGATTCTGTCTGGTATTGACGATAGACCCGGGCAAGCTGGTCCGACAGCGACGTAACCCCAGACGGAAGCAAGCCATCGATCCCCAAGGCTATGCGTTCCTCAGAGGTGAAAGCGGTTCCTTGATTGATGATCGGCGTGGAGAGGACTTCGCGTCCACGGGCAGCAATCTGAACAACCTCGTTGTTGGATTCATCCTTGGTAAACCTGAATGTGCGAACCATGGGTCAACTTTATCGAGATGAGGGGAAAATCTCACCTCTTATGGACGGTTGATTAGGCATTGTGCCCCATGATGCACTCAGGGGAATGCCCTCAGTCAGACATCCCCCTGATATGCGTTTATGTCTAAGCGCGATTACTTCTTAGCGCTTTGCTGTGTGGCAGAATCTGCAGCCTTGGCTTCCTTGGTCGACTCACACTTGGGATTCAGATCAATCGACTTGTAGGCCTCACGAATGGTTTCTGCGGAGGCATGGAGCTGGTTGATCTCGAAGGTGTCCATCGGGATTTCGACGGCCTGCTCTACCCCTTGGTTGGAGACGACAGTCGGCACCGACAAGGCCACGTCGGAGACTCCGTAATAGTTGTGCTGGATCGATGACAGCGGCAGCACTGACCGCACCGGCGACAACAACGCCTCAACTAGGCGGGCTCCTGTCAAACCGATGGCATAGTTCGTCGCGCCCTTACCTTCGATAATCTCGTAGGCGGCATGTGCAGTGCGATGGGCGATGTCGTCGAGAATGTCATCGGTGAAAACCCGCTTGCCATGCATCTTCCATTGACGGATCGGGACGGACGAGATCGTCGCCGACGACCATGCCGGGAATTCCGAGTCGCCGTGCTCACCGATAATCGAGGCGTGCACATGGGTCTGCGCAACATTGGCCTTAGAAGCCAAGGCGTAGCGCAGACGAGAGGTGTCAAGCAAGGTTCCCGAGGAGAAAACCCGGTTGACTGGCAGGTCAGCGACGTCACGGGCCACCATGGTGAGCACGTCACACGGGTTCGTCACCAAGACGAACATGGCATGCGGGGCAACCTCGAGCAGATTAGGCATCATCGAGGCCAGGATGCGCGCATTCGTCGACGCAAGTTCGAGACGGGTCTGGCCGGGCTTCTGCTTAGCCCCGGCGGTGATGAAGATAATCGTTGAGTCGCGCAAGACCTCAACATCGTCACCACCCATGATCACCGACTGAGTGAACTGAGTGCCGTGAGCGAGGTCTTTGACTTCAGCCTCAACCTTAGTTTTTGCGATGTCGTACAAGCTGATGATCGGGGCGGAGCCGCGAATCAGTGAAGCATAAGCTAGCGAAGAACCTACAGAACCCGCGCCTACGATCCCAAGCTTCGGCGCGTTGGAGGTATAGATTTTGGTCATGGTCATACCGTAACGGATCAATAACGTTGACACGGTGTAATCGGTCACGGTTTCTGAGTGACGAGGAAGATTTCTGCGATCTTCCACAATACATCGACACCACAGAGACAGATTCTTAGAGGTTTCCTCCAAAAGATGACCCCGGCTACTTGATGGGCCTCGACCACGCTATTGGGGAGTTACCACGAAACAGCCTGGGAGGAACTAACCCGCCACAGTCACGGGTCTAGATAGCGATCTATCTCTCACGACGCTCGCGCAGCCACCCAATGACCCACAAACCAGCCACGATCACTAGACACACCAGAGTCAAAGCCTTGACCGTCCAAGATCGATCATTGAGGAAGGCAGAGCAGACAGCTAAAGCCACCACCACGGTCACCGCGAGGCGCAGCAGGGAGTTCGACACGTCATCCTCCAAGGTCTCTTACGCTGAGCCCACTCTAGCTTGACGACGTGTTCGCAACGCCATCCACTCCGACGAGAGTGCAAGAATCACAACCAATATCGACCTAACCGGCAAGTTAGCCTAGTCACTGAAGTGGGTCGTGACCCCCAGCTCAGAAGTCTTGCCCACCCCGCGAACCTGATCCTTCGACCAGTTTGGAATTTTGACGACGATCCACTACTATTCTTCGAGTCGGTTGTTGAAGCCAACCTCCTCACATCGACACCTTTCGGGGCATTGGCGCAGTTGGTAGCGCGCTTCCATGGCATGGAAGAGGTCACGGGTTCGAATCCCGTATGCTCCACGACCCACCCCGTGTTTTCCTGGTCTGACAAGGAAGATACGGGGTTTCTTGTTTGCCATCAAAGCCCAATCCCCCTAAATCACCTCCCCTAAACAACAGCTCTTGCGGTGCGGTGCACCGAGTAGGCGCTTACTACGGACTTTGGCGATAGGTGCAAGAGCTGCAGGGCTCGGGTTCGCCAAGCCTAGCTCTCAATCCAATATCCAAGCCGGTTTTGAATCTCATCAAGGACGAAGGTGCCTAAATTCCAGGCGCAGTTAGCGACCTGCGCCTAGTGAAAGCGCTCACCCACGCCACGATCTGGAGTGGATGAGCGCTGGAGTGGATGAGCGAGAAACTATCTCTTGGCTCTAGTTGCTATGGAAGGTTTAGCTACGACAGCTTCCACGTCACAGGGCTGCCGTTGAAATCGGGATTCTGCTGCCCACCAGTGAACGCTACCTTGGCAACTTCACCGCCGACGATATTGCAGGACTGGTAGCTCGTTCCCTTGGTGAACGGGGTCGGACGAGACTTCCACGGGCAGTTCGGGTCCTTCGAGCTGATTGAGCCGAAGAGGATCCCGTCGTTCTTGTCGAAATAACGTAGAGCGGTGGATTCGACGTCATCGCCTCCCACGCCTGCATCTTCTAAGGCGGTGATCTCGTAGGTGATCCATGTGACAGCCTGGCCGTTTTTGGTTCCAGGCTTCGCCGAGACGATCTTGATCTGCAGCTTGGCTTTATGACCGGTTCCGTTGGTGTAGTTGACCACGAGTGGATCACTCATCGACAACACCGCACCCGGAGCGGTGGTTCCGTCTGCAAGAGTCGTATTCCCGGTAGCAGGGGAACTCCCAGTCGATGGTGTCGAGGCTGGGGTACTCAGTGCCGAATGTGATGGAGTCGACGTAGACGTCGCTGAGGGCTGCGTCGTCGGTGTAACAGATGCCGATCCAGCCGAGGACGAATCCGAGCTACACCCAGACAGTGCTAATGCCGCGCAACACAGTGCCACGGCGCCATAGCGGAGCTTCATATAACCTCCTGGACGAGTAAAAGTGCTAATGATAAGCGTAGCCAGTCTTGGTACGATCACAACAACGGCAGCGCAGGCATCTCGGGCCCGACAGAGTACTCCAGGATTCGCCATACCTGCCAATGCCAGCCGAGCATCACCCAATGGCAGTTCTGGACATCCCCTAGCCGCCAGAATCCATCCATTCCCAATCCGGTGAATATGGCAGTGCCGGCACGCATTGCCAAGCCATGGCTTGAGACCAGGACGGTCTGCTGGTGGTGGTCGGCAGCGATCTGAGTCAACGCTTGGCTGAATCGTCGTCCGACTTCAGCTACTGTCTCCCCTCGAGGTGAGCGTCGATGATCGTGCCGTAGCCGGATACTTTCCAGGAAATCGGGGTCTCGCTCAGTGATCTGCGAGATGGTCAGACCCTCCCACTCCCCGGCGTCAAGCTCCTGGAGACGTCGGTCAGTGTGGATATCAAGGCCGAGGCGTTGAGCGATCGGAGTGGCCGTCTGTACCGCCCGTGTCAGAGGAGACGAGTAGATTGCGTCAATCCCGTAGTCCATGAGCGAATCTGCAAGGAGTTGGGCGTGGGCCAGGCCGACGTCATTGAGGGGGACGTCCGATGAGCCTTGGAACTTACCCTGGGCGTTCCAATCGGTGATGCCGTGACGGACGAGGATCAGTCGGGTTGAGGCAGAGCCCATGTTATAGCCGTCCGTCTTACGCGCCCATTTCGGCTGAGGACGCGACCCGCTTTCACCTTGTCCGCTCTGAGCAGGGTCGCCGGTAGCCGGTTCAACGCTCACTTCGCCGCCAACATTTCGACTATCCGACAAGGGCTTATTGCGGCACTCATTCGCGGCTTTGATGGTCTTTTCCACGGCACTCTTCCTGATGATCTGCAGCTAATCGTTGACGCGGGCGCTGACGGCCTCATTGTCCCCGAGTACACTCGGTTCCGGGTTGACAATACCCAATTCGATCTGGGGGCAGTCCTTCCACAAGCGCTCCAGCGAATAGAGTTGACGCTCCTGAGGCTGCTGGATGTGGACTACGACGTCGAGGAAGTCCAGCAGCACCCAACGCGCGTCTCGGTCCCCTTCACGCCGGACACACTTGACCTTCGCTTTCAACAGCTCCTCTTCGACCGCGTCCACGACGGACGACACCTGGCGGTCATTGTCAGCAGAGATCACCAGGAAAATATCGGTGATGGCGAGCTGCTCGGAAACGTCGAAGGCGACGATGTCGTGGCCTTTCTTGTCGCTAGCCACTTGGGCTGCGCGTCGGGCAATATCGAGGGCTTGATCGGATGCAGTCATAGAATCTCTTTTCCTCTAGCGGATGATTGGGAAACCCGGTTGGGGTGGAATTACCTGGGCATTGAGCGGTCACTAATCCAAGCATGGGGACGATGACTAGGTGAAATGGCGATGTAGCCGGTCATCGTCTACTCCGCCATCGTGGAAGGAATAACGACATCTTCCGGGTTGATCGGGCGCGGAATCTTCTCGCCAGGATCAGGGTCACGATAGAGGCCACGCTTGTTGATGTACTGGACGATACCGTCGGGGACGAGATACCAAATCGGGCGCGAGTCACGCACCCTGATCCGACAATCGGTCGACGAGATCGCCATCGCAGGCACCTCCAGCAAGGTAACCCTGTCCATCGGAAGGTGGGCGATCTCGCTCTTACTCAACGGCACGCCAGGCCGTGAAACACCGACAAAGTTCGCCAGATTGAATAGTTCATCGGCGCCGTGCCACGTCAAGATCTGGGCCAAGGCATCGGCACCTGTGATGAAGTAAAGATCAACCTCTGGGCCACGTTGGGCACGCAGATCACGCAAGGTGTCGACGGTGTAGGTATCCCCAGGACGGTCAATATCGACTCGACTCACCGAGAACCTAGGATTCGAGGCCGTCGCGATCACCGTCATCAGATAGCGGTCTTCGGCCTGAGACACTCTGCGGTCACGTTTTTGCCACGGCACACCAGTAGGGACGAACACCACCTCGTCGAGGTCGAATCTCGACGCCACCTCAGAAGCAGCAACCAAGTGGCCGTGGTGAATCGGATCGAAAGTCCCACCCATCACGCCTAGCCGATAGCGACGACCAGGACGGGCCGTGTCCTCAGCGTGCGCTAACCCCGTCTGCGGAGGTTCTGGCATCTCCACGGACTCTGCCTGCGATTGACTCACATCATTCCTTACTGATCAGGTGCGCCGACTAGTCACGGACCGCACCGGAGGCTTCCACGATGAACTTCGTCGAGGTCATCTCCGCCACCCCCATCGGGCCGCGCGCGTGTAGTTTCTGGGTGGAGATGCCAATCTCTGCGCCGAAGCCGAACTGGCCACCGTCGACGAAGCGACTGGAGGCGTTGACCAAGACGGCAGCGGCATCCACTCCACGCGTGAATCTGCGCTGAGCAGACACCTCATTGGTGACGATAGTCTCGGAATGGCCGGTCGTATGGTGGCGAATATGGGCGATGGCTTCATCAATATCAGCGACCACCTTCACCGCCAAGTCAAGACTGAGATATTCCGTCTCATAATCTGACTCAGTCGCCTCGACGACCAGATCAGGGGCATAAGCCAGCACCCGCTCATCACCGTGGATCGTCACTCCGGCAGCATCGAGAGCATCAATGGCTTTCGGCAAGAACTCGTCCGCAATGGATTCGTGTACCAGCATCGTCTCGATGGCATTGCACACAGAGGGGCGTTGCACCTTGGCGTTGAGCATGATGGCCAAGGCCACATCGATATCGGCAGAGGCATCGACAAAGAGATGGCAGTTGCCGGTGCCGGTTTCGATCACCGGAACCGACGATCCCTCAACCACGGCTTTGATCAGGCCTGCTCCCCCGCGCGGGATCAGCACGTCAATCAATCCACGGGCATTCATCATCTCGGTGGTGACTTCGCGCGGCCCACAGATGAGCTGGACAGCATTGGGGTCGAGTCCGGCACACACGAGACCATCTTGAAGAGCCTTGACGATTGCGAGATTGGAATTCTTAGCCGACGACGATCCGCGCAGCAAAGCCGCATTCCCAGCTTTTAGACAGATACCGGCAGCGTCAGCGGTCACGTTGGGGCGCGCCTCATAGATGATCCCAACCACGCCCAGCGGGACTCTCACTTGGCGAATATCGAGACCGGACGGAGTCGTCCAGCCCCGAATCACCTCGCCGACCGGATCGCCCAGTGCGGTCAGATCGATCAATCCCTTAGCCATGTCCGCAATGCGGGCTGGGGTCAGAGTCAGCCGATCCACGAGGGAATCCGACATGCCTGCAGCGCGTGCGGCCTCAACGTCGCCGAGATTGGCTTCCAAGATAGCCGCTTCGGCCCCAGTCAAGGCCTCGGCCATAGCTTTCAGAGCAGCGTCTTTGACTTGTCGAGACAGATGCGCCAGTTGATAGGCGGCGTCTTTGGCGAGTTTGGCTTGACTATGTACCGTCATGCCCCCACCCTAGCCGATCCACGGGCTGGAACCTCGATCTGGACGGCTGGGGCTTGATTATCGATCGGGAAAATCGGGCTGGCCCCGAAGTTTCGGGCCACGAGCCACAAGAAAGCCACCAAAGCGATCGATCCTTGGACCGAGGCCGCCATGATCACCGCCGTGTCGCGGGCAAGTAGGGCCCAGATCAGCCACAGAAGCTGAATGAAGAAAGAGATGAAGATGTAGAGCCCGGATAGGCCAGAGATATCGATCTTGCGGGCAATATCTATCACCTGGGCGAGGGCCCCGAATCCCTGCGGGAATAGCACCAAGACGCCGAAGGCAACGTGGGACCACAGATCGACCCCGATCAGAGCGAATCCGATGATCGTGCCCATGATCCACGGGGTCACCGGATTGAGAACTCGGTGAACGATGATCTTGCGCAAGATGACGATGTTGATGACCAATAAGCACGCATTGGTCAGCCAGAAATAGGGGCGCGCCATGATCACGCCGTGCCCCACCCAAGCGATGAAGTTAGCCAGAAGCAACTGGAAGTTCGTCAGCGAAATGCCGGCAGTGGTGCCAGAACGCAAGATTTTGATCAACTGCGGCAAAGTGGTCACAGCGCCGATCAAGGCCGCTGCCCAACCGAGGATGGAGATGACTAACTCCACAGAAGTCTCCTTATCAGTGCGGTATCGGTGTTCGCGACGGTCAGTGCCCGTCAGCGGAATCGGTGGTCTCGGTGACGGCTGTGCTGGTTGGCGACACTGATTTCGTCGCCTTCACAACATTGCGCGCCTTTGCTCGTCCGGCTGCCGTCACCGCGAGGACGTCAGCGTGAACTACTTCGCGGCTAAACATCGCTCCGAGGGAATCTGCAAGTTCGCTGGTGTTCTTGCCCATCATGACGAGTAAATCGGAGGCTGAGTAGTTCGTCAGACCGTGAGCAATCACGACGCCTTCGCTATCGAGGAGGTCCACCGGGTCCCCAGAATGGAAACTCCCGTCAACCGAGGTGATCCCAACAGCTAGCAGCGACGCACGGCGACCGGTGACTGCCTTGACCGCGCCCTGATCCAATGTGATTGAGCCACGCGATACACTCGCTTGTTCAATCCACAGCAACCTGCGGGAGATACGTTTGGATCGTGCCGGCGCGAACACTGTCCCCGATCCCCTGCCTTGAAGGGCCTCGGTGAGCTGGTTGGAATGGGACAGTAACACCGGTATCCCGGCGTGGGTCGCGATCGATGCAGCCTCGATCTTGGTGGCCATTCCTCCCGTCCCAAGGGATGATCCGGCACTGTTGGTGTCGACAGTGAGCCCGTCGCAGTCCTCGACGAAAGAAATCTTCTTAGCCTGAGGATCGGAAGGATGATGGGTGTAGAGGGCATCGACGTCGGAACAAATAATGAGAGAGTCTGCCCGCACCAAGCCTGCGACGAGGGCCGCGAGCCGGTCATTGTCGCCGAAGCGAAGCTCGTGGGTTGCTACCGTGTCATTCTCGTTGACGATCGGGATGACGCCTAGGTGAAGAAGCCGAACGATCGTGCGGAAAGCGTTTCGGTAGGTAGATTGACGGGTGACGTCATCGACGGTGAGCAAGACCTGCCCGATCTGGACGGAATGATCTAAGAAGGCCTCGTTGTAGTGCTGGATCAGTAGCCCTTGCCCAACGGAGGCTGCGGCTTGAATGTTGGCGAGGTCCCTGGGACGTCGGGCCAACTGCAGCGGGGCCAATCCAGCCGCGACCGCCCCAGACGACACCAACACTACCTGGCGTCCTTGATGGTGTTCGCGAGCAAGAATCTCGACGAAATGCTCCAGCCGCTCGGTATCGATTCCGCCGGCAGCCGTCGTCAGCGAAGACGAGCCGAACTTGACCACGATTCGATGCGCAGCCCCGATGTGAGCGCGAAGCTGATCCTCGCTAGTCATCATCATTCGATTCGCCCCACTCCGAATCCCATTGGTCGACGTCCCAGACGGTCTCAGCACGGCTGGGATTGGCCGTGCCCTCCCAGATCGTTTCCGAGTCGTCAAGATCAGACTGCCCCATCAACTCTTGGAGACCGCGCTCAGCCCGCGACAGTCCATCACCTTGGACTGCGTGATAGGCAGCGTCGAGTTCGCGGCGGCGGGTGGCGGATGGGCGCTCGGTTTCGAGACGGATGTCGTGCCCGCGTCGTCCGAGGCGTTCTGCTCCGGAGTCGATCTGGGGTTGGAAGTCAAAAACCACTGGGCTGCCACGGCCGATGGAGACGGCGTCGCCGGGTTTGGCTCCTAGCTCCAGCAGTTTTGCCTCTACACCTAAGCGGTTTAGTCGGTCGGAGAGGTAACCCACTGCTTCGTCATTGCGGAAGTCGGTCTGGTCTACCCAGCGATCGGGTTTGTGACCAGAGACAGCCCAGACGAAACCACCCATGCCGTCACCCTTGCGGCGAATCGTGAACTCGTCACCTTCGTTGACTGGCTTTGGCCGCAGAATCTGCACGGTGGGTGACTTCTCCGCTTCGATGACGCTGTGTTTGACCAGGTCCGCCATCGCGAAGATCAGCTCAGTCAGCCCCTGGGAGGTCTTCGTGGAAATCGGAAACACGCGGTAGCCGAGGGCTTCAATATCTGGGCGAGCAATCTCGGCAAGGTCTGCACCGTCGGGGACGTCAATCTTGTTCAACGCGACCAGCCTCGGACAGTGATCCAGGCCTCCATGATTAGTCAATTCGCGTTCGATGGTGGATAGATCCGTCAAGGGGTCTCGCCCCGGTTCATAGGTTGCGCAGTCGATGACGTGGACGATGGCGCGGCACCGTTCAATGTGACGTAGGAATTCATGCCCGAGACCGCGGCCTTGACTCGCTCCCTCGATCAGCCCGGGAACGTCTGCGACGGTATAGGTCACATCGTCAGCAACAACCACACCCAGATTAGGGACCAAGGTTGTGAAGGGGTAGTCGGCAATTTTGGGTTTTGCCCGCGAAATAGCGGCGATCAAGGACGACTTTCCAGCCGAGGGAAAACCAACCAGTCCAATATCGGCAACGACCTTGAGTTCCAGCGAGATCAATCTTTCCTCGCCAGGTTCACCTAAGAGGGCAAAACCGGGAGCGCGTCGACTCTTCGACGCCAGAGCCTCATTCCCCAAGCCGCCACGCCCGCCTTCGGCGACGACAAGCTCCGTGCCATGACCGGTCAGGTCGGCCAGTAGCTCTCCGGTGTCGAGGTCCCTAACCACGGTGCCTTCAGGGACGCGCAAGACGATATCGGCACCGCGCGCGCCTTCTTGGTGGTCGCCGCGTCCATGTTCGCCATTTCCGGCCTTACGTTCGGACATGCGGTGATATTCAATGAGACTCGATACTTGGTCGTCGACGCGCAGAATCACAGAGCCGCCGTTGCCGCCGTTGCCACCGTCGGGGCCGCCCAACGGCTTGAATTTCTCGCGGTGAATCGAAGCGCATCCGTTACCGCCACGGCCAGCGATCACGCGAAGTTTCGCCAGATCTACGAAACTAGGGATTGCCATCACGGCTCCTTCTTGCTCAGGTTGACTCCTGACGATACAGCGTCCGTTGTGACCCGTATCGCGACAGTTCTCGAGTACAGATTTCCTCCCCACATCCTACTGACATATTCCAAGGGTCTATTCTCCCCCAATTCCAACACTCATTACCTTTGTCGATACAGTGACCACATGAATTTTCTTGGCAGCATGAGCAACTCGGACGCATCAGATGAAGCACGACGACTCACCCGTAAGGCCTGGTGGGGTATCGCAGCATTCTTCCTCAGTTTCTTCCTCGCGATTCTCGTCGGTGAAGGGCTGACGACGGCATTCGGATACCCGTCCTTGCACTACAAGACCAATCCCCCGCCGAACTGGGTGCGCCTGGTATCTAACATTGGCGCAGTTGCGGTGTTTATCACCCCTGCCGTCTACGTCATTCGTCAAGGAAGAAAAGCCGTGAAATCAGGCGACACCTCCGCCAAGATGCCGATGATCGTCGCCTGGGTAATCGGGGTTGGCTTCCCGGTCTTACTCTTAGGGCCGATGATCGTCGCAATGTTTTAAAACAACGGTGGAAGCCCGCACAGGCTTCCACCAAAATCAGTCCTTGGGTTGTCTCAGCTAGGCTGCGTCGACCGGAATCACGTCGACGACGCGACGCCCGCGGCGAATACCGAACTTCACGGCGCCGTCAACCAGCGCGAAGAGGGTGTCATCGCCACCACGACCAACACCGTTACCCGGGTGGAAGTGGGTGCCGCGCTGACGAACGATGATCTCGCCACAGTTGACAATCTGACCACCGAAGCGCTTCACCCCAAGGCGCTGCGCATTCGAGTCACGACCGTTGCGGCTACTAGAAGCTCCCTTTTTATGTGCCATGTCAGTGCCTCACTTGATATCGGTGATCTTGACCTGGGTATAGCGCTGGCGGTGACCCATACGGCGCTTGTAACCAGTCTTGTTCTTGTACTTGAGAATCCGGATCTTGGGACCCTTCACTTCGTCCAATACCTCGGCAGAGACCGAGACCTTGGCGAGCTTATCCTGAGCTGAAGTGACGGAATCGCCATCGACAAGCAGGACGGGCTGCAGCTCAACAGTGCTGCCCACCTCGTCTTCGACCTTGTCGATCTCGACGATGTCGCCCACCGCAACCTTATGTTGGCGGCTGCCACTGCGCACGATCGCGTACACGCCTGACCTACTCTCGTATAGTTCCTACTGGTTGCACTTCGTTTCACCCTAACGGGTTGAATCACGCCTCAACGGCGTCGAAGTGCCCTTCTTGATTCAAACTCCGTCTCGCCAACGATGCCTTTCGGCAGTGGCACATGACGCAAACACGTCAGCATCAGACGAAGTACCGAGGATCAAGAATACTTTTCTTCTCGGCTAAGGTCAAACCAAGTCACTGCCTCGATCACCGAGAACGACGGCGCGCGGCAGAGACGGCACTACGAGCAGTTTTACCCCTGCCCGCCTCGCGGCTACTGCCTGTCCTGGACCCGCTCCTAGCTCGTCCACGGCGAGTCGAGGTCTTCACCTCTTCCGCCTGGGCCTCATCTTCAGAGCCGCCCTCACCGGCTAAATCCTGATTCGCCTCAACCTCGTGGCTGGCGTCGGCAAGGTCATCCTCACCGTGGCCGGGTTCAGCGATGTCGTCGCGGGAATCAGCGGAGCTGTTGCCTGAATCATCTACGGTTGACTCAGCCCCGAGATCGATGCTGGGCACCTCCTCCGCTATTAGGCCCTGGGTCTGCGGCATTGATTCCTCGGCACCGGCGTCCCTCTCAGCCACCTCTGCCCCAGTCTCCACCGGATCGGTGGATGCAGACTTGTCTTTCTTCTTCGACTTCTTCTTCGACTTCTTCGATGAGTGCTCGTCTGAGCCGGACTTCTTCTTTCCGTGGCTGATTCTCTCGCCTCCATCTGCAGGAGCCTGAGAATCGACAGGATGGTCAGATCGGGAATACCCGCGGCCGCCACAGTGAGGGCACTCTTCGGTGAAGGCCTCCGCCAAACCGGTCCCGATCCGCTTACGCGTCATCTGGACCAGGCCGAGGGAAGTCACCTCGGCGACTTGGTGGCGGGTGCGGTCACGGCTGAGACATTCGACCAGACGACGCAGCAACAACTCGCGGTTCGACGGCAACACCATGTCGATGAAGTCGATCACGATGATCCCACCGATGTCGCGCAGCCTAAGCTGCCTGACAATTTCTTCAGCCGCTTCAAGGTTATTGGCGGTCACAGTGGCTTCGAGATTGCCCGATGAACCGGTGAATTTGCCGGTGTTGACGTCGATAACCGTCATCGCTTCGGTGCGGTCAATGACCAACGATCCACCCGAGGGGAGGAAAACCTTGCGTTCAAGGGCCTTGGCGACCTGTTCATCGATGCGGAAGTGATGGAAGAGGTCTTCAGAGCCGTCCCACTTGCGGGCGCGGTGGCTCAGCATCGGCGAGACCTGTTCGAGGTATTCCATGATCCGGGTGTGGATGTCGTCGTCACCGTCGAGGCCTTGAATCACCATCTCAGAGAAATCTTCGGTGAATAGATCACGGATGATTCTCATGGTCAGGTCGGGCTCGGTGTAGAGCTGTTGCGGGGCCGACCCCTGCTTGGCTTTGCGCTCGATATCGGCCCAGATTCTCTCCAGACGCTGCACATCGTGGCGCAATTCGGCCTCGGAGGCCCCCTCGGCGGCGGTCCTGACGATCACCGAGGCATCGTTTTGGACCGCATCAGCCAGGATGGAACGCAGCCGTCCGCGCTCGCCTTCAGGGAGTTTGCGCGAGATTCCGGAGAGATGACCGTTGGGCGAATACACCACGAATCTCCCTGGGATCGACAGGTGGGCAGTCAGGCGGGCACCCTTGGCTCCGACTGGGTCCTTGGAGACCTGGACGATGATGGTCTGGCCAGATTTGAAGACGTCTTCAACCTTGCGGGATTGTCCAGCTTCGCCATAGGCGTCCCAGTCGACCTCACCCGCGTAGAGAACCGCGTTGCGACCTCGGCCAATATCGATGAAACAGGCCTCCATCGACGGCAAGACATTTTGGATTCGTCCGAGATAGATATTTCCAATCGAGGAGGTGGCAGCCGGGCGGTCCACATAGTGTTCGACCAGAATCTTGTCTTCTAGGACGGCAAGTTCGGTGTATTCCTCGCGTTGACGGATCAGAAGTTGACGATCCACGGATTCACGACGGGCGAGGAATTCGGCCTCGGTGAGAATCGGAGCCCGTCGGCGGACAGCAGCCCGCCCTTCACGACGTCGCTGACGCTTCGCCTCCATCCGAGTTGATCCCTCTATCGAGGTGATATCCGAGATGGTCTCTTCAGTGCGCGAGGAACGGCGCGGTTCACGAATCTGGATGGTGACGTCGTCGCTGGACTCACCATCATCACCGCTTGCCCCACGGCGGCGACGGCGACGACGGCGCACCCTTTCTTGGCTGGATGATTCGGCGGTGAGCACAGCCTGGGGCACTGGATGAGGCTTTGGCCGACTGCTCCTTACTTCCGTGGCCTCGCCAGCTTCAGATTCACTAGCGGGCACCGCGGTGTCCGTGACATCCGCAGACGATTCAGAGACGGAATCAGCATCGGCGGGTTGGGCAGAAGTAGTCGAACCGTCCTCAGCTTGCAGGTTACGCTCACGGTCGGCAGAGCGGCGGCGACCGCCTCGGCGACGCCGACGTGAACGTTCGCGTTCACCACCGTCGCTAACCCCTTCTTCGGTCGAATCCGTCAACACCCTCGAATCAGTTGCATCATCGTTGCGCTGACTTGGCTCTGCGTCTCCAGCCTCAAGTTCACGCGAGCGGCGACGCCCTAGCTGCTTAGCCTGAGGAGATTTTTCGAGTTCGCGAGGTTGACGGCCGGACTTGTCACCGCCGTCACTAGCCCCGTCGTCAGCAATCGCTGCGGCGAGAGAATCCAGGAAATCCTGGGTATCGACTCGTTGCGAATTCGTTGCACCGTTGGCGGGGGTCTCCACCTGCTTATCCGCCGCATTCTGTTCAGCGGCAACGATGGCGGCTTCAACCTCAGCCGACAACGGACGCGGCGGGCCTGCCGGGCGAGTCACTGGGCCGCGTCGCCGGGTGCGAGTCGTCTTCTTCACCGTGGCCTGATCGTCAGAGCCAGACCCGGCGGGATCGACCTCTCTCGCCACAGGAGTTGGCTCATCCCGAGAAGGCTCGCTGGCGGTAGCTTCGGTTGAGGCAGTGGCCCTCGTTGCTTGTGACGTGCGACGAGTGCTGCGCCGGGTTCGAGCAGGCGCGGTTGTCTCGGCTGGGGTGTCCTGGGTTTCAGCGCCACCGTCTGCGGGGGCCTCGGGTGGCATCGTCTTCGCCGTCCTGGTTCGCCGTGTGGCCTTAGCGCTAGCCGTCGTGGTTTCTTGGGCAGCGGTATCGGCTGACGCAGATTGTTCGGCGCCGGTGTCGGCCGTCTGCGCGGAGCTACGGGTTCTAGACGCGGTTCGGGTGCGACGGGTGCGGGTGCCGCCGCTGGGTTTTTCTTCCGCCGGGCTATCGGCCACCTCTGTGTCCTTGGAATCGGCCGCCTTCTTGCGCGTGCTACTTCGACGACGGACAGCCGCGGCAGGCGCCTTGCCCTCGTTGGGTTCCGAACCGGCAGAGTTCGATTCTGTAGAGATATTCTCTTGTTCGACCATGTGTAGATCCTCTGCGACACCAAGGCGTCGCCTGACTCAGGGCCCCAGATCGCCACGGTAGAGCTGTGTCGAAGTTGCCGGCGACATCTGAAGAGCCACGAAAAGCTTGCGGGTTGGCGCTCTAAGAACTCCCCGCGGTCGACCTCGCGTCGCGGTAGGAGGTGGGTGAGAACACCGTCTGGGGCGTCGTCGGGACGCCTCATCCCTAACGGCTAGTATGACACACAGACGCAATAAAACAGATTCTTGCGCGGCTGAGTCGACGAATAAGCGGGTCGTCGTTTCGGGCTAGAAGGGCTCGATGATGTGGCCGTTTTCCCAGCGTCCCTGGGTGATGCGGCGGGCGACGTAACCGTCGGTAGCTAGTTCGGGAACCAAGGTTGTAAGCGCCGACAGTACGTCGTCTGGACGGACCAGGGGTGACTCGATCTTTCCGGTGAACTCCACCGTCGGGATCGGGGCGGCAGAAACTACTGTGAGGTCAATGATGGCAGCACGAACATCGAAGGATCGCTTCCCCGACTTCGTCATCCGCTCCACTTCACACTCGGCAGATGCAAGCAGGGCATCGACTGCCTTCGTGACGGTCTGTGTAGTCGCGGAGGGCAGCCGCAAATGCCAAGTCGACGCCGTCAACTGATCGACAAGGGAGCCAGATTGGGCCTCCACGACGGAGACGATGTGCAACCCATGGGGTAGCTCGACGGTCAGTGCGTCACGAACCTTGTCTGGATCGCACTGCTCTACCACTGCGATCTCTAAGAACTCCGCCTCGGTCTCTGCCGACGTCGGGGCGGCGTTGGCGAAAGAGATCTTGGGGTGCGGGTGAAAGCCGGATGAGTAGGCCATCGGCACCTGTGCCCGACGCAAGGCGCGTTCAAGACAGCGGGAAAAGTCACGGTGGCTGGTGAATCGCGCGGGCCCGGTCTTGGAGTATTTGATCCGAAGTTTCTGGACCGCAGGTTGTTGCTGAGGTGGTTCGGGACGCGGTTGCCTAGGCATGAGTTCCGCCTTTCTGGCCAACACAACAGACTCCTGTAGGCTGCGGGCGATCATGAGCGGGGGCGAGCGGATTAGGACGGACGCTCAGCGGAATCAAGGTCTTCCCCGACGGCCCGATCTGGATGTCGGTGCCTAGTTGCGGGCACACTCCACAGTCATAGCACGGGGACCAGCGACAATCGTGAACCTCAACCTGGTCGATGGCATCCATCCAGTCTTCCCATAACCAGTCACGGTCGAGACCTGCGTCGAGGTGATCCCAAGGCAGAACCTCGTCGTAGTCGCGCTCGCGGGTGGTGTACCAGTCGAGATCGACGCCGTAGTCGGCGAGTATCTCGGCGGCCTTGTCGGTCCACAGCTCGTAGGAGAAGTATTCGCTCCAGCCGTCGAAGATTCCGCCGCTGCGCCACACGGCCTCAATCACTTTGCCTACCCGTCGATCACCTCGAGACAAGAACCCCTCAATCAGGCCGGGTTCGCCCTCGTGATACCGAATCCCGATGGAGCGTCCGTAACGGCGATCGGATTTTATGGCGTCTTTGAGTAGGTGCAGACGGTGGTTGATGATTTGAGGCGGACAATGCCCAGCCCACTGGAACGGGGTGTGCGGTTTGGGGACGAATCCGCCGATAGAGATGGTGCAGCGAATATCCTTCGACCCGGTCACCTCGCGTCCCGTATCGATGACGCGCCTAGCCAGATCGGCGATTGCGAGGACGTCCTCATCTTCTTCTGTCGGGAGGCCACACATGAAATAGAGCTTGACTTGACGCCATCCTGCCTGAAACGCAGCCGTGACGGTGGTGATCAGATCATCCTCGGTGACCATCTTGTTGATCACCTGGCGCATCCGCTCTGACCCGCCTTCTGGGGCGAACGTCAACCCTGTGCGCCGCCCGTTACGAGAGATCTCGTTCGCCAAATCGATGTTGAAGGCATCCACCCGGGTCGATGGCAACGACAAGGACACATTGGTGTCTTCGTAACGGTTAGCAAGCTGATGGGTGATCTGGTCAATCTCGGAGTGGTCTGCACTCGACAAGGAGAGCAAGCCGACCTCCTCAAACCCGGTAGAGCACAAGCCGGAGTTGATCATCTCACCGATGGTGTCGATGGAGCGTTCCCGGACGGGGCGGGTGATCATCCCGGCCTGGCAGAAACGACAGCCACGGGTGCATCCTCGGAAGATTTCGACGGCATAGCGCTCATGGACGGTCTCTGCCGTCGGCACCAGCGGATGTTTAGGGTAAGGCCACTCGTCCAGATCCATCAGGGTGTATTTCTGGACGGTATAGGGCACCGCCGGGTGATTGGGGGCGACGCGCTGGATGCGTCCGTCTGGCAGGTAATCGACGTCATAGAACTGCGGGACGTAGACATAGCCGGTGGCCGCCATTCTCAGCAAAAGCCCCTGGCGTCCGTCCGGGCACCCGTCGGCCTTCCAATCTCGCACGATCTGGGAGACGTCAAGGACGGCTTGTTCACCATCGCCGAGGAGTACCGCGTCGATGAAGTCTGCGATGGGCTCGGGGTTGAAGGCTGCGTGGCCGCCCACCACGACCAAGGGATCATCGTCGGTGCGGTCGACGCTGTGCAGGGGGATTCCGGCAAGGTCGATCGCCTCTACCAGGTTGGTGAAGCCAAGTTCGGTGGATAGGGATATCCCGAAAATGTCGAAGTCACGGATGGGGCGATGACAGTCAACGGTGAAGGCAGGAATGGAGTGCTGGCGCATGAGTTTAGCCAGGTCGGGCCACACCGAATATGCCCTCTCGGCAACGATCCAGTCTTGTTCGTTGAGGATTTCGTAGAGGATTGCAATGCCTTGGTTGGGTTGGCCGACCTCGTAGGCGTCCGGGTACATCAACGTCCACGCCACCTCAATGTCGTTGAAGGATTTGGTGACGGAGTTGTGTTCCCCACCGACGTATTGAATCGGTTTGGTGACTTGGGCCAGGAGTGGCTCAAGTTGAGGGAAAAGATTGACTGGTTCGCGCATAAAACCCACTCTTTGATCTGAATCTTCGACGAGGAATCTTAGCCCGCAGCGACTCGTCTGGGAAACTACTGAATGGATGCTGCTCAGTCTGGATTAGTGCCAATGAGACTGTTTGGTCTGCTTAGTAGGCTCAGTCGATTTGATTGGTTTAGTCGGCGAAGACGCCGGGGAACCACATGCCGATCTCGCGGTCGGCGGATTCCAGGGAGTCTGAGGCATGGACCAGATTGCGGGTGGTAGAGACGGCGTAGTCTCCGCGGAGTGACCCCGGTGCGGCGGTGATCGGATCTGCCGTCCCCATGGCGGTGCGCACTGCTTCGATACACCGCTCCCCTTCGACCACCATGGCGATCAACGGCCCAGACACCATGAACTCAATGAGTTCGTGGTAGTAGTGCTTACCTTCATGTTCGGCGTAGTGACGCTCCAACAGTTCTCGGTCACTCATCCGCATATCCATGGCCTCGATCCGCAAACCCTTGCGCTCGAAACGGGAGATAATTTCCCCGACGAGGCCACGCTGGATAGCGTCGGGCTTGATCAAGACAAAGGTGCGCTGCGTTGTTGCCATGGCGACATCCTATCGGTTGGCATCGTCTCGGACGAGGGTGTCTGGATAGCGACGAATAATAGCCCGCGCTTCGCCTGCACCGATCACTGATCCAGCAATCACTACCCCAGCGTTGTCCCCAATCGCGTCTGCATTGGCCATCGCAGTCGAAATCGCTTCATCCATGGTGTTGGCGCGCAAAACCCGGTTTCGGCCGAACACCCCCTCAGCGATGTCGGCAATCTCGTCTAGGTCCATCCCGCGATCGGTCAGTGCGGTCTTGGTGACCACGACCGCCGCCATGGTTTCGGCGAAGACCTTCATCACGTCTGAGACATTCTTATCTTTCATCATCGAGACAACACCGATGCACGGCTCGAAACCGAAGGCTTCGCGGATCGTGTTCATGGTCGCGATCGCGCCGTGGACGTTGTGGCAGGTATCCAAGACGATGGGCGGGTCACGGTGAATCCGTTCGGCTCGCGCAGGTGCGGTGACTGCGGCGAATCCGTCCCGAATCACCTCCGCGTCGATCTCCCTTCCGCCAATCAAGGCTTGAACGGCAGCCAAGGACAAGGCCGCGTTGTGGGACATGTGTTCACCGTGGATGGGGAGGAAGAGGTCGTCCATCGGTGTGGTCACAGAAGCGATCCGCAACATTTGGCCGCCGACGGCGCGAGTTCGCTCCAGGACGGAAAAATCGGGGCCTTCCATCAGTACCTCGACCCCGGCGTCGGCGCAGTGGCGCACCAGGACGGATGCGGCTTCGGGGAGTTGACCGGCGAGGACGGCGGTCGACTCTGGTTTGATGATGCCTGCCTTTTCTGCCGCGATCTCAGCGATGGTTTCGCCGAGATATTTCTGGTGGTCGTAGTCGATCGGGCAGATCACGGCGACGTCGGCGTCGGCAACATTGGTGGCGTCCCAGCGTCCCCCCATCCCGCACTCGATCACCATGACGTCAACCGGGGCGTCGGCGAAAACCGAGAACGCCATGGCGGTGATGATCTCGAAGAAGGTCATCCGCACTCCGTCGAGGGCCTGGGCATCAACCATCTCCACCGCTGGTTTGATCTCTGCCCAGGCTTGATCGAAACGCTCGGGCGTGATCGGTTCACCGTCGACGCAGATTCGCTCGCAGACATCTTCTAGGTGAGGGCTTGAAAACCGCCCGGTTCGCAGCCCGATTGACCGAAGTAAGGCGTCGGTGATGATGGCGGTCGACCCTTTGCCGTTTGTGCCGGCGATGTGGATGACCTTAGCTGCGTGTTGGGGATCGCCGAGGATTCTACACAAGGCCTTGATCCTGCTCAGCGACGGCGCCACCTTGTGCTCAGGCCACCGTGACTGCAACTCATCGACGACCTGGTTGTGGGCGCGGTTCCCGTCTGGGCTAACCGGTGTCATGGTGTCCTCTCGTCCTGTGCAGCGAAGGGGCAGCAAATTGGGCTGGCGACCCTCATTCAGATTCGCAGGTAAGTCTAGCTCCATCTCCACACCTGCTCGTTGTTGACGACAACCGCTAGGATGACGTCATGGATGATCAGCGACTCGTCAATCACCTCGACACCGATCTCGATGCAGCCTCGGCTCCACGCTCCCGGTCGACGGCGTGGCCAGACATCGTTGGGCTGATCTGTAGGCTGATTCTCGGACTCACCCTCGCTATCGCAGGGGCTATCAAACTCACTGACCTTGACCAGTCTCGCTGGGCAGTGCTGAATTACCGAATCTTCTCCGATACCGAGATCAACCGCACCTTCGCCTCAATCGTTGGTTACTCCCTGCCGATCATCGAAGTTGCTGTCGGCTTCGCCCTCATCGCCGGACTGTTCACCCGGATGGCAGCCATCATCGGCACCCTCCTCGTGCTGGTTTTCATTGGAGGTATCGTCTCGGTGTGGATTCGTGGCATCAATCTCGATTGCGGCTGTTTCGGAGGCGGAGGTCTTCTTGAAGCCACGGACGATCCACGCTATCTGCGTCACATCCTCCTCGACGCCGGATTAGCCTGCACCGGGCTGTGGTTAGCCGTGCGTCCCCAGTCGTCTTTCGCCCTGGACGCTAGACTATTCCCGAATCTGGAGGACGGATTCTCAGATTCAACCAGCTAAACTTTCCCTGATTGTGAGGCTGGACACACACGGATCGTGGAACTCGTGGCTTCTTCTGAGTGGCCAAGGTCACTCTCGCGCCGGTTTCACTGAACCACCACATACCTATATTTGCGAGCCGGTCTCGTCTCTGGTTCGCCGTGTCGACAAGAAGGGATCTACGTGTCATCTCAATCCGGTCGTTCTAAGAGCGGCAATCCCGCCAAGAAGGCGGTCGCCCAGGAGGCGGTAGAGAATCGTCGCGAAGAATTGCGTCGTTCCCGCAGACAGCAACTCGCCAAAGAACAATCCCGTAAACGCTTGCTCATCGGTGGGGCGATCCTGTGTGTTGTCGCACTGATCGTTGCCATCACGGTCATCGTGATGGTCAAGAAGTCGCGTTCCAACGACAACCAGACCACAGTCAGCGCCGATCAGCTCGTGGCGCCGCACTCGACCACGGATAAGTCAGGAATCTGGGATAGCAGAAATGCCAACAACGACGCCGCCTTGCACCTGGTGGTTTATCAGGATTACCAGTGCCCGATTTGTTCAACCGCGCACAATGTCTTGGCTCCTTACCTTTCCGAGCTGACTCAGCGTGGCGATGTCGCCGTTGAGTACCGCACTAAGTATTTCCTCGACGACTTCCCCGGGATGAAGATTCCGCAATCCTCCTACCGGGCTGCGATCGGGGCTGCCTGCGCCGACGTCTCTGGCAAGTACCACGAGTACAGCGACTACCTGTTCGCTAATCAGCCCAAGGAAGGCGATGGCTACACCGAAGAGATGCTTCGCGTGACTGCGGCTGAGGGTGCTGGGCTGAGCGGCGATGCCTTGACGAAGTTCCAGACTTGCTATGACACCCGCCAGACGAAGGATTTCATCGAGGCAGTCGACAAATATCCTGCCCCTGAAGGGTTCAGCGGCACGCCTTACTACCTGGTCAACGGAAAACCGTGGTCGTGGGGGAAGGCGGTCGCCGACGACCAAGGCTACGTGCGTCAGGATCTCAACGCTGAGACCATCCTTGAATCTTTGAAAGCCACAGCGAATTCATAGTTACACGCACCCGGGGTTTGGCATCATTCCTCGGGTGCTTTTCTATCAAGAACGCAACTGCCGCTTCCGGACACTCAGATCGAAGGCCTTGATGGGCACGTTGAGTGATCTGAGGGCCACCTACTAAGCTAGGACACCATGAACACCGCTACCTCTATGCCTGATTCCCCACTGCCTACCGTCCCCGAGAAGCCTTCCCTGGAAGGGCTCGAAGCTAAGTGGGCGAAGCGCTGGCAAGATGATCAAACCTTCGCATTCCGCCGTCCTTGTCGGCGCGACCAGGTCTTTTCCATCGACACCCCGCCACCCACTGTGTCAGGTTCGCTCCATGTAGGCCATGTGTTCTCCTACACCCACACCGACGTCGTGGCCCGCTACCAACGGATGCAAGGCAAAGAGGTGTTCTACCCGATGGGCTGGGACGACAACGGGCTTCCAACGGAACGTCGCGTCCAGAACTACTACGGTGTTCGTTGCGATCCGTTGATCCCTTACGACCCTGATTTTGTTCCGCCAGCCAAGCCGGACCCGAAGAAACAGATCCCGGTGTCGCGACGTAATTTCATCGAGCTGTGCTTGGAGCTGACCCGCCAAGACGAGCAGGTCTTCGAGGATCTGTGGCGCAAGGTCGGCCTGTCGGTGGATTGGTCGATGCTGTACCGCACGGTCTCTCCCGAAAGCCAACGCATCGCCCAGCGTGCCTTTCTGCGAAACTTGGGGCGCGGCGAGGCCTACATGTCTGAGGCGCCGACCCTGTGGGATATCACCTTCCAGACTGCGGTTGCCCAGGCTGAACTCCAAGCCCGCGACTACCCCGGTTTCTACCACAAGCTGAACTTCCACACCCCCGACGGCCAAGACGTCCAGATCGAGACCACCCGCCCGGAACTCCTTCCCGCCTGTTGCGCTTTGATTGCCCACCCGGACGATGAGCGCTACCAACATCTCTTCGGCACCACTGTCACCACTCCCCTGTTCGGGGTTGAGGTTCCAGTCGTGGCCCACCGCGAGGCCGAGATGGACAAGGGTGCAGGTATCGCCATGTGCTGTACCTTCGGCGATCTGACCGACGTGACCTGGTGGCGTGAGCTGAACCTGCCAACCCGCACAATCTTGCAGCGCGATGGCAGACTTCAGGTAGAGACTCCGGACTGGATCGTCAACAAGGCCGCCTACGAACCACTCGCAGGTAAGACCACCTTCACCGCTCGCAAACTCATCGTTGAAGCCTTGGCAGAGTCTGGCGAGATGGATGGCGATCCCACTCCTACTCAACGCAAGGCCAACTTCTACGAAAAAGGCGATAAACCGCTCGAGATCGTCTCGACGCGTCAGTGGTACATCCGAAACGGAGGCCGCGACGAAGACCTGAAACAAAACCTATTAGCCAAGGGCCGCGAGATCGACTGGGTTCCTGACTTCATGGAGCACCGCTACGAGGATTGGGTCTCTGGTTTGAACGGTGACTGGCTAATCTCCCGCCAGCGGTTCTTTGGCGTGCCCTTCCCGGTGTGGTACCGGGTGGATGAAAACGGTGAGCCAAACTACGACGAGCCCATCCTCCCCCACGAGTCAGCCTTGCCAGTTGATCCAGCCTCGATGTGCCCAGACGGATTCACCGAAGACCAGCGCAACCAGCCCGGCGGTTTCATGGCCGACCCGGACGTGATGGACACCTGGGCGACGTCGTCTTTGACCCCACAGTTGGCTTGTGGATGGGGTGTCGACGACGAATTATTCGACCTGACCTTCCCGATGGACATGGCCCCCCAGGCTCACGACATCATCCGCACCTGGCTTTTCTCCCGCGTGGTACGTTCCACCTTCGAGTTTGACTGCGTGCCCTGGAAGATCGCGGCAATCTCCGGATTCGTCGTCGATCCAGATCGCAAGAAGATGTCCAAGTCCAAGGGCAATGTTGTGGTTCCGACCACGATCTTGGACAAGTTCGGGGCCGATGCTGTCCGCTGGCGCGCCGCTAAGGCACGTCCGGGGATGGACTCCCCCTTCGACGAAGGGCAGATGAAGATCGGTCGCCGACTAGCAGTCAAGTTACTCAACGCCTCCAAGTTCATGCTTGGCATTGCCGGCACCACCCAACACGATCTCGCCTCGATCACTGAACCTGCTGACTTGTCCATGTTGGCTACTTTGCGTTCAGTGGTAACCCAGGCCACCGATGCTTTCGACGCCTACGACTACACCACTGCTCTCGAGGTAACCGAGGAGTTCTTCTGGACCTTCTGCGATGATTACCTCGAACTCGTCAAGGAACGCGCTTACGCCGACGACGAACGCACCCAAGGGGCCACCTCCGCCCAGGCCGCGCTCCAGTGCGCACTGACGGTGATGATTCGTCTCTTCGCCCCATTCATGCCATTCGTCACCGAAGAGGTGTGGTCTTGGATGCACACAGACACCGTCCATCGTTCGGCCTGGCCGAGGGTTGACGAGATCCCTGACGGCGGGGACGAAAACGTGTTGAAGGTGATTTCGTCTGCCCTGATTCAGATTCGGGGCGCTAAGACCCAAGCTAAAGCCTCGATGAAGACCGAAATCTCTTCTGCCACCTTCTATGCACCCCAGGAGCAACTCGCAATTCTGCGTAGCTGTGAGTCAGACCTGCGGGCTGTGGGTAGAATGACCGGAAATGTCGACTGGGTTACCCCGGTTGACTCGTCGGACGCCCAGTTGAGTGTGGAAGTGGAGTTGAAACCGACCAGCTAAGGTAGCCGATAGGAGGAATGGTCATGGTTGCCACGACAGTACAAGACGCCTTGGTGGCCGCACGCGAGAGTTCCGATCTGAACGCTCTGATCACCTTGATTGACGAGCCTGAACCTAGCCGTGATGAGTCCGGAACGTTAGGTGGAGTCCCCTTCCTCGTCAAGGACAACATCTCGACAGCCGGGATTGCCACCACCTGCGGGTCGGACCATTTCCTCCATCGCATACCCAAGAACAATGCCGGGTGCCTGGAATCTCTGCTCAACGCGGGGGCCCAGATCATCGGCAAGTGCAATATGGATGAGTGCGCCTATGGCGTCACTGGCGAGTTCGGTTTGAACGGGCCGGTGAAGAACCCTTGGAATACCGACTACATTTCGGGTGGTTCTTCGTCGGGGGCGGCCGCCGCAGTGGCTGCCGGGATCGTCCCCTTTGCTATCGGCACTGACACCGGTGGATCAGTCCGAATCCCGGCTTCACTGTGCGGGGTGTGGGGGTTCAAACCGACATATGGCTTCATTGATTCCGGACGCATCATGTCGTTGGCGAAGTCGATGGATACCGTCGGCATCCTGGCGACGTCGTCCTCATGGCTGGTCAAGACCTGGCATGCGATGACTGGGCTGGCCACTCAGACTCGTCGTGATCCAAAAATTATTTGGCTCAGTGGCCAGGGGATGCCGCCGATCAGTGACGAGGTTCTCACGCTAACCTATGACTACATCAAACCGATTCTGGCGGGCGACCACGACGCGCCGTGGTTGACGCCGCTGACCGACGCCTATGGGCCGCTGCGTAGCGGTGAGGCTTACGCGTTGCATGAGCAGTTTGTCCGGTCTGCTCCAGATAAGTATCAGGCCCGAACCCTTGATTTACTTCACCGTGACGCTGAGGTTCGCGCCTCCACCTACTATTCCGCCGATCAGTTGCGGGTGCGGATGCGCCACGATCTGCTCCAAATCTTCAAAGACTCCGAAGTCGATTTCCTCGCCATGCCGACCACGCCTATCCCCGCCGTACCCATCGGGACGTCCTCAGTGACCCTGCGCGGACAAGAGCTTCCCGTCCACGAGACCCTCTTGTCCTTGGCTGTGCCGTGGTCGGTTCTAGGCTGGCCCGTCTTGTCAGTTCCTGCCGGGTTCATTGACGGATTGCCAGTCGGCATCCAAATCATCGGCAAGCCCGATTCTGACCGGGAACTTGTCGGATTCGCCTCGCAGATTGCCGGCCTCTTGACGACTCCGTCAACCTCAGCCCGCTAAACCTTACCCACCTCACAACATGTGGGGTGGGTGTATTGACTTAAGCCCGGATCAAGGACGCTGTGAATCGAATCGCCGCTCTGAACGGTAAGTTCTGCTAACTGAAAGTCATGGGACGTGCAAGATCGGTGATCGCGAAGCGACCGGCCATGTGACCGCGGGACTTGAGTCAAGAAACATCGAAGACCAAGGTAACGCTGGTTGTCCGCATGGATCAAAACGCTTTTCTGCTCAGCGATCAAGGAATATTTCATCGATTCATGAGGCGGCACATCGCGTGTCGAGAAGATTGAGCTGGGAGCATCTATTGCGGGTGGCAATTTATCATGGATCTAGGCTTACAACAAGGCTTGAAATTCTGTGCTTTGGTGTGTGTGAAATGGTTGCTGACGTGTCTAGACGGCAAAGTGGAAGCCATGTTGACAAGGTTTTTTACATCGCTCCTGGTTGCTTTATGGCATCAATTATCAGGTGGGTAGCGCCTGATTGATTCTCTGCGTGGGAGCATGTGTGGCACCTCTTGAAATGTTGTGCAAGGTCTCGTGGAATCTAGCGGATCTCCGGGGTTGCTATGCTAGCGTTCCAGACAGCACTACTGAGTAGTAAATGAGTGTGCAGTGCGAGTTCTAATCAACACCTAACAAAGGAGTTAGGCCATGAAGGCTAAGTATAGCGTTGCTTTATTGGGCGCCGCGGTTGCGTTGACAGGGTTGGCTGTGAATTACGCCAGTGCTGATGCCTCGCTTTGTCGTAACAATTATGTTTGCATCTTTGATAATGACAAGTTGACGTCATGGGCTGCTAATGGTGGTTGCTGAATAATGACTGAGCGTGCGCCCGTGGCACCGGTGGTATATTTGGCTGACGTTCGCCGTTATTTTGATACTGGTGTCGAGGTAGTTCGAGCTGTTGATGGGGTTGATTTTGAGGTTTCACCAGGGCGGATGGTGTGTGTATATGGGGCGAGTGGTTCGGGTAAGTCGACGTTGTTGAATTTGATTGCGGGCCTCGATTTGGCGGATTCTGGTCGGGTGGAGGTTGTCAGCAAAGATCTGAATCAGTTATCGGCGACTGGCCGGTCTGATATGCGGTTGAAGCAGGTTGGCGTTATTTTCCAGGATAATAATTTAGTGGCCGAGTTTAGCGCCTCTGATAATGTGGTAATTCCGTTGATGGCAGCCGGAAAGAGTCGGGTGGAGGCTCTTGATGAGGCTCATAGCTGGTTTGACCGGCTTGGGATTGGTGAGTTGTTTGATCGTATGCCGGCGAATATGTCTGGTGGCCAACGTCAGCGGGTAGGTATTGCCAGGGCACTGGCTGGTGGCAAAGTAGTATTGCTCGCTGATGAGCCGACGGGGGCTCTTGATTCGGAGTCGTCGAAGTCCTTGTTCAGCTTGATTGCTGGTTTGTGTCGGGAGTCTGGTATTGCTGCGGTGGTGGCTACGCATGATCCGCTGGCTCAGGAATATGCTGATGCGATTTACCACATGGTTGATGGGAAGATTAGTCAATCATGAGCGCTGGTGGTGTGGTATTTAGTGAAGTGGCACGACGTTTTGGCCGGTTGAAGCCTGTTCGACGCAGTGCCTTTGCTCTGGTGGTGTTGTCTGCGGTGTTGGTGGCGACACTGGCTTGTTTTTCAGGGCTCAAACTCTCCTCTACCCAAACCGCCCAGCGTGAGTTAGGGCCTTTTGAGCATCGAGTGAAAACTACAGCGCCCGTTGGGGATTTGTTCACTGACCGGCAGGTCTCTGAGTTAGATTCTTCGTTGGCTGGGTTGACTGGTGTGGAGAAGTTTGATTTAGAAATCAGTACGTCGCGTCTTGTTCCGGACACTTTTATTCAGCAGGCCACGACTGGTGAAATCCTGATCGTCAATTATTTTGAACAGCCACGGCCTGTCACTGGGGCGGTTGATAGGTGGAATATTGAGTTGCTGAGTGGGCGTTTGCCCGCTAAGCCTAGTGAAGCAGTACTCTCATCTGCACTGTATGAGCAACTAGGTAAGCCGGACAAGATTAATATTTTTGGCACCATGATGCCGCTCGAAGTCACCGGTGTAGTCAAGCCCGTTTTTAGTACATCTGCGTTGAATATTTATGCTGGCTGGGGGAGCTGGCAGCGGCTACCTGGTGAACTTCTGAAGGAACGCAATCTAGGAATTGAATCATCCTTTCTTACTGTCTACTGGTCAGGAAGCGCGTCAGCACATGATGTCGCCACTCAGGTGTGCGCTGTCTTGGGTGACGATTGTGATCCTGGCGAGGTGAGTCAAGAAGACTCTTATATTGCTGACATCATCCATTCTGCTGGATTTAAGGTTGAGAAAAATGCAGTGACGATCATTGGTATCACCGTATTGATGAGTGCCTTAGCGAGTTTCGTGGTCGTCAACGTTCTTCGCAACCGCATGTTTTCTATCGTCAGCAAACTCTCAAGCGTAGGAGTAAGGCGGATTCCCGTCTTTGTCTCTCTCGTGACAACACTGACTACAGTTCTCGTCGTAGGAATCCTTGGTGGCGCGCTGCTAGGGATTGGATTAGCGATGGGGATCAAACACTTTGTCTTAGCTGGCATGGTCAGTCAACCCTTATCGCCATTATCGACTGCCGGGCTTTGGCGGATCGTCGTCATTCAAGTTCTCGTCGTGGTAATCTGTGTGCCACTGTATTCATGGCTACGCCTGCGCACCACCACTTCCAAAAAAGTGGTGCGGTCTCGCCACACGGCTGGTGTTCTCGTCGTTCTGCGCTGGCTGATCGGTGCCGCTCTTGTCTTTGCGGCATTTCAATCAGCTAGCTATGCCTTAGAAAACGGTGATGAAGGCACCTACAGGTTCGTGATCTGCTTCACCCTCGGATTTGCTATGGTCACGCCAGAAGTCATCTCCGTCATCATGACAGCACTGCCTACCAGGCGGTCAGTTCTTCTTGCCGCGAAGCGAATCATCAAAGCAGATTTGCCTCGGTTCGCTTTCGTCATGGCCGTCATGATGATCGGAATCGGGATCCCCACAGCTATCGCTTCTCGGGCCATGTCCATCGACATCACCATGGCAAAATCGGTCGAAGCAGAGGTTCCAGAAGGGCAAGTCTGGGTCAATGTGGGTGAGTTACCATCACCTGAAGCCTCTGCCGATCTCATCCAGCTACTCCACACCCATGCCCCCAGCCAAGACTCCTCAGCATGGATCTACACAGGTTCAATCTCTTCTAGTAGTGATGTCAGTTCGGGCGGGGCCTCAATAAGCGCCACCAGTGGCATTATCATCATCAAAGACACTGCCTCAGCCAGATTGATCTTCAAACAATTCTGGAACCAAGAGTTAGAAACCGCCTTCATCCAAGGCGCCTTCATCACCTACCCCTTCGGCCCGGATAGCTTAACTCTCGACGATCCAACGACAGGAGCCTCCCGCCAAATCACACCAGACCAGGTGTACCGGCTACCGACAAACCAGTACGACCACCTACTCAAGACCGGAGCCATCTCCCTCGCACAAGCCAAACAACTTGGCATCAGCGATCTCAGACCTAGCCGGGCGGTCTACTACCACCTGACAGACCAACACCTCAGCAACCTCTACCAGCTCCTGGCTAGCAACGGCTTTTCCGGCAAACTGATCAAACCCCACACCCCAGTCGAACCATTCACACTCAGTGCAGAATACTGGATCCTCCTCGCATCCAACGCCTTTGTCGTGTTAGCGATCGTGTGGCTCGTTATGCGTGGGCAAGCCAAACACCTCGAAGAATATTCAGTCCGACTCAACGCCGTTGGCCTCAACCGTGCCTGGTCGGCCCGACTGCTCATGGTCATGACAGTCTTCATCTCACTCACCGGAACGCTCCTGGGCGTGATACTAGGCCTCGCCACAGCCAAAACCATCATCAACGTGGTCAACTCGCTGGATTCACAATCATTCTTCTCCCTGCAAATACCCACCAGCTACCTAGCAATCCTTATCTTTGCAGTACTCATCAGCTCAATGATCGGAGGACTACTCTCACTGACCCGACTCACACCACAAAAACGACTAGAACACTAACCATCACCCCCAAACCAACAACACCAACAGCAGGGGCTAGCGGTTAGTCTCCCATTCCGGTCTCTACCTGGCGAGCGGCAAGCACCCAGGGGTGATCAGTCGGCACATATTTCACCTTGCCAGCGACATCGTCGAGAGGAACATCGACGATATCCTCTCCCCTAGCGCCAACCATAATCCCGGTCTTGCCTTCAGCGACGGCCTGAGCTCCGGCAGAGCCAAGTCGGGTGGCTAGTAGTCGGTCTAAAGCGCACGGGGTACCGCCACGCTGCACATAGCCGAGGATGGTGACGCGAGCGTCCAGGCCGGTCTCCTCTTCAAGCTTGCGGGCCAAAGCAAAGGTCGATTCTCGGTGAGAATCCTCAATCGAGGACTTGTGCTTCTTCGCTGCAGCCTTAGCTTCTGGCGATGTTGCCGAGCGAACAAGAGCCTCAGCAGCAGCCATCTCAGCAGCTTGTTCCGTCGTCATTGCTCCTTCGGCAACAGCAATCACTGAGAAATGTTTTCCTGACTTGATCCGTCGCTGAATCGTGTCCAGAACAGATTCAGTGGAGTATGGGATTTCCGGAATCAGGATGATGTCTGCACCACCGGCGATGCCAGACCCCAGAGCAAGCCATCCGGCGCGGTGGCCCATGATCTCAGTGAGGATGATCCGGTGATGGGAATGTGCGGTGGAATGGAGACGGTCAATGGCTTCGGTTGCGATCTCCAATGCAGTGGCGAAACCGAAAGAGTTGTCGGTACCGACGATGTCATTGTCGATGGTCTTCGGCAGGTGAATCACATTCATTCCTGCCTTCGCCAAACGATTCGCATTCTTAGCGGTACCTCCACCACCAAGACACACCAGTGCGTCCAGCTTGTTCTTCTCGTAGTTGTCTTTGATCGTCGGGATCATATCGGTTGGTTGCCCGTCGACCATCATTCGGTGAACCTTGTCACGCGAAGTCCCCAAGATGGTCCCGCCAAGGGTGAGAATTCCTGATAGTGACTTGGAGTCAAGGTCAATGAAGCGATTCTCCGCCAGACCTCTCATACCGTCCAGGAAGCCGATCAGTTCCATCTTGTAATCACCGATAGCGGCCTTACCGAAGCCACGAATCACCGCATTCAAACCGGGAGCATCGCCACCAGCAGTGAGAATACCGACCCTCTTCTTACTAGACATACCTTCGCCTTTCTCGATACCTCGATGCTGTAGCCACAAGATGATGTCGCGGAGACAGGGACGACCAGAGACATTCCTGATGAACGGGTGCAGCCGCGCCTATCCCTGGTTGCCAGTCTATTTCACCACGCCCATTCCGGCAGTGGTTTGAGCTATCGAAGGTGATTGAAAAACAGCCGCGACTCGCAGCCGAGGCGGTGGCTAGATCACGGAGGTGGAGCGGCTAGGACCTATGCGGAAAGCTCGGCCTCAACCTGAAGGTCTCCGCGTTCCACCAGGGTAGGTTGGGCATGACCGCAGACGGCATCGGCGTCCACGATCACCTGCCCGATCTCGTGGCGGCTAGGGATCTGGTACATAGTGTCGAGGAGTACTTCCTCCATGATCGCGCGCAAACCGCGCGCGCCCGTCTTGCGTTCTACGGCTCGCTCGGCGATCGCGGTGATCGCGGCTGGGGTGAAGGTGAGCTGGACACCGTCATAGTCGAACAACTTGGCATATTGCCTAGTCAAACTGTTCACTGGTTCGACCAGGATTCTCTCCAGGTCGCTGACTCGAAGTTGACGGACGGTAGAGATCAGCGGGAGGCGACCGACGAATTCGGGGATCAGCCCGTAGCAGTGCAAATCCTCCGGGATCACATTAGACAAGAGATCATCGTCAATATCAGTGGTGGTCTTCTCCGGAACAAAGCCAATGGCGCGCTTGCCGATCCGCTGGGTGATGATCTCGTCTAGCCCTTCAAAAGCGCCACCGACGATGAACAAGATATTGGCGGTATTGATTTGGATGAACTCCTGGTGCGGGTGTTTGCGCCCACCCTGCGGCGGCACCGAGGCCGTCGTCCCTTCCAGAATCTTCAAGAGGGCCTGCTGGACGCCTTCACCTGAGACATCCCTAGTGATTGAGGGGTTCTCCGCCTTGCGTGCAACCTTGTCGATCTCGTCGATGTAGATGATTCCAGTCTCTGCGCGAGACACGTCGAAGTCTGCCGCCTGGATGAGTTTGAGCAGAATCATCTCGACGTCTTCACCGACGTATCCAGCCTCGGTGAGGGCGGTTGCGTCAGCCATAGCGAAGGGGACGTTGAGTTTGCGAGCCAGGGTTTGAGCGAGATAGGTCTTGCCGCAACCGGTGGGGCCGACGAGCAAGATGTTGGATTTACCGAGTTCGACGTCGAGATTATCCTCGTGACGGGACGAGGCAGAATCTTTCGCGAAGATACGCTTGTAGTGGTTGTAGACGCCGACAGAGAGGATTTTCTTGGCTGAATCCTGGCCGATAACGTAGGTGTCGAGAAAGCGGTGCATCTCCTCAGGAGTGGGAAGCTCAGCGGAATCGCCGGAAGACTTTTGGTCAGCGAGCTCCTCTTCCATAATCTCGTTACACAGGTCGATGCACTCATCGCAGATGTAGACACCTGGACCTGCGATGAGTTTCCTGACCTGCTTCTGGCTCTTTCCGCAAAAAGAACACTTGAACAAGTCGCCGGATTCCCCGATACGAGCCATAGTGCGAACGATTCCTCTCCTCTAACTCTCTCGTAAGCCTAGCGCGGAAACCCAAAACTCCGAGGGAGGTCCAGACTAGACACGCCTGGGCTTGGCAACTAAGGCTTGTGGTTGACCCTTGGAGAGGTGTGCCACGGTGGCTGTCTGGGATCGGCAGATGGCCTCCAACGAGACACCACCCATTGTGATACGACGCCCGGCGAGGTCGGGAGATAGATGAGGCGCGTGGCAACGCTATAGGCTTTGCATACTGCCAGCCAAAGCAACCGAAATTGCCAGGACCGGCCCGAAGCCTCACTCCGAACCGGCCCTGATAAATCCATAAGAAACTGTTGAGGGTTGACTAGCCCTTCAACGATGTCAACACAGTGTCAATCAAACCATACTCGACAGCTTCTTCTGCCGTCAGATACTTATCGCGCTCAATATCGCGGCTAATCTTATCCACCGGCTGACCAGTCGCGTCAGCAAGCATTCCTTCCATGACGCCACGGATTCTCATGATCTCGTTAGACATAATCTCTAGATCAGAGGACTGGCCATAGCCTTGATCGACGGCAGGCTGATGAATCAGGATGCGACTATTCGGCAAGGCCATGCGGTGACCTCGCGAGCCTGCAGCCAGAATCACCGCTGCCGCAGAAGCAGCTTGACCCAAACAGATCGTCTCGATCTCGGGCTTGATGTACTTCATGGTGTCGTAGATCGCCGTCAGCGCAGTGAAAGAACCGCCAGGAGAGTTGATGTAGAGGCTGATCTTGCGCTCTGGATCCATCGACTGCAGGCACAGCAACTGGCTCATCACTGCGTTAGCGACATCGTCGGAAATCGGCGACCCGAGGAAGATGATCCGGTCCTCGAAGAGTTTGGTGTACGGATCAATTCGACGCACACCATAGGAGGTGCGCTCCTCCCACTGCGGGATCATATAGTCAGCGAAGACGCCGTGCGGGGCAGCCCCGCCCGGCATTGACGGCATTTGGTGAGCAAACATATTCATGTCCATCCTTACTGACCTTACTGGATCGGGGCGTCAGACGACTTGATCTGGCTGGCCCGCTCAAAGACATGATCAATAAAGCCATATTCGAGAGCCTCAGCAGCGGTGAACCAGCGGTCGCGATCAGAATCAGCCTCGATTTGCTCGACACTCTTGCCGGTGTGCAAAGCATTCAGTTGCGCCATCGTGCGCTTCAATAGCAATGATTGTTCAGCCTGAATCTTGATGTCGGAGGCGGTACCACCTAGGCCACCAGAGGGTTGGTGCATCAGGATGCGTGCGTGAGGAAGGGCGTAGCGCTTACCCTTGGTGCCGGCAGTCAGCAAGAACTGCCCCATCGAGGCGGCTAGACCCATCGCTACGGTTGCGACATCGTTACTGATCCACTGCATGGTGTCGAAGATCGCCATGCCAGCGTCAACGGAACCACCTGGTGAGTTGATGTAGAGGTAGATATCGGCGTCTGGATCTTCCGCATTCAGCAAGAGCATCTGGGCACAGATCGCGTTGGCGTTATCATCTTTGACTTCCGAGCCAAGGAAAATAATCCGGTTGGCCAGCAAAGACTGGTAGACGTTATCGGTCAGCCCCATCCCCTGCGGAGCGGACGCGATATTCTTGGGAAAATCAATCACGTTTATAACCTACCTGGGTAGTTGAAGTGGACAAATTCTGGGACCTGGCGCCCACATGTCAGTCGTCATCGTCTCCGTCGTGAATCTCATTGGCGGTGTCTGGGTCGGAGGCAATCAAGGCGTTGACCCAGCGAGCCTTCGGGTCAGCGTCAACAAGCATCGCCTTCACCAGGAGCGTACACGGTAAGGCAAGCAGAGCGCCCATACCACCTAACACCCAACCCCACACCAGCAGAGAGAGGAAAGAGATGGTGGGGGTCACGCCCACAGCATCACCGGTGAAGCGTGGCTGGATAATGGATTGCACCACGAAGTTGAGCACGCAATAGGCCACAACGACGATGATCGCTGGAACGGGACCACCATCGACGAGGGCCAGCAAGGCCGGCGGGAATAGGCCGATGAAGAAACCAATGTTGGGGACGTAATTCGTCAGGAAGGAGAATAAGGTCCACACCAAGGCCAGCGGAACCCCGAGGGCGAACAGCACCACACCGTCGAGAACAGCGACGATCAAACCAAACACGGTGGTGACAATCCAGTAGCTGCGCACACCTGAGGTGAAGGATTCGACACCCTTGGTGAAACGCTGATGTTTGTCGCGAATCATCTCCATCCGCCGATGCATGGAAGGGGTATCCATCATCAGGAAGAAGATTGCCATCACCATCACGGTGAAGACGGAGGCGATACCGCCAGCAGAAGTGAGAATGGCGGCAGCGAGCGAACGGATAACCCCGACGACATTTTCGGGGCGCAGATTCTCCCTCAGCCTCTCCATCAAATCTTGCTCGGAGAAGCCGAACTTTCCCATCCAGTCGACGATCTGCTGGTAGAGGCCGGTGAACTGATCGGAGTAGTTCGGGATTTCCATCACCATCATCGCCACCGACCAGATCAAACCGAAGATGATGGCTAAGAGGACGGTGAGGATACTGATCCCAGCAATAAAGGAAGCCAAAAATCCGGGAACCTTATGCTTGACCAACCAACGATGCAACGGATACGCAACGATCATCAGGTTGAGGGCAAAGAAGGTCGGGGCAACCCAAGAGTTGACTTCACGAATCCCTTTGAGTAGTAAGAAAGCCGCCAGCCCGGTGATCACGACGATGGTGAGCCTCGGGACCGGATTCATCTGTTTGACGGGTACGGCCAGTTGCGGCTTCAGCCTCATCTCCTCTTCTTCGTCCTCTTCTTCATTCGCATCGACAGGTTCTGGTATGTTGTTGAGGACCTGATCGGCACCCGTGAGCATACCTGCATTCTCCATCCCCTTCGGGACGGCTGGTTGTTTGGAGAGGGCCGCGACCTTGGATGCTTGAGCAATCGCCTCTCGGTCACTGAGGTCGCGCTCCAAGACTGGTTCAACAAGGTCAGCGTCAACCGAAGCGGAAGCGCCATCGTCCTTGGTTTTCTTGACCGCGAACCAAGCCTTCTTAATCAGGCTACCGATTCCCATCAGGGCTCCTTCGTCATCACTCGGGGCAGAATACGCCACTGGTGCTTGTTCCGGCTCCATCATGGAATAATCGGGTGCTCATCGCGACGAAGAACACCCGATTACTACTCAAGATCTCACCCGAATTTATTTATCGTCGGCAGATTCTTTCTTGGCAGCCTTGGCCTTAGAGGTTGCAGCCTTCTTGGCCGAAGCCTTCTGCTTCGGGGCTTCCTTGGCAGCCTTGGCCTCGTCGTCCTTAGCCTTGGCGGCCTTGGCCTTGCTGGCTTTAGCCTTCGGCTTAGCGTCGGCATCGTCATCATCGGACTTCGCAGTTTCACCGAGGTTCAGACCGGGACGCTCGGCCTCTTCGTCAATGTTGCCGTCACCGCGAACCTTCCAGATCTCCAGCTCGACACCGTTGGTGTCCTTGACGGTGGCGGAACCAACCAGGGCCGAGAGAATCTTGTTGCGGCGCAGTTCTTGGGTCCACTCCATCTGGTGATCGTGGTCCATCATGTGCTTGAGTTCAGTCTCGGGGCTGGTGCCGTTCATCATGGCTTTCTGGTAGATCAGCTCCAGCATTTCCTGCTGAGACACCTCGACGTTGACCTGTTCGGTGAGCTTGTCGAGAATGATCTGACCGCGCAGGGCCTCCTGCCCACGGTCTGCGACGAGCTTCCAGAACTCGTCAACATCCTTGGTTTCCTCGTCAGCTTCTTTCAGGTACTGCTCAACGGTCATCCCTTGAGCCGTGATGCGCTCGGTGATCGACTGGCGGCGGCTTTCAGCCTCGTCCTCGACCAACTTTTCAGGCAGCTCGAACGGGGTGGCTTCGATCAAAGCAGCCAGAACCTTGTCGCGCGCCTGGGTGGCCTGTGCCACACGGGCCTGACGCTCCAGGCCCTGCTTCAGATCGATGCGCATGTCTTCGACAGTGTCGAAAGACGAAACCATCTGAGCGAAATCATCGTCGACCTCAGGCAGTTTGCGTTCCTGGACCTTCTTGATGACGACGGTGACGTCGGCCTGCTCGCCGGCATGTCCGCCACCAACAAGAGAGGTGGTGAAGGTGACTTCATCGCCAGCCTTCTTACCCTTGACTGCCTTATCTAGGCCGTCGATGAAGCCTTCCTGGCCGACGCGATAGGTCACATCGGAGGCGGTGGCATCGTCGAGGGGCTTCCCGTCGGCGGCGGCGTTAATGTCGAGCACGACAAGATCGTCAACCTTGGCTGCGCGGTCGACGTCGTTGATCTCAGCGAAACGCTCTTGCAACAAGGAGACCTGAGAGTCGATTTGTTCGTCGGTGACGTCAATCGGATCGACCTCAACAGATACCGAGGCCGGATCGGCAACGGTGAATTCTGGACGGACGTCAACCTCAGCGGTGAACTCCACCTGCTCGTTGTCTTCGATCTTGGTGATCTCGATCTCAGGCTGACCAAGAGGGAAGACGTCGTTAGCGGTCAGAGCGTCGACATAAGCCTTGGGGAGGTAGTCATTGATAGCGTCTTGAAGGATGGCACCGCGACCGAAACGCTGATCGATGATTCGTGCCGGAACCTTGCCCTTGCGGAATCCAGGGATCTGCACCTGCTGCGACACTTCTTTGTAGACACGATCAATGGTGGGTTTGAGGTCAGAAAACGGTACTTCGATGGTGAGCTTGACCCGGGTCGGGTTCAGCTTCTCAACAGTGCTGGGCACATGATCTCCTGGAGTTTGCGGATGTGGATTGTGCGGAACTTCTCATCGACATCGCAGACATCCCGCTGTGCCGAAGAAAAGCCGGTACATAGACCAACCCATACTAGCGAGGGTTCCCTAGGTCAAACAACATGAAACCCACATTCAGGCGTCAACGCCCGCTCACAGATGACGGAAGGACGGAGTCGGCTAGAAGGTGAGTCTCCCCTAGTCCCTGGATGGGTGATCGCGGGTAGGCCCGGCACGAACCGGGCCACCCGCTGACAAACGAACCGGCTCACTCTTTGCTTTTATGGACGATCCGCGCTCACCCGTCCATGGACGACCCGGGCCCACCCATTCGCGGACGACCCGGGCTCACCCATTCGCGAAGAGGCTAAGCCTTGAACTTCATCGACTTGAAGTCTTCAACCTGCTTCTTGATCGCCTTTTCGGTTGGGAGACGCTCAACCGAGGAGGCACCGAAGAAGCCAACGATGCCTTCGGTGTTATCCAGGATGTACTGGGCATCTTCGGGCTCGGCGATCGGGCCACCGTGGCAGAGACAAATGATGTCTGGATTGACCTTGCGGGCAGCGTCCGCCATCGCCTGCACCCGTCCGACACAATCATCGAGTGTCAAAGCGGTGGTGGCGCCGATCGTGCCCTTAGTTGTTAGGCCCATGTGCGGGACGAGAATATCGGCACCGGCTTCAGCCATAGCTGTTGCCTGGTCCGGGTCAAAAACATAGGGCGAAGTCAGCAGGTCTTTGGAATGGGCCATGCCGATCATCTCGACTTCAAGCGAGTAGCTCATCCCTGTCTCTTCGAGGTTTTGACGAAAGACGCCGTCGATCAACCCGATGG
>JAEZZG010000053.1 GCA_023442485.1 Actinomycetes bacterium | reverse complement strand
CCAGATGCTGGATGGTGTTTGGGTGTGCTCCCGACCGGTTAAAGACGTTGTGACCCCGGTGCGGGGTCACAACGTGGTGGGGTGGCAGACTAGGCGGATTGATGTCGCCTGCGGATGCCGACTAGCCCGACGAGTGCGGTCAGGAGTAAGCCAGCCAGGAGGGGCAGCGGGATGGGGTCGCTGCCACCGCCGGTCCTCGGCAGGTTACTCGGGCTACCAGTATCACTTGGTTGTCCGTTGGGAGCGGCACTCTCATCTGCACTTGGGTCGGAGCTCGGGTCGGTGCTGGGAGTCGGATCAGGAGTTGGATCAGTACTCGGGACCGGTTCAGGCTCCGGGGTGGGTTCTGGAGTCGGCGTGGGTTCAGGGGTCGGCGTGGGTTCAGGGGTCGGCTCCGGGGTCGGCTCCGGGGTTGGTGTGGGTTCAGGGGTCGGCTCCGGAGCGGGGCTCGGATCGGGGGTAGGAGTGGTTCCGCCCTTGACGTGGCTGATCGCTTCGTCACCAACTGCTACATAGAAACTGTAGGTGCCGTAGTTCCGGGCGGGCTCGCCATTGGGGAGTGGCTGCTTAGCCAAGATATTGAATGAGACATCGATCGTGTAGTACCCCGGGTGGGAGAAGATGATCGCCTTGTGCAGGTGGGTCGGCATCGAAATCCGTTGCGGCCACACCGCCCACTCACTCAAGTTAGCGTCCATGACGAACTTATCTAGCTCTGAGTGGCCCATGATGGCTTGGGCGCCGGGAATACTCGTGCTCATTTCGACATTGAAGGTCACTTCTTTCAGCGGGTCGAAGTTGATGTCTTCGAGAGAGAAGCCGACCCAAGGAACACCGTGCATCTGCACCTCGGGAATCTGCCAAATCACATGCCCTTCAGGGATGATGCCGTTAACTGCAGGGTTGGCGGTCATTCGTGACTTTGCGGCGTCGGGGACTAGCACCACGGCGGTGTAGTCAGGGATGTCGCGGGCGGGAGTGGTGGAGGTGTCGCGCATGGTTGTGGAGACCTCTTCGGGGTAGCCGTTCGGGGAGAAACCGCCGGTCCACTTTCCGCGAATGTCTTGGTGGCCGTCTCTGATCAGGACCATGTCTTCTCCGAGGTCCTCGGTTGGGTTAGGGAGAGAGGGGTCGAAAACAGGGTCTTTGGTTGGGTCTGTCGTACCGCCGGGATTGGTGTCTGGGGTCGGGTCAGGGAAATCCTCGGCTGGGACGGCGATGGAGCGGCCATGGGTGGTGCCGGGTGCGAGCCCGACCTGTTCGTCGGTGCCGACGAGCCAGACCACCTGCTGTTCGGGGGACTCTAGGGTGCCGCCGTCGCGGGTCTTGACTGATGCCTTCCAGGTCATCGTGTAGCGGCCAGGCTGGGTGAATGCCCAGTTGACGTGGGCGTGATCACCAGGGAAGACGACGACGGACTTGTACTGCGGGTCGGTTGAGGAGAAGTAGCGGGTGGCGTAGTTGTTGTAGACCTCGACCTTGCCGGGGCCGTCGACCGAGACCAGAGTCAGGCGCATGGTCTCGCGGTAGATCTTGTCCTCGACGATTTCGCGGGGGAATTCACCGGCACCGAAGCCTGCCCACACCGGAACCCAGTCATTGTAGAGCTGGGAGGGTGCGTTCCAGACGATTGTCCCAGCCTCGCCGAGGAAGGAGAACTTTCCGCCAGGAGATTTGATGCGCGAAACCTCGCGCCCGTTCTCATCGGCGTCAGGACCTAGGCGAATGATGTATTTATCGGGATCAACCGGGTCAACTCCGGAAACGATCTTCATCTTCAAGGCGCCATTGTCCCAGGCAATGTGGGCGGCGTCGACGTGAGTGCGGTAGAGGAGTTGGCGTCCTTGCAAGACGTCCTCGTTGCTGGCTTGGGCGGGGCTCGCCTGGAAACCGAACCCCAGCCATAATGCCAACACCGACAGCAAAATGGAGAGTGTCTTCTTCATGGTGTGCTTTCTCATATATTGGAGGTGAAGGTGTAAGTGCCATTCCTAGGCGTCAGCGGTGCAGAAATGGCGCTAAGGCGTCCCGGCTAGGCAGACTCAAGCTGGGACACAGCGTCATGGTTCGACTGAGGCAGCCACTTGGTGACTAGCCCGTGTTTTGGAGCGAAGAACCACACCAGCAGGAAGATCGCGGAACACACCAGGACGATGGCTCCCCCTGCCGGCAGGTCGAGTGACCATGACAAGTAGATTCCGACAAAGGACGACACTGCGCCGAGTAGGGGCGCAGTCAGCATCATCACCCACAGCCGATCCGTGAGCAGACGGGCGGTGGCGGCAGGGGTGACGAGCAGGGCAAGTACCAGGATGTTGCCGATGGTCTGTACGGCGATGACCACTGACATCGTGACGAGGACATAGAGGACGATGTCGAGGAGAAAGACCGGCAGACGTGAGGCTTGAGCCATCTCCCGGTCGAGGGAGACGGCGACGAATTCCTTGTGGAAGCCGATGAGCACCGCGATGACGACGGCTGTTGCGACACCGACTACGACGAGGTCTGAATTCGTGACGCCCGCGATGGAGCCAAAAAGGAATTGTTGGAGGGACCCTGAATATCCGGGGACCCGGGAGATGATGACGATGCCTAGTGCGAAGGCGGCGGCGAAGAAGATGCCGATGACGGAGTCTTCTTTGAGTCTGCGGTTTTGGGAGAAGACCGCCACTAGGAGTGAAGTGATGAGACCGGCGACGAGACCGCCAACGATGAGCGATCCCTGCAACAAGAATGCAACCGCTAGGCCGGGGAAGACTGAGTGGGAGACGGCGTCGCCGATGAAAGACATCCCTCTCAGGACGACGTGGCAGCCCACCACTCCAGCGACGACGGAGGACAGCACCGCGACCAAGACCGCCTTCGGTAGAAAGGCCAGCATCGGGTTGGTCAGGTCAGATAGAAATTCCCAAGGGGTCAGCATGAGATTCCAATCGAGGCGAGCAGGGGTGAGTTAGCGGAGATGTGGAAGGCTTCCATCCACAGTTGTGGGTGGAGCCGCAGATCGACGGGGCTTCCGTCAGCGACGATGGTGCGATTGATCAGGGCGACCTGGTCACAGAGAGCCATCGCTGAAGGCAGGTCGTGAGTGGTCATCAGCACTGTGGTGCCCTCGGCGGCGATGGACTCAAAGAGTTCGTTGAGTAACTCCTGGGTGGGCATGTCCAAGCCGGTGAAAGGTTCGTCGAGGAGCAGCAGTTTCGGATCGGTCGCCAAGGCTCTGGCGATCAAGACGCGTTGGCGTTGACCGCCGGAAAGTTCCCCGACGGGGCGCTTTGCCAGCTTCGACATCTTCACTTTGGCTAGGGCCTTTGCCACTAAGACGTGGTCTGTGACGTGGGCGCGCCGGAACCACCCGATGTGCCGGACCCGCCCGGACAGCACCACGTCTTCGACGCTGATCGGGAAATCCCAGGCGAAGGCGTGACGCTGCGGGACGTATCCAATCCGGCGCAGCCATTGGGTGGAATTGGTGTCGCCGATGGTCACGTCACCGTCGGCGAGTCGAACCAGCCCGAGGATGCCGCGAAGTAGGGTCGTCTTTCCTGCTCCATTGGGGCCGACCAGGGCGGTGAAACTGCCCGAAGGCACGTCCAGGTTGACTTGGTCGAGGACCCGGCGACCACCGAGTTCGACGGCAACATTGCGCACCTTCAGGTCGTGAGAGCCGGAAGGGGTTGCGGAGGTGGCGGACGGACTTGCCGCACTATCGCCGGGGCGAAGTGGCTGGCAGGATTCGACCGTCTTGTGGTCCGCGACGCCCGACCCGATCTCGGCAGGCACGGTGGTGCTAGTCATTGGCCACCTCTCCGCGATCGGTGGAGTCGGTGTCTGCCTCGGCTTGGACGATGCGCTCAGCCTGGTGCCGGGCAGAACGCGAACGCGCCACACCAATGGCGGCGGCGATCGAAATCACCACGACGGCTAAAGCAACGCCGATTACAGCCCAGGTCGTGCCCGAGATCGACGAAGATTCGGCAGTCTCCCCGGACCCGGTCCCGGCGTCACCAGTGGGGGCACCTGTGGCGGCGGTCTCACTGGCGGCAGGGGTTGAGGTTACCTGGGGAGATGCGGGAGTCTCGTCCTGGGCAGCAAAGGCATCGGCGGTCTTGGTCTGATCCCCGACGGCAAAGCGAAGTGTTGCGGTGTCCTTGAGTTCCTTACCGTCGACAGTTTCAGCGACGGCAGAGATGCGCGCGGTGTAGACCCCGGGCTCGGTGAAGACCCAGTTGGCGTGGACGTGGGTGTTGACATCGGCCCAAATCTCCTGCGGCATCGGCTTGGTGGAGTTGTACAGTTCCTGCGGCGGATCGAAGGAGCCAGACTGCAGGAACACATTGAACTGCCCGGGACCGCTGACACTGTCTAGGACGAATTTGGCGCCACGATTGATCACCGAGGTGACAGCCGGGTCTTGGGTGTTCCAGCCCAGCCAGATCACATCCATGTTCTGTGTCTGCGGGATCACATAAACCTTCTTGCCCGGGGTCAGGTTCAAGAAGGAGTAGGCCGGATCGTCGGGAATCTCCAACAGAGCTTTGTCTGAGACGCGTAGCACTACCTCGTTGGGGTTTCGCCACACCGGGGGAGCGACCGAATCGTCGCGAACCATGAACTTCCAAGCTCCATCAATCATGCGCGGCCCCATATCGACGTGGCCTTTGGTCAGCTCATATTTGCCGGAGGCATTCGCTTCGTTGGCGTCGACCGTCTGATTCAGATTCGGGTCTTCATTCGGGTCCGACGGTGCCTGGTGGAAACGCGAGATGTTACGTTCGGGTTGCGGTGCAGCCGCGCGGGTATCCGCATGAGCAGTCGCCGTCAGCAGCCCCGAGGTGGGCAGCAGAGCGGCGGTCACGATTGCCAAACTGGCTAGGGTTTTCTTAATTTTCATGGTTTTCCTCATCCGGTCCTAGGACAAACAGGAGTAGATCGAGTCGGCGTTGAACTTCATCATCGAGACGTAGTCAGGGACATTCTTGTCGAAGGTATCGCCGTAGATGGTGCAGATTTTGACGCCAGCCGCGTCTGCCGCCGTCACCAGCACGGAGGACTGCCGGGCCAGGTTGGGCTCCAAGAAGACGGCCTTGACGTGCAGGTTGCGAATGGTCTCGTCGAGTTTGCGTCTCTCGGCCATGGACGGCTCGATCGACGGGTTAGGGGTGACGAATCCGGCAATTTTCACGTCATAGGCCTTCGCCAGGTAGCCATAGGCGTCGTGGGTGGTTATCAAATACCGCTGATTAGCGGGAATCTGGTGAAGCTTGGCGGATACATAGGCGTCCAACTTGTCCAGCTCGGCGATATAGGCTCGCGCATTGGCGGTGTACTCGCTGCGTCCGTCGGGATCAGCACCGATGAGCACATCGCGCATCAGTTGAACATAGGCCTTGGCATTGCGAACGTTTTGCCACAGGTGCGGGTCGATCTCCCCGTGAACATGTGCGCCGAGAACCGCCTGGGGGAGCTGATACACCTGGGTTCCAGGCTTGCCGAGGAAGCGGAAGCCCGGTGTCGCCGGAATCTCTGACAAGGACTTCGATGGGACGGAAATCACCGTCTTGGCGGGATCATAGACCTGCTGGGTGACATCGCCTCCGCCCTTGGGGTCAGCGTAGATATACATGGAACGCTGGTCGATATCGGCGGTGACGTCAGCGTGACCAGAGT
>JAEZZG010000010.1 GCA_023442485.1 Actinomycetes bacterium | reverse complement strand
CTGCCACTCCGGCCCCTCACACCCACACCAATCACTCCCCCACTTCCCCTATCACCATTCCCTCGAGGCTCTTCCAGTGACCCCCTCTGCCTCGGTTTTGATTTTTCACCGAAACCCTCTATGCTTTTGCAGTCAGGTTTCGACCTGCGCGTCCCCATCGTCTAGCGGCCTAGGACTCCGCCCTTTCACGGCGGCAACACGGGTTCAAATCCCGTTGGGGATGCCAATCTTTCTGCATCATCTTCTATCGCTCGATAATCGCGCATCGCCCTCCCAACCGTGTCTGACATCACCGTCATCTGTTCCGCACCTTTCCCCGCCCATCGAGACACCACATCCAACTGATTCCTGGCGGCGTCAACAAGTGCGCCCGAGAATCCCCCGGTGCTGACAATCCCTGCTGTCTTTTGAGAAACCTGCAACAACCGCTGTGACCACTCAGCCCATTTATTCCTATTGGCGGCCATGTCGTCCATCGAATAAGAAAACTCCCTTACTCCCCCGCCTCCTGAACTACCCGGCCCTCGATTAGTTCCGCTCTGACTGCTCCCTTTTCCCAGATCAACGTCCCAATCATTCGCCGAGCCTGGTTTGACGAGGGAAGGAAGAGCAGGTGTAATCGTCGGACTCGATGATGGAGCAGACACCCCCGATTGCTGCGAGCCACCGAATCGATCAGGGTGAACAGCGTCAGGGATCATCGAACCGGACCCGATTGGCTCCCCAATGTCTCCCAGCGGTCGAGAGGGGTGTTCTTTAGATTCTCCCCGATCAATCGGACCCGATGAGCCCGTGGGGTCGTTTGCTGCATAGGCAACCCCGGCCAGCCCCGCACCCAGGCCGACACCCACTGCACCAACACCTAGGCCCACCCCGAGCTTGAACCGCGACCCTCTACCCCAAGGGAGATTCCGGACATCGACAGATGAGACACCGCCACTGCCCGGACTCATTGATGAGTTCCCCGCCGCGATCGGGTTGGTGGGACCTGCGGTGAGGTATCGTCCATCACGCGAAATAGAGGCAGGGGCCATGCCACCGGGACGGGCTCCACTGGAGGAACCAGGACTGGGTACGACACCACCAGGGCTTGTCACTACTGCCCCCTGAGACCGCAGCCCCGCCACCGCAATCGACTGCTGACCGGTTGAAGCCGCGCCGGCGGAAGCACTACCAGCGGAAACCCCACTAGTGAGGGCACTGCCAGCGGCACCACCCGGCGAACCAACAGCGGCACCACCCGGCGAACCCCCACTAGCCGAACCCCCTCCCGACGGGTTCATCGCCGATGCTCTTCCAGGGGTTGCGATGAGGGGAGGCATGAATGGGGTTGGTCCAGATGCCGAAGGGGTACTGGGCGGGCAGACCCGGGGCATTGTTCTTCGCTGGGGGCTTAGCGACTCGAAATGAACCGGACCCACCCCAGCCACTCCGGCAGGAGGGACCTGCACCTGAGCAGGGGTGTCTTCATCCTGCCACCACACGAGATTCGTCATAGTCTCTCCTAATCCCACGGCCTGTATCGCCGGTCAATATCGACCCATTCCTGCACCGGAGAGTCTCTGCCCGGGGCCCGCAGATATTCGGGAAGCGGATGGCTGATAGCGGGCCGTTCTTTGACGGCACCTCCGCCTGCCCCGTCCTCACCTACCCCGTCCTCACCTGCTCGATCATCTCCACCTGCCAAGACATCGGGCCTACTCCCTGTGCCTGAGCTCTTCCCCGAGGCAGACACCTCCGGCCAGCCACCGTCAGCGCGCAACAGTGTTCCTGATTGCAAACCGTCCAAGACATCCCAGGCGGCCTCATCCGCCGGGGTTGCCCATTCTTGAGCGTCCCTGCTGTTGGATTGGGCATAGCGGTCAAGCCAGGCGGCCAGATACTTGATCTGGTGTGTGGCTTGGATCGTCCTGGTCATGTACCGAAACCGTGAATAAGAGTTATTGAAAAGCCCGTTGGTGATTTCTGAAGCCCGGCTAGGCGGGTTGTGGACGGAATCGAGGTATTCAGTAATTACTGCGATACTCTCCTTGGCAATGCGAAAGACCACGGACGTCAGTTGGGCGAGATAGGCCTGGGCTTGACTAGCGAAGGAAAGATGCTTGGCAAGCTCCTGCAGCGCCCCGACCTGACGTGACCAGCTCCCCCGATATGCCTCGGCTGCCGATCCGGTCCATGAATCAACCGATTCTTCACCTGCGCAGACGGCAACGGCGTCCACCTCATCGTGCAATACCCGAAGCTGTGCGCAAGCATTCTTGGCGTGGCTGATGTCTTCGCGTCGCGGGAAATACCAGGTCGTAATCACTTGGTTGAGCTGTTCTAGGGCTGCCTGAAGATTCAACCCCGCTGTCTGAACCGCAGACTCAAACCCGTCGCGGTTCGGGCAGTCATGGGCATCAGCGATGACATGCTTGGCTTTGGCGACCTCGACGAGATCGCGGTCATTCATCTCCCAGACGAGGGTGCGCAGGGCTTTCAGGCCAGTCTCGATGCCTCGGTAGGCGACCGGATCGAGGGAATCGGGAGTGATCGGGGTTGCGCTCACGTCACACCTGCCGGGATTGATGACTTGGCTGGTACGGCTGATAGCTGCCTGTGTACCCGGCAGGAGGCAAGGGCACAGACGGCTGCGCTGATTCGTTTGGAATGGGGGCGAACTTCATGGTTTCTGCTGCAGAGGAGGCCACACCACCTCCAACCGAGGACACCAGAGAATTTCGCAGACTGGCGAGGTTTTCGATCCTTCTCAGTAGCTTGGCGTCTCGAATCTGATCGACCGGAGACGGGACGAACTGAGATCGGGCATGGTTGTAGGCGACGATCACACCCACTGCAATTGCCCGAGATCGCGCTCGCACTAGCCAGGCGGGATCGAATCTGATCTCGCCTACTGCACCGTCAGCCTCGATCACGACCTCAACTTGGCCTCCGCCTGAGCGCCCGATCGCGTCTGAGCCTCGCTGCGAGAGAGAGCCACTGGGGCCTTGTTGGGCACCCTCTGGCGCACCGGCCACCACCCAATCGTCGAGGATGGGGATGACTTTCCCGGCCTGACCGAGAATATCGACGTTGTTGATTTGGATGACAACCTCAGCGAAAACCGCAGTCATCGCCTGGGCTAAGCGCTCATTAGACAGCCGATGATCAGGAGGTTGTTTCTGCCTGAGATACCGACGAGCAGGATCACCGACGTGCAACCTCTCCCGCCAATCGAACGCTACCGTCACCGAGCTGATCTCTGGCACCTGACCTGCGACGGGTTTGACGCACATCGAGACGATCCGCTGCGAATCAGCGAACCGAAATAGCGAAGGGCGTTTCTCACCTCGATTATCGAGCGGGCAAACGCCTCGCCCCGGATGACCCGCGAGGATAGGTGGAAAGACATTGCTAGGCATACGGCACTCCTGATCAACGACTGAATGTCTCGATAGTCGTTGTCTGTCACAGGTTCTGCCAGTAATCCACAGCTACCAACGAAGCCGAGTCAGGTGCGAATCCCCCTCGGTTCGCCAGGGTCGATCCGGATCAGATGTTCTCGCCCGAAGACGTCTACGACGAGAACTGCCAGATTGTCGCAGCTGAGTCTCGCGACGGGATCAACCTGGCATTGGCCAGGTGTCGTCCGAGTCTTGGTTCGAGGACGTAACGACGTCCACCGAGGATAGAAAACCCCGTCGCGATACTCGCCGAGGTGCCATGAATCGACGGCGGCCAGGGGGGTGTCAGCCAGGACCTTGGCCAGATCCGTGCCTGAGTGTTCGCAGACGCAACCGATATCGCGCGGATCGACCAGGTAGTCGATCAACTCCACCACGATCTGATCTTTGCCGTCGGGGGTGGTGCTTGGGGAGACGGAAAAGACAGGCCCTAGGCGGCACTCCTGGTCTGCCGTCACATCTGGTGCCACCGCAGCCGTCACATCCTCGGACACCTCCCGTGTCACATCCGATGCCACATCCCCCAATGCATCCGGTGCCACATCCCCCAACACACCTGCAGCCACGCCGAGGTCATCGAAAGCATCGGCGGCACCGATTGCTCGGGCTACACAGAAACCGTCATGCCCGGCCTCTAGGAGCCTGCGTCGACTTGCCTGAATCCCTGACGATCCAGCGTCCACCCCGATCCAGCGCCGCGACAGCTCCGCCGCCGCCACCACCGTCGTCCCCGACCCGACGAAGAAATCAGCCACCAGATCGCCCGGCTGCGTCGAAGCCTGGATGATCCTGCGCAGCAACTCCACTGGCTTCTGTGTGGGGTAGCCGACACGTTCATGGGAGCCAGTATGGAAGATAATCTTCCACCAATCCACCATGTCTTTGCCTTCCCGGTCGCGCACCCAAGGCTCTGACTGCCCGGCGAACTGCAACTGGGACACCTTCTTGGTTGCCTCAGCGAGAGGCTCTTGGGGCCTAGTCCACGTCGGATGAGGGCCCTTGGCGTAATAGTGGATGGTGTCGTGACACGGTTTGAACCGTTTCGTGGATCGTCCGGGGCTGGTGTAACACCAGGCGATCTCATTGCGGTAGTTGTGCGGGCCGAAGATTTCGTCAAGAAGCACTCTGACGTAGGCATCAACCCTCCAATCCACATGAATGTATATCGACCCGGTCTCAGCTAAGAGTTGATGCATCAACACTAGGCGCGGGGCCAGCATCTCTAGATAGCCTTCGAGACCTGCCGACCACGAGTCGCTATATCCAGGACGGGTGAAGGTCACCTGGCCTAGATTGCTAGCCATCCTGACCTTCACCGAGTAATCGGCTTGGGAGGCGAACGGAGGGTCGCAATAGATCAAGTCCAGCTTGCCGACGAGGGACGGCTGCGACGCGGTTCCGGCAACGAGTTCAGCAAGGGCCACAAGGTTGTCAGCGTGGACGAGGCAAGCAGGGGTTGACTCCGGATCGAACCATGCCTGAGACGACGGCAACGAACCGTGTGATTCGACCACACGAATACCACATCCACCACCGACACAACGATCTCTCACGCTCGCCACTGCGTCATCAGCGACGCGGCGGCCCTGAGCCACAATGTCGGCCAATTTATGGATGATAGACGCGCCCATAGAATCCTTCACATTGGGGTAATAACTCTCCAGCCCCAGGATTACTCCTAGTCAGGCCAGCAGCGATGATTCATCCGAGTCACCAAACACATCATCGCGAAACAAACGTCACTGACAGACATCTTAACGTCTTTGCTGCAAACCCACACCCACCACTGCATTTGGCGAAAATTTTGGTAGCGTAGCCACTCGTGAGCGCTAAGAAACTACTCGCAAAGGTTCTTTTCAAGATCACGGGCTACTCCATGGTTGGGGAGAAATTCCCCGACGAGGCTGGCATCTTGATCGGTGCCCCGCACACGTCGAACTGGGATTTCGTCGCCTTTGCCTGTGTGGCTTTCCACGAGGAAAAGCAGATCAAAGTCCTAGTCAAAGAGCAGTGGTTCCACGGTATCTCAGGGTGGCTGATTCGCAAGATCGGTGGCATCCCGGTGAATCGGGAGAATCCGGGCGCTACCACGGCGGAGCTGACGAAGTTGATCCGCGAGGGGCACAAGTTTCAGCTCGCGATCGCGCCGAAGGGAACCCGTCACCGTCATGAATACTGGAAGTCTGGTTTCTACCGGATTGCCCAGCAGGCCGATGTTCCAATCACCTGCGTTTCAACTGATTCGCGCAGAAAAGAGATCGAGGTTGGCCCGACCTTCCGCCCATCCGGGAATGTGAAGGCGGACATGGATCTGGTCCGGGCTTTCTACGCTGACAAGGCAGGGATTAAACCAGAGAACCGCTCGGAGCCTCGTCTGCGGATGGAATCTGAGTCCGTCTAACCCGTCTCCACCTTTTGCTGCCTCGGTTCCTCGGTTTCGCCTGATGCGTCTAGATCACACGCTGGCGTTGCTGAGGGGTGAATTGGATCCCGCCCCAACGTTGAGCCGCGTCAGCCGAACGCAACTGAGCGATCAGGTCGGAGGTAGCCGTCAAGGCCTGCTTGACCCGCTCCGGTTTGAACAGCAGACAATGGCCTTCCGGGATTCCTAGCCCAGTTCCAACCTTGATTGCGTCGTGACGCGAACCGAGGTAGATGAAGAACCACTTATAGATCGACTGTTGACGCGTGACTAGGCGGTGCACGTCGGCGAGATCGTGCTGTAAGGAGGCAGTGTCGACTCCATCACTGAGCACGATCATCACGATTTTGCCGGGACGTTCGACCTCGGGGCGGGAATTCAAGGTCGCACCCAGATCCGTCGCTGCCCGAGAGATCGCGTCGTATAGGGCGCTATCTCCTCGAGAGTTCACCTGCAAACCGGGAGCATCGGCCACCGCTCGATCACGATAGACATTCTCGTAACCAGAGGAGAATCGATTCAAGGAGACACTACATTTGCCTTCGATCTTCTCTTGGACCTCCAGCAAGGCCTGATATCCCTGCTGGGCCTCGAAACTCATCGACGACATTGATCCGGACATGTCGACGACGAACTCCAGATGGGTGTGCATCGGATCGGTCATAGTCAACTCCTGATATCGGTGGCGGCATTCCAGGATCGCCAGCCCAGAGTTTCTCAGGTTAGACGGTAGTCAGCACCTTGCGAGAGACATCGGGCAACATATTGTGTTGAAGCCCCCATTTGACCGCCTCGGCTCTGCGAGAGATTCCGAGTTTGCGGTAGGCATTGCGGATATATGACTTGACGGAGTTCGCACTCAAATAGGTGCGACCGGCGATCTCGTCGTTGGTTAGCCCCTGGCAGATGAACGAAATCATTTCGGCCTCGCGCATGCTCAGCCCTTCTTTGCGTCCCTGCCAGTCGTGCTTGCGCGCCGGGTCCTCAGCTTGTTCGTCGTTCTTTGAGACCCGGACGGGACGCGACACCACCATGCGACCGGCGTGGATGGCTTCGAGGGCTTCGACGAGTTTTGCAGCAGGCATCATCTTCGACAACACTCCATCAACACCTGCGCGGGCGGCGGCGTCTAGGGTTTCTTGGGTGAACACCCAGGTGTAGAGGACGACCTTGTCGGGAGCCCAATGATCGGTGAGGGCCCGCACACCTTGGCACATGCGCTGGTCGAAGCCGAAACTATCGAATAAGGCGATGTCGACAGGTTGGGTGACAGTCGCGTTGGCGTCAATCTCGACGACCTTGACCCGCTCAGCGAAGGGGGCAAGCATCCGATGTAGACCAGTCAACGTCAACTCGTAATCGTTGACCAAAGCAATCCGTATGGGCTCGGGTTGAGCTGCATCTGGGATCATTGCGTCCTCCACCATCGCACAACGACCATGCGGTCGCGATCAATTCACCAAGACTGAGATGAATCTCTTTGATACATCATACATAGTCCGCCCGTTCGTGCATTCTGCCGACGAGGGCGCATGGTCTGAAGCCTAAAACTTACGTCGCCCGAAAGCTGTTGGCAATCGGGCAACGTAAGGAGTTTGTTACCTAGCTTTGCGTCAAGTCAGGCATCTGCGCAGATAGCAGCGCCTGGGCTCGGCCGCAGGCTATGCCAGGTAGGGCTATTTCTTGACCTTGCTGGCGGTGTCAGCGGCGAGATCGCGGGCCTTCTCGGAGGCTTCGGCGGCGACATCTTTGGCTTTGTCTGCCACCACAGCGGCAATGTCCTTGGCCTTGTCGAAGGTCCTTTCGGTGAAGGACTGCACATCGTCCTTAGCCTTGGCAGCGAACTTCGAGGTGTTCTCCATGAGCTTACTTTGCGCTTTCTGCGCCCGCTTAGCTTGTCTGCGAGCCTTAGCTGAAAGCCGCTTGTGATCCCTCTTGACGCGCTTGCCGAACTTGGACCTGGACACATCGTCCATCAGTTTCTGAGCCTTATTCTGCGGCTTATTCCGACGGGCGAGCTTGACGATGAGCGTGATCAGCGCAATCAAGCCAAGCACCAAACCGCCGAGGGTTGCCAGCGCAGTCTTCTCTTCTTTGGTGAAAGCAATATCGTTCGACGACATTGGTACCCCTTCCATCGGTCCAACGGCTCCACCACGCGGCGGGCTCGTAGACAACGATTGATCTTGCCGTCAATCCTAGTTGATCGACCAAGATCGGGACAGGCTTAGGGCCGGATTAGTGCTGTTTTACGCCCGCCACCGACTCATTCCTCGCATTTTTACACCCACCCAGGTGAAGCAACCACCCCACCGACGTCGCCCCCTCACCCAACGACATCGCCCCGTCACCCACCCGTCACCGAATCACCCCTACCTCACCACGTCGCCACCCCACCGTCGCCACCCCACCGTCGCCACCCCACCGTCGACGCCCTGACTAGCGCTATCGATAGCCAGATTCACCACATCCTCGCCTCTGCTCGCGTACACTGACGGCGTGATCAGCAAGGACGTAACCTCAGCCGCGGAATCTGGCGGGCACAGGAGCGAGCCTGCTGGCTCAGCTCAGGTCCTCGTTGACCACTATGGCCGAGTCGGCCGCGACCTACGCGTCAGCCTCACTGACCGCTGCAATCTCCGTTGCCACTACTGCATGCCCGAAGAGGGCCTTCCGTGGCTCCAATCTCAGACCGTCCTCAGCGACGACGAGATGATCCGCCTGATCCGGATCGCTATCGAGATGCTCAGCGTCGAAAAGGTGCGCTTCACCGGCGGCGAACCCCTACTGCGTCACGGCCTGACCGACATCATCTCCGCCGTGTCACAGTTTCGGACCCCAGCAGGTATCCGCCCTACCCTAGGCATCACTACCAACGCGGTCTCCTTGTCCCGGTTTGCCAACGACTTAGCGAAAGCCGGAATCGACCGGGTCAACATCTCGTTGGACACCTTGGATCCGGGACGCTATTTGATGATCACCAAACGGGATCGCTTCCACGACGTCCTAGACGGTATTGCTGCCGCCCGCAACGCCGGGATTCACCCGATCAAGATCAATGCGGTCCCGCAGCCTCGCTGGTTCGCCGACGATGCTGCACGCCTCCTCGAGTTCTGTCTGATTCACGGATACCAGTTGCGTTTCATTGAACAAATGCCGCTAGGGCCAGAAGATTCCTGGGATCGCAAGTCGCTGATCACCCAGGATGACTTGATCGCCGCACTCACCGACGCAGGGTTTGAGCTGACCCCTTCGACGAAGAGACGTGGATCGGCTCCTGCTGCACTGTGGAATGTGCGTCTTGCCCGTCATCTCCGCACTCTCAGCGACTCCGATGTGCCAACGACGATCAAGGCACGGCCTGGCGATGCTGGCGCGGTGGGGGACGTCAGGGACGACATGGATCACCGGGACGGGCACAGTGAGGGCACTGCAGGCATGTCCGCAGACCAGACCGGAGACCCGACTGCAGGCCAAACCGGCGATCTCACCGGCTTGGTCGGGATCATCGCCTCCGTAACCCAGCCATTCTGTAGTGAGTGCTCGCGGACGCGCTTGACGTCTGACGGCCAGATTCGCTCCTGCCTGTTTTCTAGCGAAGAAACCGACCTGCGTTCGTTGATTCGTGCCGATGCGTCTGATGATCAGATTGCGGCAAAGTGGCAGGAAGCGATGTGGACCAAACCCCGTGCCCACGGCATCGATGACGGGGATTTCGCCCGTGCCTCCCGGACGATGTCGGCTATCGGCGGGTAATCCCACCCGAAGCCGGAAGCCATAGACAAGTCTGGGGATGGCGGGTTGCGGTGACCCAGGTATGGTCATGCGGTGGCCCAGGTATGGTCATGCGGTGGCGGCGGGTTGCGGTGACGGAACCCGACGCGGTGGCAGATATAGCATCGTGAGGTGGGGCAGGTGGGCAACGTCGTCAGGACCTGGCTATCTCGCACCCGTCACCGAATAGGTATCCCCGCTCGGGGCAAGGGGATCGAAGGGATCAAGATTAGGATTGTCCATATCAGCGAGTCGAAGGAGTTTCAGTGCTGATTCGATGGTTTGCCGCAGCGGAGGACGCGGCTGGCGCAGGAAGCACACACCTTGATACCTCACCGGGTATGACCGTCCAAGAAGTCCTCGATCTTGCGAGCGCCGATAATCTCGCACTAGCCCAAGTGATCAGCGTCTCGACCATTCTCCTTGACGGCAAGGCCTGCAGCGACCGCAACCTGACGGTTCGCGGACATGCCTTGCTCGATGTGTTGCCACCTTTCGCCGGAGGGTAGATTTGCCCTCACGCCGGTGATGGGCCACCCGTCTAGGAGGTCGCATCTGCGTTGGCGATGATCGCTCACCGGTCCGTGATAGGCGCACGCCCGTCCGTGATGGGTGCCACCAGGCGCGGACAGTACACTAGGCGTCAACACTTTCGAGCAACGCCGGGCTAAGAATCAATTCCGCTCCAGCGCTGTGAACCGTCTGCAAATCCTTGTTTCTTCCAGATCGGCAACTCGGCTTTGATCTGGTCAATCAATGCCTGGCACACCGAGAAGGCCTGACCGCGATGTGCTGCCGATACTGCGATCACGACGGCAGGGTCACCTACTTCCAGATGCCCAATGGCATGGCGAACCGCGATCTTACAAACCCCGTCTCGGTTGAGATACCCCCTGGCGATCCGGCCTAATTCATCCGTTGCCGACGGGTGGGCGGAGTAGTCGATAGCAGTCACCACTTCTGCCCCGTCATGATTGCGCACTCGCCCCACGAAGGAGACCATCGCTCCCGCCCGAGGGTCATCAACCATGGCCTCGATTGCAGCACTGTCGAGGCCGCAATCAGCGAAGTCAACGACGTCGGCAAGGACGACTTCAGGCTCGAATCCCATGGACACTCCTTCGCTGTGGCGTTGATGTTCTTGCCAGGTGCGGCTAGGCCAGTTGCCGGATTTGTTCGCTGGCTTAGCTATTCTAGTCACACCACCTGAGCCCGACCCGAGAGGCTGTCGATGTCCATTCGGATTCCTCTAGCGCGTTCTGCTCCCCCGCTGCCTGACCCACTGATTTCTCGCCACGAGCGCACCATCCAAGTAGCTGGGGTTGGTCTCGACGGTCAGCGCCGCCTGGCTTCGGCTTCAGTTCTGGTAATCGGAGCCGGTGGGCTCGGCTCCCCTGTGTTGTCCTACCTCGCCGCGTCTGGGATCGGACACCTCGGGATCTGCGAATTCGACACCGTAAATGCGACTAATTTGCAACGTCAGATTCTCTATCTGGAGGCCGACCTAGGGCACCCTAAAGTTGAGCGAGCTGCGCAACATTTGCGCAACTTGAATTCGTCAGTGACGGTGAAAACTTACCCGCGCGCAGACCACACCCTCCTCGATTCTTTCCGCGACGACTACGACGTCGTGGTGGAGTGTACCGACACCTTCGACTCCAAATATCTGGTTGCGGATTGGTGCGCCGAGGCAGGTAAGCCGCTGGTTTGGGGGACGGTGACCGGTGTCCGCTTCCAAGTCAGCGATTTCTGGTCAACCCCGCCTAAAGATTCCGGCCTGCCATCAACCTCTCTGCGGCAACTCTTTGGGCCACCACCCAAGGCCGGGGCGGTCCCTTCGGCGGAAGAGGTGGGCGTCCTCGGCCCGGCAGTCGGGGTTTGTGGTTCCGTCATGGCCACCGAGGTCATCAAACTCGTCACGGGCTTTGGTGAGCCGTTGATCGGTCGCGTGTTGATGGCCGATCTCGGCTGTCATCGATGGGAGGTCCTGCCCTTTTGTGGACGCGACTAGCAATGGCTGTGGGTAATGTCGGCTGTACGCGAGGTCGCACTTAGGCGGCTAGCCGACCGTTGACCGAGGTGACTGCCCGGCACACTCAGATAAGCGATATAGACTGTGGACGCTGACTACCGAAAAGAGGAATCATGGCGAATCCTGGCTGTACGGTCGCAGAACATCGGGATCGAGTTCTTGCCTTGGTCACCGCCGTGCCCCCTCGTCGAGTACCCCTCGATGAAGCCGCCGGTCTGGTACTGGCAGAACCCTTGGTTGCACTGATTCCAGTGCCCCCGTTCACGAATTCGGCGATGGACGGCTATGCCGTTCGCCACGCAGATATTGCCGGGGCACGCCCAACTGCACCAATCTCGCTACCTGTCACCGGTGATATTCCGGCTGGCCGTCCCCCTCATGCGCTCACCACCGGGACAGCCCAGCGAATCATGACCGGCGCACGGATTCCTGAAGGCTGCGATTGCGTCGTCCCAGTTGAACTGACCGATCAACCTGCAGGATCGGCGCCACTTCCAGCCCAGGTGCAGATCAACCAGGAGGTAACGCCAGGGGCCAACATTCGTCGTCAGGGAGAGAATGTCCAAGCGGGTGAGGAGGTGTTGCAAGTTGGTTGCACCCTCAATGCTGCGAGTTTGGCTGCAGCCGCGTCAATCGGCCACACCCAGGTTTTAGTCCACCCGCGCCCGCGCGTGGCGGTAATCTCAACCGGCTCCGAGCTTGCCGGGACGGGTGCAGGCGGTCATCGAATCGCTTCAGACGCGGGGATGCTCAACGGAATGGAGATGACCCACAGTGCGGCGCTGACCCACAGTGCGGCGATGTGCCCCGACACGGCCATGATCCCTGATTCCAACTCGATCATGATTGCCACTTTGGTCGCTGAACATGGCGGCGAATATTGCCGGCGCGCCAGGGCAATTGATGACCCGCAGCAACTCCATGAATGTCTGGTGGCCGCAGCCAATGAAGCAGATGTGATCATTACCACCGGGGGTGTCTCTGCGGGGGCTTTCGACGTTGTCAAACAACTGCCCGATGATTTGGCGTTCGGCACCGTTAACCAGCAGCCCGGCAAGCCTCAGGGCTGGGGCCGGATCGCCGCCACAGACGGGCGGATGGTGCCGATACTCGCCTTCCCCGGAAACCCGATCGGCGCCTTCGTTTCTTTCCACCTGTATGCCCGCCCGGTGCTGGCCGTACTCGCCGGCGACAGCCCTGCTGCGGTGGAACACCGCAGATCGTCGGCCCGCGCGGCGGCGTCATGGTCATCACCCAGGGGCAGGGAACAGTACACGCCGGTTACCCAGGTCGGCGCGGGCGACGATGGCTTGCCTCAGGTCGTTCCCGCTCACCATCTTCATTCGGGTTCCCACTTGGTTGCATCTTTGCACGCCGCCGATGGATTGGCTGTCACCCCCGTAGACGCTGACTCGACCGAGGTCGGCGATCTGGTCGAAATCATCCCGATTCGCAGGAGTATTCGATGAGTGATCACACCCCACCAACCCCACCAGCAACCCCAATCGACTCAACTCCCCCAACCGGCTGGACCAACCCAACCACCTCAGCCACGGATTCAGCTTCGACTGTGCAGCCACCGCAACTTACTCACTTGCGTCACGACGGCACCGCCTACATGGTTGACGTCACGGCCAAGTCCCCGACGGTTCGCGAAGCAACCGCTGTCGGATCGGTGAGCTGTTCATCTGAGATCATGACCGCACTGCGCACCGGCACCGTCCCTAAGGGTGACGTTTTGGCGGTGGCGCGCATCGCAGGTATTCAGGCGGCAAAACGCGTCCCTAATTTGCTACCGCTCGCTCACACCATCGGGGTTCACGGATGCGAGGTGGACCTGGAACTCTTGACGGATCGCGTCCAGATCACGGCCACTGTGCGCACAGCCGACCGCACCGGCGTTGAGATGGAGGCACTGACTGCAGTCACCGTGGCCGCACTTGCCGTCGTCGACATGGTCAAGGGTGTGGATCGGTCTGCGTACATCTGCGAATGTAAGATCATCAAGAAATCCGGAGGACGCTCCGGGACATGGGAACGCCCTGACACCCCGGCAAGCCACCCCTAGCATCCCGGCAAGCCACCCAGACTCCCCACCAAACCACACCTAACACCCCGCCAAGCCCCTAGTGATCACCACCGTCGAGTTGATCAATGAGGTGGGGTGCCACTTCAACGATGACAGAGCACGCGTCTTTGACGCCGCCGGTTGAGCCGGGCGCGTTGACGATGACAGCGGCACCGGCTGCCTGCGCTGAAACCCCCACGATGCCCCGAGAGATCGCGGCGAAGGGTTGTGGCCCCCGCTCACGAATGGCGTGTTCGATCCCTTCAAGTCTGGTCTGGACGAATGGCAAGGTAGCCTCAGGGGTATGATCGCGCGGGGTGATTCCGGTTCCTCCCGTAGTGAAGATCAGCCGCACTCCGTCGTCAAGGGCATCGCTAATGGCGCAGCTAATCGCGTCTAGGTCATCTGAAACCACGACGATCCGGTCCACCTCAAAGCGTTCATTCAGCAGTTCGCGAGCGAGCGGGCCAGAGCGATCCGCCCTGACCCCCGCCGAGCAGCGATCTGAGACCGTCAGCACACGCGCGACGGGTTTGGGTGCTCGGGTCGGCAAGTCGTCTACGCCTAGCGGCTGCCCCGGCACGACTGAATCTTGATGGTGAGGTTGTCTTGGCATCGGTATCCTCTCGCTGGCTGAGGTCAATGGAGCACACTGGACGCATTCAAGGGCGCAACATCTGGCGTTGACGCCAATTTATCTCCGACCTGGCCTACACCTCATCAATCAAGCTAACTGGCTACGGATTCCCTCGCGGCGATTGGCGCACTCCCATCCCACAGGGCACAATCAAGACATGGATTCTCGCTCTGGCTTCCACCTCGGCCATCTCCGCATCGACCCCGCCCATCCAGCGATTTTTGCCTCTCTGAGCGTCCGCGACATCGCCACCCTCACCGAGGCAGCGACCACACTCACCCGTCACCCCGTTGACGTCGTAGAGTGGCGCATCGACGCCTTAGCCGAGCACAATATCGACCTCATCACCGAGGCAGCCCACCGGCTACGCGAGGCCATCTCCGCCCCACTTCTGGCAACCATGCGGACCAGCGCTGAGGGAAGTAGCGTCGACGTCTCCGACGAGCAATACACCCAGATCGTAACCACCATCGCTGCCTTAGTCGACGCCGTCGATATCGAGATGACTCGCCGCGACGCCAAGGCTCTGATCGACTTTGTCCATGACGAAGGGCGGGTGGTGATTGGCTCCCAGCACTTCTGGTCCCTCACCCCCACACGCACTGAACTGATCGCCGTCTTAGCCAAGATGCTCTCAGCTAACTGTGATCTGGCGAAGATCGCGGTCAATATCGGGCACCTCGCCGATCTCCACCAGTTGACCGAGACGACGTGGACCCTCACCCACACCGACTTCGCCACCCCGGTGATGGTGATGGCGATGGGAGACTGGGGCCCCTACTCGCGGATGATGGCGCCGCAGCTTGGGTGTTGCGGGACTTTCGCCTACGCAGATGAACCCTCAGCCCCCGGGCAGATCTCCGCACAATCCCTTCGCGACTTTTGGACGGAGATCGGCTTGGGACGCCCACTCCAACTCGCCACCTAGAACCCACATAAAACCCCTAGCCAAACCATCTTTGGGGACTCGATTTGGCGGGTCAAAGAGTTCACGCTATGATTTTCAAGCTGGCTTTCCCAGAACCCGGCCTCCAGGTCAGTTCCTAGGAACGGCAGCAAGGGTGACTCGCCCACCAACCACGAAATCGCGAGTTTTGACTTTTCGCTTTTTCATGTAAAGTAATGCGAGTCGTAATCCTCAAGACGGAGTCGAAACGAGCAAACAGCCTTGCTCCACTCGGCAATGTCTCAAGGCCCCGTAGCGCAGTTGGTTAGCGCGCCGCCCTGTCACGGCGGAGGTCGTGGGTTCAAGTCCCATCGGGGTCGCGGTAATCGCGACTAGCGGTATCCTGCGAAATGGCTCAGCCATTGATTCCCTACAGATTATCCCTGTAGCGAGTTTCCTGCTCATGCATCGCAACCGTTGATGTCATCGCGATTTGCATGGCCAGGTAGCTCAGTTGGTAGTAGCGTACGCCTGAAAAGTGTAAGGTCGTCGGTTCGATCCCGACCCTGGCCACCATTTCTTTTCTGCTTTATTTTCTTTTCGACTATCCACTCTTATTGACGCGCCAGCGTCCGCCAACCAATCCAACCTCGGCCCAGCAGCATCATCTCGGCACTTCGGCAGCACCACCAAACCACCATCTCAGTTCCCCGCCGCCCCGAGCGTCACCCACAAACCCGAGCACCACCCCACAGCCCCAGGCCCACGCGCAGACAGTCCGTTGCCCAGGCGACTAGCCTCGCAACTTGGGGACATAGCCTTGCATCCACCGCGTGGTTTCATAGGCCACCCTGGAACGCACCTTCGGCTTCGACAAGGTCAGGTCGTGGAGCCCGTCCTCGATCCGAACGATAGTGACGTTACTACCCAGCTTCGGGGCAACATCGGCCACTCGATCAACATCCAAGACGATGTCTCGATCGAGGCAGTCGGGGCCCCACTTCTTCGGGAAACTAGAGCGCGCCGAAATCATCACCAGAACCGGACAATCAATATCGAGACCCGCCGATACCTGTTCATGACCATTCAGGACTGCAGCCAGCCAGCCTCCTCGAATCGGCTGAGAATGGGCTCTCTTGACGTCTAGATCGAAGTCCCATTCCCCATCGAGTGACTTGTGCACAGAGCGGGCGTAGAGGTCGCTGTCTTGGGCAATGGGCAACACCCGGTGAGGCGATACCGTCGCCATGGTAAAGACCATCGGAGACGCCAAGACGCGCAACGCTGCAGAGGCCTGCAGGTTGATCCACGGCGAATTCAGCATGACGGCTTTGAACTTCCCAGGACGCCGGTTGGCGTAGAGAGAGACGATCAAACCACCCAGTGAATGACCGATCAAGATGATGTCGCGGTGGTGGCGGCGAATCTCGGCCACCGCCAAGTCAAGTTCAACCTCATAGTCGTCGAGGTTAGAGATGTAACCGCCGTACTGGTCCGGATGCAGGTTACGTCCGAAGCGTCGAAGATCGATTGCGTAGAAATCGAGACCGCGCTCCCCTAGCCAGTCGGCGACATGGGTCTGGAAGAAGTAGTCATTCCACCCGTGGACCATTAGCACGGCTTGAGGCTTGGGCTGGAAATCGGCACCTCGCTCAGGACGAACCAGGGTTGCACAGATGCGATCCGGGTCACCCGGGACAGTCTCGACATGGGGTAACTCCATCACCAGACGCTCGTAGCCTGGCAGGAAAGAATCTGGTTCCCACTGGTAACGCTTAACCATCATGCCCCTCCAATTATTAGGGGGAATCCGGGGAGGAATTAACGAACGATGGCCTCATCCTCGTCGTCATAATCAACGGCGTTGTACTTCGCCGCGAGCTCTGAATATGCGTCCGAAAGCTGATCTTCGGAGTCCTCAGTGTAGAGGGGCTCTCCCCTGAGTTCCCGCTCTAGTGATGCGAGGTCCGTATTGACGGTACGGTACTTGAGACTTCTCGCAACTTTGGTCTGTTTCGCCTTTGCACGGCCGCGCCCCATATCGGGTCGACCCCCTCGCTCTATTCCTTCGCGGTTATACCACGGATCCAATGTTTCGTGATGTCAAGGTTACCGAAAGACTCACGAACTACCAAAAGAGCCCATCCCCGGAGACGGCGATACCGTGGTTGCCTCGGCAGCCTTCGGCGTTGACGGGGAGCTGACGATGAGCGGATGTGACGGCGAACCCTGGCAGCAGATCACGCTCACTTCGAGGGCTTCCCAGACTCTCCTCACCCTAGTTCGGCTACGGTTCGCGGGCCCGTCCTCAACCTTGCCAGGAGGCGATTCTGTGGTGTCTCCTTACCCTCGCCCTCACCCGTCAGCGTATCTCCACTCTCCCCTAGGCGTAGCTTCCGACGAGTTCAACGCTAGCTTTCGCCCCTGGGGTAGCTACGACCTCGCCGCACACCCACGCCGGGATCTGGCGAGATTCAAACATCTCGACGGCCTTGGTAGCGTCGGAGGCGGGCATAACCAACGCCATGCCTACCCCCATGTTGAGGCTTTCTTCCACATCGGCCAGCCCCAGGCGTCCTACCTCCATCACCAGCCTAAAGATCGCTGGAACCATCCAGGAGTGGCGCTCAATGTGGACGCCGCAACCGTCAGGGATCACCCGAGCCAGGTTGTTGGCAAACCCGCCGCCGGTGATGTGGCTAGCTGAGTGAACCTCGCATTGGGCGATCACGTCAAGCATGTCCTTGGCGTAAATCCGGGTCGGGATCAGCAGTTCCTCCCCGAGGGTCTTGCCTAGTTCGTCGAGGTGGCGGTCCAGTTTCCAGCCGGTGTCATTGAGCAAAACCTTGCGCACCAAGGAGTAGCCGTTGGAGTGTAGACCCGACGATGCGATCGCGACGATGACGTCTCCGGGGACGACGCGTTCGGCTCCTAGAATCTGGTCATACTCGACGATGCCGGTGGTAGCACCGGCAATGTCGTATTCGTCGGCCTCCATCAATCCAGGATGCTCAGCCGTCTCTCCGCCGATCAATGCACAACCGGCCAGGACGCAGCCGTCAGCAATGCCCTTGACGATGTCGGCAATCCGCTCCGGAACCACCTTGCCGCAGGCGATGTAGTCGGTCATGAAGAGTGGCTCTGCCCCAGAAACGACCAGGTCATCGACCAACATCCCAACCAGGTCGCGACCGATGGTGTCGTGGCGGTCCATGGCTTGAGCGATAGCCACCTTGGTGCCGACTCCGTCCGTAGACGAACACAACACCGGACGGCGATAGTTCTTGAAACCGGCCATGTCGAACAAACCTGCGAATCCACCGATACCGCCAAGGACCTCAGGACGCGATGTTGCTTTGATGGACGACTTCATCAATTCCACTGCCCGATCCCCAGCTTCGATGTCGACGCCGGCCTGGGCGTAAGCACGCGGTTGAGTCATGATGGCTTCCTCCACAAGGTCGTATTACCTACTGAATTTCCTAGTCAACCAAGGTTTTGACAGCCGTTCCTGGAGCGGCTACCCGAGAAACTTCGCGTGATCTCTCCACCACCGGCAGGCTGCGTTGCGGACCAAAATCAGGGACGTCGGTGGGATATACACCGTCGAAACAGGCACAGCACAGATGCGACTTGGCAACATTGGTCGCCTCAACCAGCTCGTCAAGGGAGATGAATCCGAGTGAATCCGCGCCGATGGACCGACAAATCTCCTCGACGGACAGCCCCGGCGCGATCAGTTCGGCACGGGTGGCGAAGTCAATGCCGTAGAAACAGGGCCACTCCACTGGCGGTGAAGAAATCCTGACGTGGACCTCGGCCGCGCCCGCCTCCTGGAGCATCTTGACGAGGGCCCTTTGGGTGTTGCCTCTGACGATGGAGTCGTCCACCACCACGAGGCGTTTGCCTTCAATGACGTCACGGATCGGGTTCAGCTTCAGCCGGATACCCAACTGGCGGATAGAGTCGGTCGGCTGGATGAAGGTCCGTCCGACGTAGGAGTTCTTGACTAGGCCTAATCCGAAGGGAATCCCGGACGCCTGGGCGTAGCCGATCGCAGCCGGGGTTCCTGATTCGGGCACCGGGATCACCAGATCGGCATCTGCTGGGTGAGAGGCAGCCAGACGCCGACCGATCTCTACCCTGACGTTGTGGATGCGCTGCTGCGAGATCACCGTATCCGGGCGGGCGAGGTAGACATACTCGAACATGCACCCCTTAGGTGTGGCCGGGGCGAAGGTGCGCGAGCGCAACCCGTTGTGGTCGATGATCAACATCTCGCCAGGGTTGACCTCACGGATGAAGGATGCCCCGATAATGTCGAGGGCTGCCGTCTCGGAGGCAACCACCCAGCCGTTGTGTAGTCGCCCCAAGACGAGGGGGCGAATCCCGAGCGGGTCGCGGGCCGCGTAGAGGGTCTTCTCGTCCATGAATACTAGGGAGAATGCCCCTCGCAACTGCGGGAAGAGATCGAGGGCGGCTTCTTCGACCGAACACGAATAAGTGCTCAATAAGGCAGCGACAACCGAGGTGTCGTTGGTTGAATCCATCACCCGGCGTTTCTTCGGGATACACGCCTCAGCGCCGCGCACCTCAAGTAACTCCATCAAGGCTGCGGTATTGGTCAGGTTGCCGTTGTGGGCTAAGGCGAGACCGCCAGATTTGACCGCCCTGAAGGTTGGTTGAGCGTTCTTCCAGGTTGACGCACCTGTGGTGGAGTAGCGGGTGTGGCCGATGCCTAAATCACCCACTAGGGAATTCAGCACAGTCTCGTTGAAGACTTGGCTGACTAGGCCCATGTCCTTGTAGACGGTGATGCGTTCAAAATCGGATACGGCGATCCCGGCTGATTCTTGGCCGCGATGTTGGAGAGCGTAGAGGCCAAAGTAGATCAGTTTGGAGACTTCTTCGCCGGGGGCGTAGATGCCGAAAACCCCACATTCGTCTTGGGGTGCGCGGTCATCATAAGGGTCAAGTACGTGGTTGAGCCGACCATCGGGACGAATCACGGGTTCACCTTATCGGAATCGGAAGGGTTGTTGTGGCCGTGCCCACCAAAGACGCGTTCCATACCGACGACGGCGTGACCGGCTGGCAGATCGGGGCGGGTGTGATCGACGGGGAAGGTCTTGACGACGGCGTAGACCGCATCAGAAACCCTAGAAATAACCCGATCAACCTGGTCGGCGGTGGTGGCCTCCAAGGTTTTCATTCCCACCGAGACCAACTGAATCACCATCGACGCCCCCAGTGAGGACTCCACCGGGTTGATTTGGCGCCAGGCACTGATCAATGGCATCAGTAGGGTGCGGTGAATGGCTGCGATCCGGTCGGCGTGTTTCATGCGTTCAGCCCCGTGGGGACGGGTCACCGACATGAACCAGCCGTGACCGGTGCGGGCAGACTGCCGTAAGGCCGCAACCGCCCAGGCACGGATTCTGTCTTGGGGCAGGTCATCGTCGGCAACAGCCGAGCTGATCTCGTTTTGCCACTGAGGCAGGTAGCGTTCCACAACCAGGAACCGCAACTCGTCCACCGACGACACATACCTGTAGATGGAGTTACGCGCTAAACCGGCCCTAGAACTCACTGCCTCGGCGGTGAGTGCGTCCGACCCGTATTCACGCAGCACATCCTCGGCGGCGTCTACGAGGGTTACCAGAACCTTTTGGTGATGTTCGGCAACCGTTGGTGCGTCAATCTTCGGCATGACTGGCTCCTCCACCGATCCTTGGCTGGAAAGATTTAGTTAGTTGGGTACCGCACTATTGGGTGTCGAGTCCATCTCGTCCAGCCTTCTCGGCAAGACTACTCAACCAGAAGGCTTCGGCAGCGACGGTGCGACGTAATCCGGGCAGATAGACCGATTCGTCGATGCCGTGCATTCTCGAGTCTGGGTCGGAGACGGCGGAGACAATGATTGCTGAGTGAGGGAATGCTTTCTGGAAGTCGAAGAGCATCGGGATCGAACCGCCGCAGCCGACAAAAACGGGGTCGACACCCCAGGCTTTCTTCCAGGCGTCGTAAGCGGTTTCACAGTAGGGACCGTCGAAGTTGACGATCCCGGCCTGGCCCGATTCGCCACCGTCGACGCTGACCTTCGCCCCGAAGGGTGCGTGACTGATTAGGTGATCGGTGAGGGCTTTGAGGGCGATGTCGGCGTCTTGACCGGGAGCCACCCGCATCGACACCTTGGCCCGGGCCTTCGCAGCCAGAGTGTTGGAGGCGTCTTTGACAGGTACCGAATCAATGGCGAGAACCGATACTGAGGGCCGCGACCACATCCGGGCAGCGATATTGCCGGTGCCGGTGATCTGTACCC
>JAEZZG010000001.1 GCA_023442485.1 Actinomycetes bacterium | reverse complement strand
GGCCTGGGGTTCCAGGCCAAACCCGGGGACGAGGTGGATCAGTCAAAACTGTTTCGAGTCTTCATTCCGATGGACGGCAGAGATTCCGACCACATGGCCCAGCTCCTGTCGGATATTTCTGCCGACCATCTCCAGATGATCAGCGAGGCGCTCAAAGAAATTGGGGTCAGCGAGAGAATGCAGGCCAGCCCAACCTTGGTGGTTGCCCTCGCTGACCACCTCCAGTTCGCTTTAAAGCGAATCGAAACTGGGCTGACCGTGGAATATCCCCTAGAGGCAGAGGTTCGGCACCTCTATTCAGCGGAATACGACCTTGCCCAGCGCCTGCTGACCATCCTCAATCATCAGCTCCCCACTCCACTCCCACCCTCCGAAGTGGTCGCAATTTCGTTACACCTGGTCAATGCGGGATTTTCGAGTGGGGATCTGTCTCACACCTACCAGATGACCGGGGTCATCCAGCAAATGCTGTCAGTGGTGGAGACTACTTACTCGGTCAGCTTCGACCCGACGTCGGTACATGTGGCTAGGTTCATTACTCACCTGCGCTATTTGTTCGTCCGGATTACCCAGCACAGACAACTGTCCAGCCTCGAATCGCCACTGGCAAGAACCATCAGAAATACCTATCCGCAAGCGTTCCAGTGTGCCCAGCATCTCGCCTCTATCATCGAATTACGTCTCGGAACCCCACTAACCGAGGATGAAATGTCATATTTAGTCTTACATGTTGCCAGGCTTGCTTTCGATAAATGAAATTGATGAAAGGATCCATGATGATTACTCGCACCGCAACTATCGCTTCCAGCGTCGGCCTCCACGCCCGCCCGGCTGCTCTTTTCGTGCAGAAGGCCTCGGCAACTGGCGTCGAGTTGACCTTGAAGCTCGGTGACAACGAAGTCGATGCAACCTCCATCCTTGAAGTGATGACCCTCGGCGCAAAGTGTGGAGATGTCGTGGAACTGTCTTCCCCTGACGACTCCGCCGGTGACGCCCTGGATTCCCTCGTCGAGCTCCTCGAAACCGATCTTGACGCCTGAGCCACCGAGGACTGACCGATGACTGACAATCATGTGATTTTTCACGGCATCGGGGTGTCATCCGGCACGGCGTCCGGTCCCGCTGTGATCGTTCGCCCCGCCGCCGGGGTCGATACCGCAGAGCCGAAATGCACCGACGCTGAAGCTGACGGCGCTCGCGCCAAGGCCGCCATGACGAAGGTTGCGCAGGTGTTGCGTGACCGGGCTCAAACCGCCCCCGAATCATCGAAACCGATTCTTGAGGCGACGGCGATGCTGGCTGAGGATTCCGGCCTAGTCAAAGCTATTCGCAAGAAGCTCGACACCGGAAGCGGTATCACCAAGGCCGTCCACGACGCCGTCGAGGATTACGCGCAGATGCTATCTGCCATGGGTGGCTATATGGCTGAGCGCGTCACCGATCTCTACGACGTGCGCGACCGCACCATCTGTGAACTGCGCGGACTTCCGGCCCCCGGTGTACCGGTACTCACTGAGCCCTCCGTCTTGATTGGTCACGATCTCGCCCCTGCAGAGACTGCCGTTCTCGACCCTGAAATGGTCAAGGCGATCATCACCGAGGCGGGCGGCCCCACCAGCCACACTGCGATTCTCGCGTCACAGTTGGGGATTCCCGCCATCGTCCAGGCCACGGGAATCCTTGATGTTCAGCCCGGCCAGACCGTAGCTATCGACGGCGGTGTCGGTGAGATCATCATCAACCCCTCTGCTGACGAAGTGAAACTCCTCGAGGAGAGGATGCGTCGCCGGGCAGCCGCCCTCGCCGGCTCAACTGGTGAAGGTTCTACCAGTGACGGACATAAGGTCGCATTGTTAGCCAATATCGGTAATGCTGATGACGCCGAGCGTGCCGGCGCCATGGATCTCGAAGGTAGTGGCTTGTTCCGCACCGAGTTCATGTTCTTGGATCGGGACGAAGCCCCTAGCCTCGAAGAACAAGTTGATACCTATGTGCGCGTCTTGAAGGCCTTCGGGGATCGCCGCGTCGTCGTGCGCACCCTCGACGCGGGTGCCGATAAGCCGCTGAGCTTCGCGAACCTAGGCGAAGAAGAAAACCCGGCGTTGGGCCGTCGTGGTTTGCGGTTGAGCCAGGCCCGTCAGGACCTCCTCGACACCCAGCTCGATGCTCTGGCTAAGGCCTACCAGCAGGTTGGCGGAGACCTGCGCATCATGGCTCCGATGGTAGCCACAGTGGAAGAGGCCGAGTGGTTCGCTGATCAGGTCCGTTCTCGCGGCTTGCCGAAGGTTGGCGTCATGGTCGAGGTTCCGGCTGCAGCCATTCGGGCAGCTCAGGTGCTGTCCATCGTCGATTTCGCCTCGATCGGGACGAATGACCTCTCCCAGTACACGATGGCTGCAGACCGGATGCAAGGAGCCCTGGCGAACCTGCTCGATCCGTGGCAGCCGGCTTTGCTGCAGATGATCAGGATGACCTGTGCAGGCGGTGTCGCTACCGGCAAACCCATCGGTGTCTGCGGTGAAGCAGGCGGGGACCCATTACTTGCCCTGGTATTGACGGGTCTGGGGATCAGCTCGCTGTCCATGGCTCCGAATAAGGTACCTGTGGTGCGGGCGGCGCTTCGTCTCCACGATCTGTCGACCTGTCAGCAGATGGCAGCCTTCGCCGTCGATGCCCGCTCTGCCGAAGATGCCAAGACGGTGGTTCGCTCGCTGGCTCACCCCACCCTGGTGGATTTGATCTAGTCGGGCACCTAGCCAGGCATCCCCATCCATCTGAAAACAATGTCCCGTAACCTAGCACTATTGGTGCGAGCTACGGGACGTCGTTTTTTATATTTACAAAAGGCCGAGGCGACATCGTGGAGGTTCTATTCGTCGCTTGGGTGGCGCCGAGGTGCCGCCACCCCACCTTCATGTCACCCCCGTGGGCGAGGGAGACGATATTTCCCTGGCCCCAATATCTACTCCCGGCAGAATCGAGGGACGTTACTTCTGGAACTCGATACTGATTTCGTCCTCCACCAAACGCAGCACGCCGTCATTGAGTTCACCGGCAAACCCGGTCTTCGGGTTGTCTGCATTGGTGCACTTGATAGTGTTCCCTGAACTCTTCCAGTCACACTTGCCTGACTCATCATCTGCCTTGATCTCGGCGGTTCCGTCTGCCTTGATCTCTAGGGTGATCATGCTGAGAACCGTCTGATCCTCAATCGTCTGGGAACCATTCGTCATCTTGGTGGCTTTCCAGTTACCCACGAATTGGTCATCGCTCTTCGAGCACCCGGTCAAAAGCGAGGTGAGGGCGACACCGGAAGCCAGCAAGGTCACCGTGGTCTTCTTTAGGAAGTTCATTCAGTTCTCCTCTTCTGCAAATCTAGGATTGAGCAATCGCTGTCCAGTAGTGCCGCACAGATGGCAGCGCGAAGTGACCGCCAGAAATCAATAACGGTAGTGCAACTGTAGTAGGACACCTAGCCAGTGAGGCAACATTAATTAGTTTTGGGGCAATTTACCTTCGATACGGTTTAGCTTCGGCGATCGGATGATGGCCCCGGAACGGATTGGCACAGCACACGGGAATGAAAACAGGTGGGCCGGATGGTTGATCAAGGCAACCGGGAGATCGTCTTCGTCCAAGATTCCTTCGGCGGGGAGTTGAAGTACGAGAGGGGCAGACTTGGGGGTGAGTACCTCGAGGTGCTGCCCTGGCACGATCTTGTTGCGCGAGATCAGGTAAACGCGACCGTCGGCATAGTCGAGCACCTCTCCCACGATCTGCCAATCATTGATGTAGCCGCCGGTGGTGATGTCTTCACCTGCTGGAGTTCGGGGATAGTAGAACCCTGTCGAATAGTGACGGTGAGTGACCTTATATGGTTCTTCGAGCAGCCACTGAGGCAGAACCACCTTCGGCGGAACGCAGCACAGCTCTCCCGGAACTGCTGACATGGCGCAACCCGCGCTCAGCTCCACGGCAGGCCTATAACCCAAACCCGAAGTGTTGCAAATATGTTGCATAGTCGTTGCGTCATCGAGGGTGAAACCAGGTGCCCGCACCACCAGATCACAGAAGGGGTGTAGCTGGTTACCGTCTTGATCCTCGAATCCTCGCTGGACGAGATAGGCGTCGACGGCACACGCATAGGCGTTGGCCATAGCTGCAACATAGTGGGCGCTCTTGGCTCTGCCTTCGATCTTGAGGCTGGTGACTCCGGCGTCGAGAAGATCGTCGATATGGGCGAGCATATTCATGTCGTGGGAGCTGAATAAGAAGGTTCCTTGGTCGGTAACTTCGACTGGGAAGAACTCACCCGGTCGCTTCTCTTCGACGACGTGATACTTCCACCTGCACGGCTGGGCGCAGTCACCGTGGTTACCGTCCCTGCCCGTCAAATGTTGCGAGATCAGGCACCGTCCGGAGAATGCCATACACATTGATCCGTGAACGAATGCCTCAATCTCGAGTTCGGGCGCGGTGTGGGCCCGAATCTGGCGCACAGAATCAAGATCGAGTTCGCGCGCCAATACGACCCGGCTCGCTCCGAGTTGGTGCAGGGCATTGGCGGCCTGGTAGTTCGTCACTCCTGCCTGGGTCGAGATGTGGACGTCGAGGGATGGGGCGATGCTCTTTGCTGACATCAACACTCCGACGTCAGAGACGATGATCGCGTCCACGCCGATGTCGGCTAGTTGCCCGATGTAGGCGTTCATCTGCTCGACTTCATCGTTGCGGGGTAGGACGTTGCAGGTGACGTAGATTCTGGCGTCGCGGGCATGGGCGTAAGAGACTGCCTCGGCGAAGTCGTCGAGGGTGAGGTTCTTCGGTGCGGAGCGCATCCCGAACTCCTTGCCTCCGCAATACACTGCGTCAGCCCCGAAGTCGATCGCGGTCTTGACGGTGCGCAGATTCCCGGCAGGGGCGAGGACTTCGGGGTTCTTCCGACGTGGACGAAGATCAGAGACGGCGTCAATCACCAGGGCAGTCTAGTCGCTGACACTTCGTGACGGTACCGAGGCGGAAACCGGGCGGATCGTCACCCGGTAGACACCACCTGCTGCCAAGGTGTCTAACATCTGGTATCTCTCAGCGAAGTTGCCGAGATTCAGCCCGATGGATAGACGGAAGGCTAGGTCGCGAAAGACCACGGGGTCGCCGGGCTCGACGAACCCAAAGGACTCAGCAAACAGCACCGGCCCGTCAAAGATGGTCGCCGGTTCACTGCCGTCGCCCTCATTCTCTGAGATCGTGATATGAACTGGCTCACCCAGAACGAACCATGATCGTTCAATCGCAGCGTTCTCGATACTGGTTTCAACGGTTCCGAAGGGATCCATGCCGCAGATATATCCGGTAGCCTCGTGGTCATTCACGGCAAACGGCCACACTTCATGACGGACGATTTCGCTGACCGGGTAAGACTCCCCCACCTCATTAAAACTGATAACTCCGGCAGCTAATCGGGCTGCCGTGTAGGCGAAGAGGTCGCGTCCGTGAAATACCGACACCTTCTCTGCTGCCGGGAATCGATTGCAGGTTTCGTCGATAACTCGAATCTCATCGATACCGAAACGGCGCTCCACCAGGGTCAGAGTGCCATTATCAGGAGTGACGATGAAACTACCGTTGCCGAGTTTGGCGACGCTGGCTTTGCGATCCGTGCCCACACCCGGGTCAACAACGGACACGAAGATCGTCCCCGACGGCCAATATCCGACTGTGTATTCGAGGACGGCAGATGCCGCACGGATATTGAATGCGGGCAAGCAGTGGGAGCCGTCGTGGAGGACCAGAGCGGGATCGACGATGCGGCACACCCCGTGCATAGACGACGCCAAACCTGAGTCAATCCCGAAGTCAGTGAAGAATACGACGGCAGGAGTGGCAGCGGGGGCAGAATGGGGAGCCGAGGCTGCCGGTTTGACACTGCTAGCCATGGTGAACCGCCCCTTTCGGCTCTTCACTCCGCTGGAAACGAATCAGCCATCCCGGCCCAGAACCGATCTCGTGATCGACCATGAGGTTGCGTTCCCGCACCGCAATCTGGATCGTCTTCATCTCGGAGTTCATCAACAGCGGCTCGCCGATTTCTACCGACCCGAAACTCGGTACATAAGGGACGGTTTCGTGATAGGTCACCCGGCCTTGGTGGGTGATGGTAACCTCCACCTGATCGCCATAATGGATGCCCTCATCGGCGAAGATCTGCAAGGGAACATTGGAGCTGACTAGGCCGAAGTGTGCATCTGCTGATTCGATCATTCCGGTGATGACGTCGTCGCAGACGGCAGCCGGGGTGATCGGGTGCGTGATGATTTCTGTCACCGGATAAGCCGGGCCGACCTCCGAGAAACCAATCGCCCCTGACGCTAGCCTGGCTGCGGTGTAGGCGAAAACGTCTCGGCCGTGGAAGATGTTGACTTCTTCTGATCCGGGGAGACGATTCGTCGTCTCATCGATCTGGCGGACCTCAACCACCCCGGGATGGTGAACCATGTGGGTTAGGGTTCCGTTGTCAGGGGTCACGACGAAACTGCCGTTGGCGAGTTGGGCGACGACCCCACGGCGAGAGGTACCTACCCCAGGGTCGACGACCGACACGAAGATCGTCCCCGACGGCCAATAATCAATGTTGTAGGCCAAATCTACTGAGGCCACATAGGTGTTGAATGCGGGAATGTCGTGGGTGTTGTGATAAATCCGGATACTCGGATCGACCAGATTAATTACGCCTTCCATGGCGTTCGTCGAGATACCCATCCCGAAGTCGGTTTGTAACACAATCGCCGAGGTCATGACTTGGCACCTTTCAGGAGTTCTGCGAAACCGTCAGTGGAATAGTCCTGACCGGCATCTCGCCGGGCTTTGGCGAGGTGGAGTGCCTTCATTCGAGATCGAATCGCGGGGCTGAATATCATCACCGCACCAGAGATCACCATGAAGATGCCCGGGTAGATCGTGAAGAGGTCCTTGATGGCTTCGATCGCGGACGGAACCTGAGTCTCGGCCTCACCGTCGAACTTAGCCGCCTCTAACATCAGCCCCATCAGGAAGGCGGCGATGGCACCGCCGAGTTTCAGCAGGAAGGAGTAGTAAGACATGATCAACCCGTCACGCTTCTTGCCGGTGCGGAACTCGTCAATATCGATGACGTCGTAGAGGAAATTGAAAAGGAACATCCAGTAGGCGGCGGTCCCAACCGAGACCAAGATGATGTAGACGACGGCCCAGGTCAGTGATGGTAGACCGGTGAAGCGGGCGGCAATCATGCAGACCCCGGAGAAGACCATGCCGGCGATATAGATCGATCGTTTGTCAAACACCATGCCGAGTTTGGCAAGGAATGGGATGAAGGCGACCGAGCAGATAGACGACACCGTCCACAGCACCGAGGATTGATCTTCCGACAGCCCCATGACGAATGAGGTGTAGTAGAGCAGATCGGAGTTGAACAAGGTCATGTAGACGCTGGCGAATAACGCGGACAAGATGATCATCACATAGGGACGCAACCTGGTCAGCTCGACAATCCCGGCAAGAGATTCCTTCCAGGAGTGCTGAGCCCCCGCGTCAACGGCATCCCCGATGGGCTCTTTCCCGCGAGTGGAATACCACATGACCAGGATCGCGATCGTCATGATCGCGGCAACGATGACGGCGGCAATCGTCCAAGACGTCGAGGTTCCCATTCCTGTCTTGACCAGGCGCCCAACGATGAAGGTGGGGACGGAGGTTCCGCAGAACACACCGACGAAAGCGGCCACCTCTCTGAAACCGGAGATCTTGATGCGTTCGTCGTCATTCGAGGTGATCGCCGCGCCGAGGGAATAGAAAGAGATGTTGAAGGCGGTGTAGGCGGTCCAAAAAACCAGGACCATGAAGATGTAATAGGCGGTCTTGACGGTCGAGGATGCGTCAAAACTGATGAACAACATGATGATCGCCGCAGATAGTGGGGCGAGGGAGCCGATGATGAATGGCCGCCGCTTGCCATATCGGCTCTTGGAGTGGTCGATCAAGATTCCCATCAGCGGATCGGTAATAGCGTCCCAGACGGTAGCCAACCCGATGATGATCCCGGCAACCTTCGGTGAGATTCCGGCGACGGTGGTCAAGTAGAAGGAAAGGAAGGAGGTCACCACATAGTAAGCGGCGGAATCACCGAGTGAACCCGTCGCGTACCCAACCTTGGTGAGTAGCGACACCTTGCCTAGGGAATCGGCGTCACTGGCCGTGACGATACCGGAGTGAGTGGATGAATCGGGGGTGATCGTTGACTGGCGGGAAAGGTCTTTTTCTTCCACGACGCTTCTCTCTTAGCCTCAGGGGGGTGTGAATTTGTCCAAGCCAGAGTATCAAGGGATCTACCCTAATCAGAGCGATTCCAAACCGCCGAGGTCGCGGTTTCACCCGATCCGCCAAGTCTCTTCTACACTTGAACTCCACCGAGATAGCAGGTGCCCTCGACTGCTACTCAACTACTTTGAGGAGACCCGATGCAGACGATTCTCAACCCATGCGTGTAAACCTCAATGCTAACGGCAAAAACCCTAGTCAGAGCGGCAATTGACTAGGTGAAATGTTGTCAAGACGTGCAAGACGCTTCTCAAAGTTACTCAGTGAATATCGAAAATTATTGGACCTAATCGCACATTTGTTGCACACGCGCAAGGCATACTGGTGGGCAGAATCCCCTCATCCATCAAGGATCGCGCTATGCCCAGACGCTCTTTCGGCCACATTCGCAAACTCCCATCTGGCAGGTACCAGGCCTCGTATAT
>JAEZZG010000055.1 GCA_023442485.1 Actinomycetes bacterium | reverse complement strand
CCCCCGAAAACGGAGATGGCTCTGAGTCTGCTCCCCCGACTGGATTCGAACCAGTAACCCTCTGATTAACAGTCAGATGCTCTGCCGGTTGAGCTACAGGGGAATGGGTTACTCTCGCAACCGCTCGAATAGACTAACAGATCCGACAGTGATGTCAAAATCCCCAACCTGCTAAATCAATCAACCGGTTGGGGAGGATTTTGTCGCTACAACCCGCCGTCTCGGCGGCCTCCGATCACACCTAGTAGCCCTCGAAATGACGACGACTGCCAGACAGAGACACTCACTCAATAACCCCATCGGCATTGCGGTAGGGGTCGAGGAGGGGCTGTAACTGAGACAAGACTTCGTCAGCCGCCTCGGGGATATCCTTGCCGGAGCGGCCTGCGACGAACCCGAGTAAGAATGCCGTCACCGGCACGCCAGGACGGGCTGGGCCGTGAGCTACGTCATGGGACATCTGCAACATGCCGGGGATGACGGCGCCGGCCTCGTCTCGGCTTAGTGAATATGCCTCACAGAGTGAATCGACCCAGGCATTCATTCGTGCCATCTTTTCGCGTTCGTCCACGATAAATCTCCTTCAAACAATCGTCCGGGTGGCGAGGGGCCGAAGATCCCCCAGGCGCCCGGTAATGACATCTAGCTTAGGCGTCCAGCAGACAAAGCCGGTGATCTCGAAGCAAAGATGGCATGGTCTCGACATAAAACGTCAGTGGTGCCCACTCGGGTAGAAGTGGACACCACAGACGGTGCATCTGTTGATGCGGTGATGACTGATCAGGTGGCCGGGTAACACAAGGCCCAGCCACCGTGATTCCGGAGTAGCCAAAACCGCATCGCGGGATTAGCGGATATTGAGTACGCCTACCATGACGCAACGGCGACGGCGAGCGAAGCTGCGTGCAGAAGTCAAGCCTTCGCCGGTAGGTCCGGCAATAGTGAAGGTGGGGTAGCCCTCACCGCCGATGCCGATGCCATTGTAGGAGGGACCATTCTTGACGAAGATCGTGGTCTGGATCTTCCGTCCCATCTTGGTCAAAGCCTGGACGTCACGCGAATGCATGATGGCAGTGTGCCGGTTGCCATGTTCGACCTCGCAGGCAAAATCAATCGCCTCGTCAACATCCTTCACCCGGACCATGCCGAGGATAGGCATCATCAGTTCAACCTGGACCAGCGGGCACTGCTTGGACGCTTCAAGGACAATCAGGCGGGTGTCCTTCGGTGCGTCAGTGATGCCTAGACCTTTGAGAATATCGAGAGCGGACTTGCCCACCCATTCAGTCTTCGGATGCTGTTTCTCGGTGTTGACGACCATATTGATCAAGCGATCGATGGTGTCTTTATCCTTGATCTCGTAGGCGCCATATTTCTTCATGTTGAACATCAACAAGTCAGCAATAGCGTCAACCGCGACGATTTCCTTCTCAGCGGTGCACGGAAGGTTATTGTCGAATGACGCACCGTCAACAATATCCTTCGCAGCCTTAGCGATATCAGCAGTCTGGTCAACGACGGCAGGCGGGTTACCTGCGCCAGCACCGATGGCCTTCTTGCCGCTCGACAACACAGAATTGACGATGCCAGGACCGCCGGTTGCCACCAGCATCCGCACCTTCTCGTGCTTCATCATCTTGTTCGTGTTCTCGATGGAAGGGTCGGCAACCGTGACGATGAGATTCTTGGGGGCCTTCACCGAGGCAAGCACCTCATTGAGCTTGCGTACCAGCCACAGCGAGATGTTCTTGGCGCGCGGATGAGGGCTGAAGACAACCGTGTCACCGGCAGCCAGCATGCCGATCGCGTTATTGATGATTGTTTCGGTGGGGTTCGTCGTGGGGCAAATCGCGCCGACCACACCGAAGGGGGAGTATTCGAGGGTAGTCAGACCGTCATCACCGGTCCAGGCCTCAGTGACCAAATCTTCCACGCCAGGAGTGAACTTCGCGGCATGGTAGTTCTTCAAATACTTGTCGTTGGCATTGCCCATCCCAGATTCTTCAGCGGCTGCCTCAGCCATGTAGTTGAGGGTCTCTTCTTTGAGACAGAAGTCACGAATCGCCTGGATGTACTTGCGTCGATCCGCCAGTGAGCACTCCATGTACTCCAGCCACGCCTTGTGGGAAGCGCATACCGCGTCGTCCATGTCGGGGAAGATACCGTCAGTGACGGTGCCGTTGTCCGACGCAGAATCTGACGACTTCGCCAGAACTTGCTCAATATCGCCAGCAGAACCGATCTTCGCAATAACCTGCTTGATCAGCTGCTCAACCTGATCAGATTTAATATCCATGGTCACTACCCTTCGCATGCAGCAGCAAAAGCATGATTGACAATGCACAAATCTTCATCGACTGTGCCTCCGGAAACACCGATGCCTCCACGAATCTCGCCATTGACAAAGATCGGGAGTCCACCGCCAAAGCAGATGATTCTTCCCTGGTTGGATGATTCGATCCCAAACAGGTCACCATCTTCCTTGGCAAGATCCTTCACCGCAGAGGTGGGGATCTTCAATGCCGCAGAGGTGAAAGCCTTCCCCTGGGCAATATCGAGGCTGGCCAACAACGAACCCTCCATGCGGTGCAAGAGGACGAGGTTGCCACCCTCATCTACGACCGAAATCACAACAGGGACACCCATCTCGGTGGCCTTGTCTTCGGCTGCAGAAGCCATTCGTGCCGCGATCTCGAGATTGAACTGAGGTAACTCCCAGCCGTTCCGGTCGCGTGCAGAGTCACTATTGGCCGTCCCGCCCTGAGACGGCAATGCCGAAATCTGATCCCAGTTCTGTTCAACAATTCGACGGACGATCTGCTCAACCTCGGTCATCTGAGCGGTCCTCTCTTGAACCCGTGCACACGCAAACAGCACATCTGAGAGTCGATTGACATATTTAATTAGCTCGCTACGGATATTCGCGTCTTGTGAAATCTTCAAGAGCCGCCGTTCAGCACGACGAATCACCGTCCGTGCGATGTGCAGGGCACCAGAAGCCGGATCCTTGCCCGGGATCACGAACTCGTGCTGGAGCCCGGCAATCCCCAAGCAACGATCAATCAGCGCCTCCATCGCGTCAATGTCAGCCTGGGAGATCTTGTTGTCGAGAATCTGGCGCCCCTTATCGTCTGAGGCAACCTCTGCGGCTGCGGTGAACAAGCGCTGTTGAATCTCGTGCAACTCGGGACGCATCCAGCAGGTTGGGGATAGCAGCGAGCGCGCGAAACCAATCGCGGAATTCGCCTCGTCCAAGGCACCGTACGCCTCGACCTGTCCCGAGTGTTTGGCAACTCGAGACCCTCCGTAGAGTGCGGTGGTTCCCTTGTCACCACCTCGGGTATAAACGTTGGGCATCAGGAATGATCCTCCACTTGAACCTCATCGACGATACCGACGATGGCAGCGTCGACGGGGGAGTTAGGACGGCTAGCGGCGTGGCGGGCCATCGAACCGCGGGTAACGATGACGACCTCACCGATGCCTGCACCAACGGTATCAACAGCGATCTCAGGGTCTTTCATGTATTCCAGGTTGCGGTCGATTCGTTGGATCAGCATGAGCTTGAACCCGACGAGCCCGTCATCTTTCGTGGTTGAAACCACATTGCCAATTACGCGAGATAGGTACATAAGTTAGCCCCTCACCTCAATAGTGACGCCCTGGTCGCGCGCAGCGTCGCGGGCCAAGTCAGTAATAATGGTCGACGGTAACACCCTCAGAATGGTTCCTCGGCGAAGCACCCGGACATCAGCGAAGGTCAGTAACTTCTTGGAACACTCCACCACCGATCCAGTCGTAGTGGACTGTTGGGTAGTTGGAGAGATGGCGGAGGGTGCGCGCCTGTCGGCCAAAGCTCTCTCGACAGCGCGATCCAGGTGTGCCGCAGACGTCAAGGTCACGCCGAAGGAATCCAGAGCTCTCAAGTTATTACGCAACACCTCGCGGTAGGCCTCTGGCATGTCCGGGAAGAGGAGTCGCTTTTCAGGTGCGTCCGGACAGCACGCCGTCCGAGACGCCACCACAGGCCGTCCAGACTGGATGAACTCGGATAAGACGTTGGGGCCCAAACCGTCGGCGATCCCACACGCAACTTTGGCGGCGAGGTTGACCGTCATCGTCGGGATAATCAACATCTCATGGACTCCGACCAGCGATTTCGAGCGTTCGGTCATCCCCAGGGACGCGATCTTGTCCTGATCGAGGATGAACTTTGCTGAGTCGGTTTGAACATAGCTGAGCTGAATACCTGAGTTTTGGATTCGGCGCAGGGATTCAATTGCCTCGTCGAAACCCAACAATGCCCCGGTGAATAGCACCAATGCCGTACCCGGTTCTGGCTTGGGACGCGAGGGAGCCTCCATGCCTAGCACTTCGAGTACCGTCTCGTAGATGATGCGGCGAAGTTCGGCTTCAGTCATCGTCGTCCTCCCCTTCAAAATCCGCGTCGTTTGCGAAACTCGACATGGCTGAACCAAGCGGAGTTACCCACAAGGGGTAATCTGGGCGAATCACGGAGATTCCCAGGACCGATTCAAAAACACCCACGGCACAGTCGAAGGATGCGGAACCCCCAACGAGGTGGACGCGGTCAACCTTGGAGCCGGCTAGCGCATCGGCCGCGATGGTAGCCATCTTGATCAAGGTCGGCCGAATGATCCCGGCCACCTCTGCTTGGTGTTCAGGGGCCTTCTTGAACTTCTCGGCCTGGTCGTAGGTGATCCCGAGCGCCCCGGAGATCACCAGATTCATGTGGTGACCGCCGGTGGCTTCATCGACTGAAAGCACTGTCTGCTGGTCTTCAATAACAGATACGCCTGTGGTTCCGTGACCGATGTCGACGACACAGCCGTGGGTCAATCCGAGCGCTCTCGCGGCAGCCACCGGCTCGTCAATGATTTCGTCAACATCCATCTGGCAGGCCTCAACCACATTGGTGAAAACCTTGATAGTGCCAGGATCAATCGCAGGCGGAATCGTGATCGAAGCCTTCTCAAATCGATGGTGGGATAGCTTCGCTTCGAGTTTTTCCTTCAGGGTCCGCACAGCCTTGACAGCTCCGAGCCAATCAACCACCACGCCGTCACGTACCACGGTTTCGTGAACAGACGCCCCCGCGATGGGTTTATTGGTGGAATCCACCACGGACAGCACGATATTGGCGGTACCGAGGTCAACACCCAGCGACAGCGCGCCCCTAGGCACCCGGGTGCGCCCTGAGGTCACCAGTTTGGAGAAAGACTCCAGCCTGGACGCCGGTTTATGACTCTTCGCTGCAGACACTGTCAATCCTGCCTTTTAGGAATTGCGGATGACCCGGACGGTGTCACCGGTGCGAGCACCGAGACCGTTAGCCTCATCCATATCGATATGAACCTCTGCCCGGTAGGAATCCTTGACCCGGCACTTGAAGTTATCCATCAAACCGCCACGGCGTCCCCCGAACTCGATAGAGACGCGCTCGGAGTCCTGCACACCAAGGGCTGCAGCATCGTCAGGGCTCAAGTGGATATGACGGCCAGCAACCATGGCGGCGTGATCCTTGTGGACCCGTCCACACGGACCTTCAATATCGATAGGGGAGGCTTCATCGAGGAAGCCCGATTCGCACACAACCGGAGCAACTCCGAGCTGGAAACAGTCCGTATTACTCAACTCAACCTGGGTCTTCGGCCGGTGCGGACCCATCAGGCGAACCTTTTCAAACGAACCCTTCGGGCCGATCACCTTGACCATCTCGTTGGCGGCGAATTCGCCAGTCTGGCGCAGCATCACCTTGACGGTGAGTTCAGCGTCGGGGCCGAACAGGGTACGGAAGTCCTCCTCGCAGAGGTGAACGTGGCGATTCGATACACCAAGGACGACTTGGGTGGGGTCTTCTTGACCCAGAGCATCAAACACGACCTTGCGAGTTAGCTCTTCGAGTTTGCGCTCCGGTGAGCGGGAATCAATTTCCATAATGGGATCCTCAAATAATGAGTTAGACAACTAAGCCAGGGAAGGCAGAATCTTCTCGACATCGGTGTGTGGACGCGGAATCACATGCTGGCTAACCAGTTCACCAACAGCGGCGGCAGCAGCCGCACCGGCGTCGACGGCAGCCTTGACGGCACCGACATCGCCGCGAACATGGATAGACACGAAGCCAGCACCGATTTGCTTGTAGCCGATCAGAGTGACGTTAGCCGACTTGGTCATAGCGTCGGCAGCCTCAATGGCCGGAACCATACCCTTGGTCTCAATCATTCCTAGGGCGTCGCTCATTTGTTTGTTCCTTTCTCAGTGGTGTTCTGGGAAGGTGTCCCAGAAGATTTCTCAGACGAGCTAGGTTTCGTCGAGGTTGACTTCGCCCGCGAGCTCTTCGATGACCCGGATGACTTCGCCGGTGTCTGCGATTTGGCCTCGGCAGCAGTCGACTTAGCCGCGCTTGCCTTAGTCGTGGTGCTGGCCTCAGCCTTGGGCTGGCTCTTCGGGGAAGACTTAGTGGAGGCTTCGCTAGCCTTCTCTGACGTGCTCGGCGTAGCCTTAGCAGCCTTCTCTTCGGTGGCGGGGTTCGACTTGGCCGGTTCAGCCTTGCTTGCGACCTTCCGCTCTGCCTTGGCGGCAGCAGGCGAGCCAACCGTCAATTCATTGTCAATCAGGGCTTCTAGAGATTCGTGTGGACGCGGGATAACGCTAACCGCATAGACCTTATGAACCATGTTCGCTGCTTGTTTGGCCGCTTGTACTGCGGACTGGACGGCCGAGACTTGGCCGACGATCTTGACGGTAACCATGCCGCCGCCACGGCTGAGTTGGTAGCCGATGAGCTGGACATTAGCCGTCTTGCAGGCAACGTCGGCAGCTTCCATGGCGGCAACGAGACCGACAGTCTCGATGGTTCCCACCGCGAGCTTCAGCATGTCCATTTCTCCTTGTCACTATGATTGAAGTGGTGATCTTGTCATTCGACGATTTTCAAAGGCATCCGCTTGACTAACCTCGCGGCATTCCCGCCAACCAGCCGGTCGCTGTCTTGGCTGACGTTGAGGTAGTGAGCCAAATACGGTGTCTCCTCAGGTAGTTTTTCAGTTGTAACGACGATGTAATCCAGACTGATCCCAATCCCAACATCAAGCACCGACTCAATCGCTGCGGAATGGGCCAACGTCAACGGATTCAATTCGCTGGAACGATTCAGGGTGACTGGAACACCTTCTTCTTCCAGTCCGAGCAACACCTCGCGCAACTGGGCGTTGTCGATGTCGTTGTGCACATTGACAACGAGGGTGGGGCGAACTTCCTTGATCGGGCCAGCCATGACTACTTGCCCTCGTATGACAAAACCAGGCCAGTAGCCACCGCGTTACGCGGACCTTGAGAACCTCGGATGTTCGCCCGTCCGGCGACCACCCGGTACTCAGACAGAGCCTTCGTCACCATCTGCGGGATCTCAAAGTCAAGAGCCGAACCGCCTACGAGAACCACGAATTCGATATCGCGGACATTCTTCGTCGGCGAGACCGCACGCAAAGCGCGGATGGCATTGGTCACGAAGACCTTTTCCTTTGCGCGACGACGTACCCGGCGAATGTGTTCTAGAGGTTTGTCGATCGGCAGCGGCACCATCCCCTTCGGGGTAAGGATCACGGTGCGGGCGAAGACGTGGGCAGGGAGTGCGTGGTCATAAAACTCCACGGCACCATCTTCGTGGCGGATATTGAACAAGGTTTCAACCTTGGCCAACGGGTACTTCTTGATGTCTTCAGCTAAGAGTTGATCTTCGAGACCAAGTTCCTTCTGAATCATCAAGGTAACCATGTTTCCGGCACCTGCTAGGTGGGTGAACTTCACTGACCCGTCCCGGTGCATCACCGAAGCATCGGTAGACCCGGCACCCATGTCTAAGATGGCGATAGGCGCGGAAGAACCAGGAGTTGTCAAGGCACCACGGATGGCCATATCGGCTTCCACACCGCCGACCTCAACGGGAATGGAGACCTCTTTTTGAATCCCTTCGGCGATCATCTGCATCTGCAATCGGTCAGCCTTGACCATCACGGCAATGCCGACGGCGGCCTCCATCGAAAACTCTTGGGCAATACCGCCGGTGACAGCCTGCGGCACTTCGGTATCCACCGCCAGCAAGTCAGTGATCTTGATGGCCTTGGGGTCCTGGTTAGTCAAGTTCCCCATGACAACTCGAACATTTTCCATCATTCCACCGGCGTTAGTTCCGGGTTCACCAGTGATATCGATGATGTCGTCGAGTCCACTAGCCCCGGCGTTGATCGCCTCAGCGCCGTCATCAACATCAACTGTGGCTGAGCGCAGCGAAGACTGGAAGGTGATCCGCCCGGCAGGAATGCGACGTTCCTCAACGTTACCTGCCGGAGTCTTGATCACGACGCCTGAGCGGTTGCCCACCAGGGAGCGCGCCAGTGGAACCACACTCTTGGTGTCTTCAGAACTGAGGTCGAAAAGGGTAGCGATTCCGAAGGGATTAGAGAGAGTCTCGATAATCTGACCAGGACCGGCAACCTCGATAGCTGCCAGCATCCCGATCGGCACCTTGTCGATCAGGCTGACTTCATCGACGATCGGAATCTTATTATTCAGTCGGTTATTGACCAGGACGCCGTCATCGCGTTGGAGAATGGCGCCGGTGACGGAGATGCGGTCGGAGACGGCATTAATCTTCTCCGCAATCTCTTCAAAATCATGAGAGCGGTCAGCGACGACCACATAGTCGCGATTTGGTTGCGCCGACGAAAGGTCCTGTAGCAGGACCGTTTCGCCGACGCCAATGCCGAGACCACCTGGAGTCGCTGGGTTGTGCCCGATCATGGTGGAATCCGTGATGATGGTTTCGGTGATCGTCTCCATCGCAACGTCACCAATCACGGGCGCAGCCTCATTGATCCGAATGAGCGACAGATCTTCAATCTTGTGATTGCAGTCATCGAGAGCATTGATCAGGGCATGGAAGACACCTTGAACATTGTTCCCGGTTCCCTTGATTCCCGTCGTCGGAATAATCGACGAGGCCAAGAATTTAGGAGTCGAACCAGACACATCTGCTAGCGCAACCTCTGTGGTGGCGTTACCAATGTCGATGCCGGCAATCAATTTCATTGCAATACCTGTCACTCAGTTGTTATTGTGGTGTGTTTACTCATCGTCCTCGCGAGCCAGACGTCCACGCTTCTCGTAGACGTTCGCAGCGTCGCGAATGAACTGCGCCGATTCCGTGCAGTTGTACTGCTTCTCGAGGCGGTCAGCCAGGTCAAGCAGTTCCTGTTTCGACTTACGGTAGGGACGCAATGCGTTGTAGGCATCCAGCAACTCATCGTCAGGGACTGCGATGAGTTCTGAAGCCCGACGCATGTTATTTGCCAACTGCGGACGGTTGGATGCTTCAGCGACCTGGGCCTGAAGTTCCAGGGTCTCGGGAGCGATCCTAAAGTCCTCTGCCTTGAGTTCACCGCTGAGCACCTTGTCCAAGGTGAACGACGACAAGACCTTGCCAGAGGCGGACTTGATCTGGTCACCCATGTTCTCAGACAAGGGGTAAGACGGTGTGGAAGAACCGGCAGAGCTGCGCGGTGCGGGCGAAGATTCAGGCTTCTTGTCGAACTTCGGTGCGTCGTTACCGAGGCTCTGCATCACCTGATCCATGAGTTTTTTAATCAACTCTTCTTGATTCATGATTCTCCTAGCGGAACTCGATGCGGAGCTCTTGGTTACGGGCATTCAGATCGACAAGCTGAGTCTCTCTGTTGTGCATCAATGCAGCGCGGGCCTGGTACTTCGGACGTGCCATCTGGTCGTTACGCACAGGCACCGGATCCGGGGATTCACCCTTGGCGTAGCGGGCGGCGTTCTTGCCGATCGCACGGAAGGTTTCCTCATCCAGCAGTGGTGACTGCGGGAACAACTCCAGGTTGGACAGTGGAGCCAGATCGCGCTGATGGATCACAGCGGTGCCGCGAGCCAAGACGCCGATACCGATACCCGAACCAGACACCTTTGCTGCGTCGTGAGCAATGAATGCAACGTCAGCGGTGTGGCGAACCCGGCAGAAGCGGTAGGACAAGCCTTCTTCTTCAATACCTGCGATGATCTCACGCAGCACAGCGGTGTGCGGGATCCCCACGATGGTTTCAAACTGGTTGTGGTAGAAGTTCGGTGAAAGACTGATGACAACTTCCTTCGGGTTGGTTCCCCGCTTCATGTTGCCCAACTCCGTAATCACGAGCTTGCCGGCGTTGGCCGAAATCTTCGGCTTGTCGGCAGCTCCAGCGCTGCTAGAACCAGAATCCTGCAGCACATTCTGCATTGCCTCGAGGATTAGGGACTTCAGTTTTGCTTCATCAATAGCCATGGATATCACCTAAATGCTCTCGGGGCTGATCGCGTTGCGAATGTCACTCATCCGATCCCAGTGCTCGTCAGAGATCTGGTAGCCAGTCTTCGGGCCGGCATAATCGTTGGGTGCATTCACAGCAGAAATGACGTGGAAGTTTTCATCGAAGATTGCCGAGGTGTGCAGGTGGTCACCTGCAATACGCTGCTTCAACAACTCAAACAGCGATTCGGCAACATCGTCATACCCTGCGCGGGAGAGCGCCTTGACGACGTCGACACCAGTCACCTTGCGGTTCATCATGTCTTCACAAGACTTGATGTCCTCGGCCTGGTTGCGTTTAGGCATATCTTCCGAGCCACGGGCATAGGTAGCGGCTTCGACCTCAGCGTCGGTGATCTCGGTCAAACCAAGCTCACGGAAGACGCCCTGGATCACCTTGGCAGCCTTGTTACGGATGGCCACAACCTCTTCCTCGCGCACGGGGACGAGACCGCCGTCAACCTTCAAGTCGCGCTGGATAATGATCCAGTCGTCGTAGTCGTCAGCATCCCAGTTCGATCCGGCGAACACGTTGTCGTAGTTCGGGGTTGCAGAGTAACCCGAGCACAGGTAGTCAGTACCGGGGATGAACTGCATCAGGGAGCGGGCAACACGGCGCAGGTCGGAGTGGGTGAAGGTCTGGTCGTTGGAGGATGCACACTCGAGGTCGAGCATGGTCGCGATCAGGTTCTCCGCGAGAATCGCACGGATACCGCCACGGACAGCAGCCGGAACGCCGACACAAGACACGGAACCATTCTGGGTGCCCTGAGAGCCAGCGGCCTTGGTCATCCACAAACAACGGGCTTCGAGGTAGAGCATGGACTTGCCTTCGGCGTAGCCCATCTGAACCTCTGAACCAGTACCTGAGGTGAAACGCATCTTCATGCCACGGGATGCGTAGCACGAAGCCAGGAAGGCCTTCGACCACGGGGTATCGTCGCCGTCCATGAACACTGCCTCGGTGCCGTAGACCGACACGGTCTCAGCGTAGGCGGTCAGGCCGCGCATACCGAGGAGGAGCTCGGTAGCTTCCTCAGAGGAGCACTGGGTCAGCGTGCCCCGACGACCAACCTGGGCACCAACCAGGATCGACATCGCGTTGAACGGAGCGTAACGAGCCACACCCATGGTGGTTTCCATCTCGGCAAAGCCGCGGATACCAGCCTCAGCAGCGTCAGCCGCGATCTGAACCGGGTTGTCACGAATGTTGGTGACGTGACACTGGTTCGCTGGGGTCTTGCGCGCACGCATCTTCGTCATGGCCATCATCATCTCGAGGACGGTCATCTGGTTGACGACCTCGGTGATCTTGGCCGGGGTCATCCCGGAGGCCAAGCGAACACACTCTTCACGAGAGACATGGAAGTCAACGAACTTGCGAGCCAGCTCCAAGGAGTCGGTCTTGTTGGTGACCTCGTCAGCCATTTCCTGGTTGATGCCGTAACGAGCGATGAAGATGTCGAGCATGTCGAAGTCAGCCTGCGGCTTGGAGTCGAGTTCAACAACGACACCGTTTTCGATCTTGATCGACGGCTTAGGATCGGCAGGAGCGCCAACCGCGATCAGGCCAACCTCGGGCCAGTCGGTTACGAAACCATCTTGATTAACGGGACGCGCGTCAAGCGCCTCAAATCTTTTTGAACGCACGGAAACTCCTCGTTAGATCTAGATGTACGGGGTGGTGGTGGATTCCGGCTTTGCACCTAGAGCAGCGAGGATCGGCTTGCCAATTTCGCGAGCGGCAATCACTGCCTGACGCACTGCACCAGAATCGCCGGTGTAGAACCCGATGACCTCGTTAGAGAAGCTGGTTCCGGCGGCCGGGCTCGAGTAACCAATCAGATCGACAGTGGCGGCCTTGACGGCAGCATCGACCATGAGCACACCAATGGCGGCGGGAGCGCCGACGGAGATACCGAAGGCCTTGCCCAGCGGGGCGCCGAATGCCTTGTTCAGGGCGTAGGAAGCGCGGGCGGTGTACTGAAGTTCCAGGTGTCCAGCTTCGTTGCCGTAGACATCACCGAAGGTGCGGTCAAGCTCGGAGAGGGTAACCTCGACGGCGCGACGAGCGTCGGAGACATCTTCAGCACCAAAGATGATCAAGTTACCGTGACCAGCGCCACCTTGGGTGTCGCGAGCCAGTTCGATGGCAACAATCTCACAGTTGGTAGCCTTGACGGCTTCGTCAGCGGCGAAGATGTGCGGGCCAGCACCGGTGCGGGCACCAATAATGCCGATGGAACGGAACTTCTTGTCGATACCCATCAGCTCGTGGAGGGTGGAGTCAACGTTGGCGATGACCAAGCCGACACTAACACCCAGCGGATTCACACCAACGAATTCCGTCATGCCAGGAAGCTGGCCAATGGCTTCTGCCTTAGCAGCGGGTTCAGCGGTCTTGGTGTCAATCTTCTTCATGACCTCGGCCATGACTTGGTTGAATAGTTCTTCATTAGCCATGTTTATGTTCCTGTCCTAACTAGTCCAGAGAAGGGAGGATCTTCTCAACGTCAGTGTGGGGACGTGGGATGACATGGACGGAAACTAGCTCGCCCACGTTCTGAGCGGCAGCGGCACCAGCGTCAGCAGCAGCCTTGACTGCGCCGACATCGCCGCGAACCATGACGGAAACGTAGCCGGCGCCAATCTGCTTGGTGCCGATGAGACGGACATTAGCCGACTTGACCATGGCATCTGCAGCTTCAACAGCGGGAACGTAACCCTTAGTTTCGATCATTCCTAGGGCTTCTTGCATTGGACGACTCCTCATTCGGATCGGCAGTGTGGTTATTCGAGGCCTGCACCACTGCAGTGGTCATCAACAGCGATGACCGTGATACCCAGCGGCGAGCCGAGATTGTCTACTTTCCTCAGGTAAGAGCCTGTCGTTGACATCGACGGTGAAGATCGACGGTGCTAGGGAACCTGACGTTGCGGGTTCCATCCACGCCTGCTGGATGAGGGTGGAACACCATTGGAGTTGGTTGAGCTTCACATCATCGTGTAGCGATTTGACCCCTCACTCAAGAAAACTGCTACAAAAACAACCTCGTGACGCCTCCGTGATTCACGTCGTGATGGTCTTCGCAATGGAAATTGATCATGCACTTGTGTGAATCGCGGCTGTGAGACCCGCAGGATACGGGCACACTGGCACCTCGATGTAACGAAAGGCTAACGCGAGCTGGCGGTCTTGGCGACCCCAAAGCCCGATAGAGTGCACGAATTTGTAGCAAGTGGGGAGGTTTGTGTCGATCGATGGGCTCTGTGGCCCAATCTGTATCCCCGTCTCCAAGTACTTGTATTTTTGGCCACGTTTCTTGTCTTAATGGGTCACAAACAGGGTGGCTTAGGGCTAGAATGAGTGCGTTCGAGTAGGTCTAGGTCGGACCAGAGTCGTCCCGAAACCTATCTCCTCGGATCATCAGCCGTTCTTCCCAAGTGTCAAGATGCGTTGTCGATCTTGGCTCGTACCAGTCGGAGATTAAGTTATGAGCATCGATGCCTCATCAGAGGTCAAGACTCGGATCATCCAAGAGTTCGTTCCTGGCAAACAGGTCACCTTGGCTCACGTCTTGGCAAACCCCGACCCTGATCTTTTCGTGAAGCTCGGTCTCGATCCGTCGACGCACGGTGCCTTGGGTATCTTGACCTTGACCCCGTCCGAATCAGCGATCATCGCAGCCGACGCCGCCGCCAAAGCAGCCAACATCCAACTCGGCTTCGTCGATCGTTTCTCCGGTTCGCTGTTGCTCACCGGAACCTTGGCTGATGTCGAGAGATCGCTGCAAGAGATCATGGAGCTACTTGACCAGATGTTGAAGTTTGCACCGTGTCCGATTACTCGAAGCTGACCCCAAGGCGTAGATCGATGAAGAAGATTTTGCTCATGGGCTCAGTTGGGTGTGGTAAGACCACGCTGATGCAAAGGGTTCGCCACCTGGATCTGTCCTACCATAAGACCCAGTTCGTCAGTGATGACGGTGAAATCATCGACACTCCCGGTGAATACCTGGACCTAGGGCACTTCAAATATGCGTTGCAGGTTCATGCCCAAAGTGCGGAGCTGATTGTCTTCATCCATTCAGCCACCGAGCCGCGTCTGCGCCTGCCACCTGGCTTCATTAGCTTCTTTACTAGACCTGTGATCGGTGTCGTGACGAAAACTGATATTGCTGACCAAGACGGTGTTGACCGGGCTGAGCGGTATCTGCGTTTGGCGGGGATCAATACCATCTTCAAACTGTCGTCAGTTACTGGAGAAGGTATTGATGAATTCGTGGAATATGTAGAGTCATGACGATCGATTTCGGGAAGGATTTTGGTAACGATCAAGAAATGATCGATGTTGCGTCATTAGACGAACTCAACATCCGCAACTTGATTGACTGTGATCGTCTGCAACGCATCCAAGACCGGTTCGCCAAAGCTACCGGGCTTGCCTTGATCACCGTTGACTGCAAGGGAGTGCCGATCACTGCCGCCAGTTCCTTCACGAGCTTTTGCGCGACCATGCGCCAAGACCCGGTCCGCCAGAAGCGCTGTTTCGCCTGTGACGCCCACGGTGGGCTCCAAGCCGCGATCAATGGCGAGCCCTACGTCTATCAGTGCCACGCCGGGTTGGTGGACTTCTCCGTTCCGATCGTGTTAGGAAACCAGTATCTCGGCGCGATTCTGTGCGGGCAGGTTCAGTTACGCGACGGCCAGGACAAACTCAACCACGTCACCGCTTTTGACGAGTCGTGGATGGACGATGAAGAGCTGAACCGCGAGCGTTCCTCAGTGAACTCCGCCGACTACGACAAACTCATCTCTGCCGCAGAGACCTTGCATGAGCTAACCAACTACCTTGTCGAGCGTGAATACGCGCACAACCTGCGCAACGTCGCGATGAAAATGGCCAAGGTCGGGGCCAAGGATCAAGCCGAACCGGTTGAGGACTCGCCACAACCTGAGGCTTCGTCGATGACCTCGGTACAAGAACATCGAGAGATTGACGCCAGGGACTTCTCCCAGCTTCACCGAGCCATCGATGACGAGAATCTCACCGCAGCAGTCGAGATCATCGACCAGTTCATTGTCAGAGTTTTTGAAGATTCTGGACGCCAAGTCGGGCGTCTGAGGATCGCCGACATGGAAGACGCCATCATTGACATGGCTCAAGATGCGTCTCCAGAAGTTGGCTGGGAGGTACGCCAGGGCGTCCTGAGGCGTCGGGCAGGCCGTCAGGCCCACTTCAACCGATATGAAACCCAGCGCTATCTCGAATCGCTGGTTTTCAATCTCTATGACTGCATAGAGAGACACAAACCGTCGCGGCCGAAGACGATCCGCGACTTACTCAACCAAATCGAAAAGGATGTCTCGGCCTTCATGACCTCGCGTTCGGCGGCGAACTTCCTCAACGTCTCGAGTAGCTATTTGTCTAAGGCGTTCAAGGCGGAGACCGGGACAAACTACCTCAATTATGTAACTAACAAACGCATCTCCAGAGCTAAGTTGATGCTGGCTTACACGGATATGCCTATTTCTTCAATTGCGACCGACTTAGGGTTCCAACCGGTGAATTATTTCACCAGGATCTTCAAGAAGGTCACCGGAGAGACGCCCAGCCAGTATCGGGCGGATCATCAGCAGGGCACGGAAGGGGCTTCACTGTGAGAGAATTTCAGATTAGGACTTCAATCTCCTATGGTGCTGGATCTCTTAACACTCTGGCCAAACTTGATGGCAAGAAGGTGTTCATCGTCACCGACGCCTTCATGGCTAGCACCGAGTTAATGAAGAATATCGAGCGACATCTGCGCGGTGCTCAGATCATCCTCTATGACAAGGTCAAACCCGACCCATCGGCATCACTGATTACCGATGTGATGAAGGCATATCTGCACTCCAAGCCTGATGTCATTCTGGCTGTGGGCGGCGGATCGCCAATCGATACCGCCAAAGGTGTCCACTACATGGCGATCAAGCAGGGTGTGCGAGCCCGCGAAGGTTTGTGGGTTATCCCGACGACGTCCGGGTCTGGGTCTGAGGTGACATCCTTTGCCGTCATTACTGACGACTCAACCTCGGCAAAGATCGCGTTGGTTGACGCGGAAATGGTTCCCGACCACGCCATTCTTGACCCGGAAGCTGTCCGTACCGTCCCGGCTTCGCTGTCTGCAGATACCGGGATGGATGCGCTCAGTCACGCTTTTGAATCCCTGATGTCGACGGGAGCCTCCGATTGCACCGACGCCTTGGCTGAGAAGGCCATTGACTTGATCTACCGGTACTTGACCCGGGCAGTGCGTGATGGCAATGACATGAAGGCCCGCGAAAAAATGCATAACGCGGCTTGTATTGCCGGGATGGCGTTTGAGAATGCGGGGTTGGGGATCGTCCACTCCATGTCTCACGCCATGGGTGCCCGGTTCCATAAGCCGCACGGACGGGTTAACTCGCTGATCATGCCAGTAGCCTTCACCTTCAACGCTGGCAATCCGCAACCGGGAGACACCTATCTCAACACCTCCGCGCAGATGTTAGCTCGGATCGCTCACCGACTCGGGATAGTAGCTGACGACAAGGCGACGCTGGCTTTGGCCGCGATCGAGTCGATTCGGGCATTGAAGCGCCAGATCGGTATGCCCGAGACGATCGCAGATCTTGACATTGACGAAGCGGAGTTCCGCGCCGCAGTACCTGAGATGGCAATCGCTGCCATGTCTGACGGCTGCACCCGAACCAACCCGCAACCAATGAACCCGAAACTATTCGAGGAACTGTATCTGAAGCTGATCTAGATCAGTCCGTGAGCCAACGGGAGGCTTTCCTCCCGTTGGCTTAGTGGTAGTCCTATTGGCTTTTTGATTGAGCCAGGTGGCCAAGTTTGGGTTGCGCAAGAGTTGCATCAATGGCGATGAGGTAGCGACGGTGGGGGCGACGGGGCTCGAACCCGTGACCAGACGATTATGAGTCGTCGGCTCTAACCTGCTGAGCTACACCCCCGAGGTGATCGGGATGATCACCGAAGTGCATCTTACCCGGATCGCTCTATTTCGCGTAACTTGGACCAACCTGGGCAGGTCCACTCCCGGTTTGAACGTCGAGGGCATCCAGGTCCACGTCGAAACGAATCACCTGGGCATTCTTGAACCGTCCGGGTAAAACCTCATAGACGGTGTCTCCATCCAGCAGGGTTGCCAGACATGCCAAGGTTTGGCCATGTGAGACGACGATGACGGGGGAGGGCGAATCCTTCAGTTGCTCAACAAATCGGCGGCATCTGCCCCACACATCAACCACCGATTCACCGCCACTCCAGCGAATCTCGTTGATGTGCTTGCCTTCCGGAATCGGCAGCGGCTCCAACTCGATTGAAAGCTTCCCCTCCATATCGCCTAGGAACTGTTCGCGTAACAACGCGGAAGTCTCCACCGGCAAACCAACAAACCCAGCGATGATAGTGGCGGTCTGGACGGCTCTGAGTTGATCGGAGGACACCAGCCTGGACGCCCCGACTCCTGCCAACTCGGTGCCGGCCGTCCTCGCCTGTTCAATCCCGAACTCGGTCAGCGGCACATCCATGCACTGACCTTGGACCCGACGCTCGACATTCCAGGTGGACTGACCGTGACGCACTAAATAAAGGATGGACACACAATGAAGTCAATCACATCCAGACCAGGCTGTGCCACGATGGTAGCCCGGTAGCAACACTGCGAGAGAGGACATTCTTAGGTATGAGCAGACGATTCCAGATCGGATCGGCAGCCGGCCTGGCCAGTGGCGTCGTGATCGACCAGATCTGTAAAGACGTACCCAACCGGTTCCACCCGGTAGCCTGGTTCGGCACCTGGTCGAACTTCGTCGAACCTTTCACCTGGCGCGATAGTCACAGCGCCGGGGCCATCCACGTCCTCGCTACCCTTACCCCCGTCGTCGCCATCGGCAGCCTCCTGTCACGCCTCCGGCACCTGTCCTGGCTGACTTATAGCCTGTCCACCTGGGCCGTCATCGGGGCGGCGAGTTTGTCTCGTGAAGGCATAGTGATGGCCTCCTTCCTCGAATCCGGCGACCTCGATGCGGCGCGAGGGAGACTGTCCTATCTGTGCGGGCGTGACCCTGATCGGCTCGACGAGCCCGAGCTGTGCCGGGCCACCATCGAGTCCCTGGCCGAAAATACTGCCGACGCTGCAGTGGCATCGCTGTTCTGGGGAGCCGTCGCCGGGCTGCCTGGCATGTTGATTCACCGGGCAGTCAACACCTTGGACGCTATGATCGGGCACAAGAATGATCGCTACCGCCGCTTCGGGACCGCAGCAGCGAGACTCGATGACGTCTTGGATTACATCCCGGCTAGGATCACCGGAGCGTTGACCTGTCTGCTCGCTCCTCTGGTCGGTGGAAATGTGGGGCAGGCCTGGGCGATCATGAACCGTGACGGAGCCAAACACCCTAGCCCCAACGGTGGTTGGTGTGAATCAGCTTTTGCTGGTGCGTTGAAGGTCAGGCTGGGAGGGTGCAACCAGTACTACGGAAATCGCAGCGAGTTCCGGCCTTATCTTGGGGATGGGCAACGTCCCAAGCCAGAGCAGATTAGAAAGGCATCTACCCTAGTCAAGGCGGTAACCGGGGTGGCCACCATCGGGGCGTTTGCGGTGTTGGCAGGCAGAGAGTGGTTACTGAGACGAATCCGGCGCCAGCAGCTCTAGTGTGTAGGCTTAGAAACGATATGACTGGCGCACTTCAAACCGACATGAGCGACTCCTACCAGCAAGGATTTTTTCACGGCGACAGGGAAGACGTCGATGGCCTCATCGACGTAGCAGTCAACGTCAACGATGACGGCCCGCCCGCATTTCTCGCCGACGCCCTCGCAAACCCTAAGCTCGCACTGCGCTACCCAAACGCCGGCCGAGCCACAGCCGTCGTCGCCGAATCCCACCACGTCTCCGTCGACCAAGTACTCTGCCTCAACGGTTCCTCGGAAGGTTTTTCACTCATCGCCCAGGCTTTGCTGCCTCCCGGCGAAAAGTCCGCCCTTGTTATTCATCCGCAGTTCTCTGGACCTGACGAAGCCTTGGTCTCGCGACGCATCTGCACACATCATCACATCCTCGACCCGGCCCAGGGCTTTGTTCTCAACCCCGACGAAGTCCCCGACTTCGGGGATGTGGTCTTCATCGGCAACCCAACTAACCCGACCTCTGTACTTCACCGTCGTGACGACATCGCATCGCTGAGGATGCGCCGTGACGGCCGTCGTCGCATCGTCGTGGTCGATGAGGTATTCCTCGACGCTGTCCCAGGCGAACCTGAATCCATGATCGGCTCCCAGATGGATGGCGTGATTGTGTTGCGTTCGCTGACTAAGACCTTCGGGATTCCAGGAATTCGGGCAGGATACGCCGTCGGAGACCCAGCCCTGATTGCCAAGATGAGCCAGTTGCAGCAGTTGTGGTCCGTCTCCGGGCAGGCTTTGCGGGCCCTGGAGCTGTGCCGGGGTGCACAAGGAGTGGAGTTTTCCGCACGTCGGGCCCGCCAGTTGAGCGCGTGGAAACGCGAGTTTGTCGCCTGGCTGCGGGAAGAGGGGATCGAGGTCGCCGGCTCTCCACAGGCCCCATTCGTCCTGGTTCACGTCGAAGACAGATGGACCACACCTGAACCGTGTTTGCCGGCTCGCCAAAGCCTCGATGAACAATTCCTGCTCCGCGAGCGACTGCGTCGTGAACAGATTAGAGTACGCAGAGGCGAAACCTTCCCCGGATTAGATTCCAGTTGGGTGCGGATTGCGGTTCGACGACCGGAGGTCAACCGCTGTGTGGTGGAAGCCCTGGGGCGCATCCTGACAACGAATAATGACTCTCTTCACGATTCCATCTGACCACATCATCTATCAAGGAGATTGAATCCGTTCATGAATGAAATGTCTGACTTGGCCCGTCTGAAGCACTTGATCTCTACCATTTCTGCGATTGATCGGGATGTCCTTGAGCAAGCATGGAAATACCAGGAGAACTTGACCAAGCCGGTGCGTTCGCTGGCCACCCTAGAAGATTATGGGAACCAGTTGTGTGCGATTGCCGGACAGGTTCCGCCACCGCCCATCGACAAGGGCCTGGTTGCGGTCTTCGCCGCCGACCACGGGTGTGCACTGAAGACCTCCCCGTGGCCCCAGGAGATCACCTCATCGATGGCTGCCAATATCTACCGTGGCGGTGCATCAGTGGCGGTCCTGGCTCGCGGGGCAGGTGCCGATGTTCGCGTCGTCGATCTCGGTATTTTGAAGCCTCTCAATGAGCGTGACGATCTCGGTGTCGAAGAAGACGATCGGTTCGCCAATATGTGGATCAAGGCAGGGACCGAGGACATGACCGAAGGTCCTGCGATGACAGAGGAAGAGGCCCTGAAGGCGATCATCGCGGGAATCGAGACTGCTGATTGGGCAGCCGATCGCGGATATTCGGTGTTGATCACAGGCGAAGTCGGCATTGGCAATACGTCTCCGGCGTCGGCGTTGATTTCCGTCTTTTCCGGCAAACCGATCGACGAGATTGTGGGTTGGGGATCCGATACCGTCGGGAGCAAGTTCGAGAAGAAGCGGGCTGCGCTCAGGCAGGTTTTCGAGGTCAATCATCCCGACCCGAACCAGCCCTTGCAGGCCCTAGCGATGGTCGGCGGATTTGAACACGCCGCCACCGCAGGCTTCATTCTGGGGGCGGCGGCTCGGCGTCTGCCGGTGCTGCTTGACGGGGTGATTGGGTGCTCGGGGGCCATGGTTGCTGCGGCACTGTGCCCGGATTCGGTCGGGTATATGTATGCCGGACATGTGGGCAAGGAGCCGGGGATCAAGGCCGCGATCGATTCTCTAGGCTTAGAGCCGATGCTGCAGCTCGGGTTGTGCCTGGGTGAAGGATCGGGCGCTGTGCTGGCCTTGCCTATCCTTAGACAAGCGGCCAATATCATGCTCGAGGTCACTAAGTTTGACGAAGCTGGGGTGAGCCCGGAGCGCGAGTAGGCGCGGCGATGAGTGGGTCCTATTCAGGAGTGAGTGTGGATGGTCTATTCGCGGGTGATCGTGGATAGGGCATGCTCGCGGGTATAAGTGTTACTAGGGTCTATTCGCGGGTGATCGTGGGTGTGATTCGACGCGGCTGCGGGTAGGCGATCCCGCCTAATCGGAGCTGGGTGCCTAAGGTTGCGAAGAGAAGGCTCCGCCCAACCGGGGTGGAGGGTTGCGAATTGAGGCATAGGTAGAGGTAATGACGATTCGATATGAGTTTAGGATCGATCCCGACAACGCTGACGCCATGCAACTGGTTTCACAGTTGCGCAAATACGATGTACCAGAGGTGTGTATGTCCGATGACACCGTGACTGCTGCGGTGTGCGGGTCTGATGAAGGCCCAGACTCATCCGATAGACGGGTCGGCAAACGTGATCACTTCACCATGTTGGTGACAGGTGGTGCCCGCTCGGGGAAGTCCGTGTTTGCGGAGTCAATCTTGATGGGGGATCAGATCGATTATGTGGCCACCTCAGCCATCAATCCTGAGGACTCGGAATGGCAGCGGCGCATTGATATCCACCGCAAGCGGCGTCCCGCGTCGTGGGAAACCATCGAAACCATCGACCTCATCGGCGTGCTCGCTACCGACTCACCTCGACCGGTGTTGATCGATTGCATCGGGGTGTGGCTGACCAGGGTGATGGATCACGCCGGTGTATGGACGGACGAGCCGGGTTCCCACGACGCGGTGCACCAGGCCGTAGCCGACCTCGCCGCAGCCTTTGCATCGACCACCCGCACCGTCGTGGCAGTGACCAATGAGGTCGGCTCCGGCGTGGTGCCCGCAGACCGACTCACGCGCTACTACAGAGACATGCTTGGCCGCACCAATGCCGCGCTCGCGTCGGTCTGCGACGACGTCGTAGCCTCCATATCGGGGATTCCTATCTATCTCAAGCGAGCCGGAAAACTCACCTCTCACACATCGACGTCAGCGAGGAATGATGGCTAATCCAGTTCATGCCGCACTTAGTTTGTTCACCGTCATCCCGCTGCCTCCGGTCCTGGACTGGAATAAGAACACCACCCGCGGTGCCTTAGCCCTGATCCCTTGGGTCGGCGGAGTAATCGGGGCCATCTCTGCGGCAGTGGCTGCATTAGTGATCGTCACTGGGGCAGGTCCTGTTCTAGCGGCTGTGATCGGAATGACGTGCTGGATTGCGCTCACCGGAGGATTCCACCTCGACGGCGTCGCCGACACCGCTGATGGTCTGGCCTCACATAAGCCAGCCCCCGAAGCCCTAGCAATCATGAAACAACACGACATCGGGCCGATGGGTGTGATCACCTTAGTCCTGATGCTGCTCATCAATCTAGCCTGTCTGGTAAGCCCACATTTTGCAGGATGGGCTGTCCTCGCCGTCATCGGATTTGCCCCCGTCGTCGGCCGAATGGCAGCCCTCGAGGGAACGTGTTCTTGGGTCAGTGCGGCTCGAAAAGACGGCATGGGGTCGATGTATATCGGCACCACGACCGGCCTCACCTTCCTCGTCAACCTGGTGTTGGTGGTGATTGTTTCCGCCGGAATTGGCGGTCTTGGGCTGGGTTGGCGAGGTGTCCTCGTCTTTCCTGTGGCCACGATCGTCTCCGTCGGCATTGCGATCTGCTGGCGTCGCTACCTATGCGGCAGGCTGGGCGGAATGACGGGTGACACCCTCGGTTCCACCCTCGAACTATCCACGACAATCTTCCTTCTCGTAGCAGCCTTAGCGAGCTAGTTAGCTGGCACCGTCTATCGTCAGGTCTCTGACCGACCCTCTCCCGTATCTGCAACGTTTTTGCAACCGATGCTCCGCGTCGCCAGGGTGGCGTAATAGATGTGTGCTGGCGAGGACCTAGATCAGGCCGAAACCAATGACGCAGACGCGCGGCGCAACTGGGTATTTCAGTGGCGCGGCGCAAGAGAAGATAACGGGTGGGTGCAAGCGTGGAGAAATCAGCCCGAGATCCTCATCGCTGGCCGCCCCGATTCAGGAGTTCGTCGAGTGCAAGCCCCACAGCTCCATCGTCATTGTTGCCTGCGACGGGGAAACCGATCTCGTGTAGCTGCGGATGGGCCCCGGCCATGACGAAGGGGTATCCCACCTTCGCCAACATGTCCGCATCGTTAGGCATGTCGCCGAATGCGGCAACTCGACAGGGATCGATAGCGAAGCTCGCTAGCAAGTGATCCAGAGCGGTCCCCTTAGTCACCCCTGCCGCGGTCAACTCAATCATTCCCTCGTGATCGGGGAAGGAGTATGTGCAGGTCAATCTATCCCCGACGACCTGTGACGCGATCCGGCCCAGATCGGGCGTCTTGTGTGAGTATGACTTCACCATGATCTTGACCACATCGGCGTGAGCGATCAGGTCGGGGATATCGCCTTCGATCGTGGGGTTGACGAATTCGGCAAACTCAGGAAAACCGGGAGTCCGCCCCCACCCATCGAGGTATTCGGCACCGACGAGGAGGTCGGGGATGTGGCGGCGTAAATCATTGAAGGCTGAGATGGTTGCGTCCGGGTCGCACGGATAGTGCTTGATGACGTCATCTCCGCTCAGGTTGGTGATCATTCCGCCATTGCAGGAAATCACCAGGGGTTCGAGAAAATCTAGTGACAGCAGCGGATCAATGAAGCGTGAAGGTCGACCGGTGGCGAAGACTACGCGCACACCTTCAGCGTTGGCCCTTGTCATTGCGTCGATGTTGGCCTGGATGAGGGCAGAGTCGGTACTGAGGAAGGTGCCGTCAAGGTCGGTTGCAACGAGATCGATGGGGCGAAGTGTGGTGTTTGCGACGGTCATGATGCCTTTCTAGATGATGGAAGCGGAATGATCTAGAACTAGTCTATCGGCCCTGGTATCCCCAATCCTCGATTGCCTCACCGAGGAATAGCACCCGAGGATGATGGGGGAGAGCAAGGTCACGGTGGTGACGAATAAGAGCTGTCTGCCTCAGGTGTCGAGAAAAGCCGCCTGCCGCAATGCCAAGGAAACAGGAACCTTATCTCCCTCTAGGACGAGCCCATTTCTACTCATCGGACGGATACGGTACTGCGGTTATTCAGTGGCCGGTGCTGTGGTCATGGGGTGGCCGGTGTCTTATGAGCCAACGAAGAACCAGACACGGCACTCATCGAGGCCGGAGTCAGTGTCCATTGAGAGGTCTGCTCATCAAGCACCCAAAGACCATCCACGACGAGTTTGCGGTTGGGCGTGGGGGACTGATCGGAGTCAGTCGGCGATTCCCCTCCTTCTGACGGCATCGAGGGCGGCACCGTCGTTGGCGGAGGTTCCGGAGAACCTTCTCCACTAGCGGTTTCGGTCGGGGAGGAAGAACTATTTGAGTCACTTCCGCCGCCACCTCCACTTGGTGGGGGTTCTGGGGGTAGCTGGAATATCAAGACTGCGATCAACAGTGCCAGCGCGCACACCGCGATCACCAGTAGAAGTGAGGTCAGATAACCAACCCAGCCACGTCGATCCTGGCGTCCCGGCCACGGCAGTGGCCAAATCCGCCACACCCCTGGGTCTTTCTGCTCCGACCAGTGCAGGGAATAGCTTGGTCCACGAGGGGCAGACAGGGGTGCCATCCCAGACAGGTTGACGTGGGCGAGAATCCGCTCTGCCTCAGCGACTGCGGCGGCAGAACCGTCATAGCGCAATGCCACCCAAGGAGCTAGGGGAGCATCGTCGCCGGTGTGCGGTGATGCTTGAGTAGCCTGATACCTGACACCGAGCCGCCCATAATCTTGATCTTGACCACCGCGGGCCACCACCGTGTCGATGTGGAGCTTATTGATTTCGCCGCTGAATCGATCCCGCGCGGCCCGGTCAGTAGCCGCACCTTCAGACAGCAGAATCACCATGACGGATCGGAAAGAGGCCGAATGAGCCAAGAAAACAACGCCAGCACTGCTCGAGGTTAGCCGTGCATCGAGCCAAAACTCACCGACTTTGGGTGGATCCGTTTCCGCTAAATCGACAGCGGTCGGATGGGTGTTTTTGTCGCCGTGATCTCTAGACATCGTCTCAATAGAACCACACAATCATCTAAAAACAACTCTCCGTCCCGAATTGAGCTCCTGTTTGATCGAGACGGTATCGTGTGGGTGGAGAATCGATCGGGCCAAACCTTCGGTTGACGATGGACGGTGAGCGTCTCTGGCGTACTTACCAGCCATTTTATCTACGATTCAGCCGTCCGGTATCTCGAGTTTTGCCCACCGTTTTGGCGGACCAACAGCCGGGATGAAGGTGATGACCAGATCTCAGAGCTGCGTTTTGCACGCCAAACCTGAGGGAGATTGAGTGAGCGAGGACGTCAAGGAATCCGGTAGCAACGCCACCATGACGAATGAGGAAGCTGCGCGACTCGTTGGCGAGGCGATGGCTCAGGTCAGACGCGTCATCGTCGGTCAAGAACACATGGTCGAGCAGATGATGGTTGGCCTGTTAGCCAAAGGCCACATCCTTCTCGAGGGGGTCCCCGGCACTGCGAAGACCCTAGCGGTTCGCACCTTCGCCGACGTCGTCGGGGGTAGTTTCGCCCGAGTCCAGTTCACCCCTGACTTGGTGCCATCCGACATCGTCGGCACCCGCATCTACATGGCAAATCGAGAGAAGTTTGAGATTCAAAAGGGCCCGGTCTTCGTCAACTTCGTCCTCGCTGACGAAATCAACCGTGCTCCTGCCAAGGTGCAGTCTGCAATGCTGGAGCTAATGGCAGAAAAGCAGGTATCTATCGCCGGTGAGACCTTCCCGATGCTCGATCCCTTCATCGTCATTGCTACCCAAAACCCGGTTGAATCTGAGGGTGTCTACCCGCTCCCAGAAGCCCAGCGTGACCGTTTCTTGCTCAAGGTAGACGTTCCGTACCCGCGAGGTAATGAGGAACTAGAGATTCTGCGGCGCATGTCAGTGCGTCCGCCTCAAGCCAACCTCGTCCTTGCCCCCGACGTTGTTCGGCAACTCCAAGACAAGGCCTCGGCTGTTTTCGTCCACAACCTCGTGGCTGAATACGTCGTCAGGCTGGTGATGGCCACCCGTAGCCCCGGCGACTTCAACATGCCTGATCTTGATCCGATCATTGAGATTGGATGCTCCTCGCGTGCAACCTTAGGCTTGGTGTCTGCCGCGCGTGCCCTGGCGTTGATTCACGGTCGAGATTATGTGCTGCCAGTCGATGTTCAAACCGTTGCCAAGGACGTGATGGCCCACCGCCTGGTGCTCAGCTTCGATGCCGTCGCCGATAACATCATGCCTAGTCAAGTCGTGGAGCGAATCGTGGCGATGGTTCCGCCTCCAACTCCGGTGTGGACCTCCCAGCAGCGTCAGGTTGCCCATACCCAGCATTCCTATCAACCGCAACAAGGCGGATACCCCGCAGCCCAGCAACGTAACGGGCAGATTCTGCAGCAGGGTCTCCACCAAGACCCTCAGCAAGGCTTCCAGCAGGTGCCTCCCCAGGCACCCCAGCAGGGTTACCAGTCAACACCCCAACAGCCTAGGCAGCAAGGACCTCGTCGAGGCTAAGCATGGCACAGCCAGATTTTGCCCCGCCCACCGGACCGCCGCTCTTTCCCGGGGAACCTTCCGCAATCGGCTCCACAGATGTGATCCGCTCCGTCGTGGAGACCCCGTCTGGTCCGACCTTGAATCTGCGCCAGCTTGCACCCGAGATGGCGTTGCGCAGACTTGAGCTCAAGATCGTCCGACGTCTTGAAGGTTTCCTACATGGCGACCACCTGGGTTTATTGCCTGGGCCCGGCTCGGACCTTAATGACGCCCGCCCCTACGTCCCGGGTCAAGATGATGTGAGGAGGATGGACTGGGCGGTTACCGCGCGCACCAACGAACCCCATGTTCGAGACACCATCGCTGATCGCGAACTCGAAGTGTGGGCGCTATTGGATGCCTCCAACTCGATGAACTGGGGGACGGGCGGGGTCACGAAACGCGACCTCGGCATCGCTGCGATCGCAACGATCGGCTTTCTTTCTCAGCAGATGGGCGATCGGTTCGGTGGTTTCATTGCTCACTCCCAACATGTCGATCGGATCCCTGCTCGGTCAGGACGGACGGCGCTCTACGGTCTCCTCAGGAGAATGTTGCTTGATCCGATCGAGCCTGACGGGGAGGAATCGTCGGTGAGTCTCGGTGGCGCGATCGAGAAGATGTCCAGGATGCAGCGGCGACGGGGCTTGCGAGTCGTCGTCTCCGATTTCTTGACCCCTGGCAACGACAATATCGACCCGAGCTTCGAGCCGGAATGGGAGCGGTCCTTGCGTCGGTTGACCGCGCGCAACCAGGTGCTGTGCATCGAAGTCGTTGACGGATACGAGCTTCAACTTCCCGATGTTGGCGAAATCCTGATTCGCGACCCAGAAACCAGATTCGAGCGTTACCTCAACACCTCCGACCCGGCAGCGAGGGAACGGTTTGCGGCGGCGTCCCTTGCCCAGCGCCGCCACGTCGCTGCAGTGATGAGACGCGTCGGCGTCGGTCATCTACAACTTCGCACCGACCGAGACTGGGTGGAAGACATTGCCCGGTTCGTGATCACCTACCGAAAGACAGCCTCGATCATCCACCAGCCGACGCCAGGGGTGAGATCATGATCACCGGATTGACGCTCAACCTGATCCAGTTCATGACGATGATGGGCTTGCCTCACCTCGGCTCAACTGTTTTTGCACAGCCTGCCCCCGGTTTGTCAGTGCCGGTGGCAAATCCGCTGGCCCTCAGTCTGCCTGAGTTCAACGCCCCGGAGAGGTTGTGGGTGTTGTTGGTGCTGCCCGGGTTGATGGTCTTGTATGTGGTCTTGCTGATGCGCAAGTCCAAGCGGGGGATGAGGTTCACCAACACCGGCCTGTTGTCGTCTGTGGTTACCTATCAGTCAAGGTGGCGGCGGCACCTCGCCGTGATCATGGCGCTGGCGTCTTTGGCATCGCTGGGGATGGCGTGGGCGAAGCCCGTCGGGATTGAAAAAGTCCCTAGGGAGAGGGCGACCGTGGTGATCATTCTGGATGTCTCTCAGTCCATGAAGGCCACGGATGTGACCCCTAACCGCCTCGAAGCAGAGAAGGAATCGGCGCGGAAATTCATCGCTGAGCTACCCGAAAAATTCAATGTCTCCATCGTTGCGCTCTCGGGTGCCCCATCAACCGTGGTGCCTCCGACGACTGACCGAAACTTGATCGAACGAGCTTTGAAGTCCCTCGACTATGCCGACGGAACCGCGATTGGAACCGCGATTACAGCCGGTTTGAGTGCGGTCAATATGGCCCCAGAAGGGGATTCTGGTGAGCCTGCCCCGGCGGCGATGGTGCTGTTGTCCGACGGTCAGAATATCTCCGGTGATTCCATCGATGAGGCCGTGGCCAAGGCCCAAAAGCGCGAGATTCCGATCCACACCATCGCCTTCGGAACCGCCAACGGTTATGTCGATATTGACGGAAAACGCGAGAATGTCCAGCCTGATCCGGAGGCGCTGAAGTCAATCGCCGATCGTACCGGCGGCACCTTCCACCAGGCCAAATCCGCCGACCAGCTCAACTCGGTCTACGAAAACTTGCAGTCTGACGTCGGCTATGAGGACGTGAAGAAAGAGATCACCGCTAGGTGGTGCCTCTATGCCCTTGGATTTGCCATCGTGGCGGCGTTTGGCGTGATTTCGATTGCTGCGAGGTGGCCGTGATGCCCATCCCGATGTTGACTTTCACCCATCCTGGTCGCTTGTGGCTGCTGGCCGTCGTGGTGGTGATCGGGGTCTTCTACCTGCTGGTTAAGAAGACCAAGTCATCTAAGACGACGACGGGTGCGGCATTGTTGAGAGTGTTGCCTCACGAGCGGGGCTGGGTGCGCAGACTTGCCGTCCTTGCAGCCTTGGCTTCGCTGGCGTCAGTGATCGTGGCATACGCGCAGCCGCGCGGGATCGTCAAAGTCCCCAAGGATCGGGCAACCATCGTGGTCGCTATTGACGTATCCCGATCCATGATGGCAGAAGATGTTGCCCCGAACCGGATGGATGCGGCGAAGGAGGCTGCCAAAGGGTTTGTCTACGAGATCCCAGAGAGATTCAATGTAGCGTTGGTGAAGTTTGCCGGGACGGCAGCACTCGTGGTTCCGCCAACACATGACCGCAACATGGTTGCCAGGGCCATCGACAGTCTCGATTATGAACCTTCCACCGCCATCGGCGAGGGCATCTATCAGTCTTTATCCGCCCTCAAACTCGTCCCCGAAGATCCCGATCATCCAGACGACCCAGCCCCGGCTTCAATCGTGTTGCTTTCTGACGGATCGACGAATATGGGGCGCAGCTCAGAAGAAGCCGCGACCGAAGCCAAGAGGCTGAACGTCCCGGTCTATACGATCGCCTACGGAACGTCTGGCGGTTATGTGGTCGAGGACGGGCGCAAGCAGTTCGTCCCTGTTGACAACCACGAGTTGTGGGTGGTGGCTGATCGATCCGGGGGGCAGAAATACTCGGCTGACTCGCTGTCGAGTTTGAAGTCTGTCTATGAATCGATTCGGCAATCAATCGGCTACGAGGACGCCTATATGGAAGTGACTGCGCGATTTGCCGGGATCGCGCTGATTTTGGCGGTCTTGGCGGCGCTCGGTGCCATATCTTTGGCTGCCCGGTGGCCTTAGCAGCTAGCCCGGGTGAATCCGACATCAGCTTCTGCAGCAAGGCCTGAAATGCAGAGAATCCGCGCTTAGCAGTGTGGCTGTAATACCAAATCGTCTAGGAGATCAATCGTTCAAGGAGAGCTGGCAATGTCGATTGAATCGAGGCTGCGCCACATTCATCGCCAGATCGACTCTGCCTGTCAGCAAGCAGGTCGCCAGGCGGGGTCTGTGCGGCTGTTGCCGGTGTCAAAAACCCATCCGCTAGAGGCGATCTTGCAGGCAGCGGCGGCGGGTGAGATGAGGTTCGGTGAAAACCGTGCCCAAGAAGTGGTTGCGAAGGCGGCGAAGTTGGCTGAGATGGCCAGCTCAGGACGGGTCATTCCTCAGATTGAATGGTCAGTGATTGGCCCGTTGCAACGCAATAAGGCCAAGTATGTCGCTCGCTATGCCAGTGAATTCCAGGCCCTCGAATCAGTCGAGGTAGCAGCAGAACTCGATAAACACCTGAATAACCTTGGCCGAAGCCTCGATGTGTTGATTGAGGTGAAGACCTCTCCAGAGCCGTCAAAGTTCGGCGTCTGCGCCGACGAGCTGGGCGGTTTCGCCAGGCAACTGACCCCGTTCACGACCCTCAACGTCGTCGGCCTCATGACGATCGCAACCCATACCGATGACAAGGACGAGATACGTCGGTGTTTCGACCAACTTGCCCAGCTTCGCCGTCAGATGCGTGACGACGGGGTGCTGGATTCGTCGTGGAACGAACTATCGATGGGGATGAGCGGAGACTTCGAGGCGGCCATTGCGGCAGGGTCAACATGTGTGCGAGTTGGGACAGCCATTTTCGGTGCCCGACAATACGGCCCGAAATAGTCAACGACACAACGTCATACGGTTCAACGGTTGGTGAGACACCTGGTTTCCATCACCAGCATGGTCGCCGACTCGGTGCGTTGCAGCCCTCTGCCTTCCTCTCCTCACCGCCGCGCCGTCTCCGCCACCCCCAACCTGGTGTCGAGACCGAGCCCCGCCCGCTTAGACGGGGGTTACGCAGTGTCAAAGGCCAGCTCAGGACTGGTCTAGCTCGACCTCTTCGGCGTCTTCAGGCGTCTCCATCCCGAAAATCTTGGCGAGGAATCCGAGCTTTAGCTTCAACTCGCGCACCTTCGATTCCAGCTTGCGCCATCCGTGCTTTTCGCCCTCGAAATAAAACAGCGCCACCGGAACGCCCTTGGCTCTCAAAGCCTTAGCGATTGCGGCAGATTGGTTGGGTGGAACCACCTTGTCTTCGGTTCCTTGCATGATCAGCATCGGAGACGAAAACTCGTCGAGCTTCGAGATCGGAGACCGGCGGCGATACTCTGCCGCATCGTCAGGGTAGGTAGCGATCAATTGATCGAGGTAACGCGATTCAAACTTGTGGGTGTCACTCGCTAGTGATTCCAGATCGGCGACCCCGTATTTGGAGATACCTGCCGCGAACAGGGAAGAGGTGGCCAAGGACAGTAGTACGGTTGCCCCGCCTGCCGAACCACCCTGAATCACCACCCGATCAGGATCGCAAAGCCCTTGATCGATAGCGTGTTCGACGGCGAGACAAGTATCCCGGACGTCCTTGATGCACCAGTTGAGGCGGAGCCGATTCCGGTACTGGCGACCATATCCGGACGAGCCTGAATAGTTGACCGACAAGTAAGCCCAGCCGCGCGATGTCCAAAACTGCACTGCGGCGTCGTAGCTAGCGGTAGCCATCCCCGTTGGACCGCCATGGACCGCGACGATCATCGGCGGCAGGTCTCCGTCCGGAGCCGACATTCCAGAATTGACGGGTGAGTAGTACCAGGCGTAACCGGGGCCGTCCGGGGTATCAATGACGATGTGTTGAGGAATCGAGGTGAGTGCCGGATCAGGAATGGTCGAACTGGGTTGATGAATCACCTCCACCTGGCCAGAAGCAGTGACCTTGACCAACGCTGCGGGCCGATCTGGGAATTCTGCAATCAGATAACCTTCACCTCCACCAGACGCGATGGAACGAATATCCGAGGAGCCAAGATCAATCGATTGCACCGTAGCGTCCGAGACTGTCACGATGACGCAGTTCGCCATCCCGTCGACGATGCGAAGACACAGCAGGTGCTTGTCGTCGAGGAAACCCCACGAAGAGTTGGTCAACACCCACGCTGGCCAATCGTAATCGTGGTTGTCATCGACGACGGGTTGGGCTGCCAGGACGCCCGTTCCCGAAGGGGTGAATCGGGTGGGAAGCCAAAATCCGGTCTCGTCACTCATCGCGATCAAGGTGCCGTCTGGAGAAAAGCGAGGATGGAACACAGAAGTCTCGTCCAAAGCGTAAATATCGGCAGGGGAGAGTGTCAGTCTCCCATCCACCACTGCGACCTCAGCGCAGCAGAGTCTGGTGGTATCCCATGGCATATTGGGGTGGTTCCACTCGACCCAGGCGAGTTTCCCCGACGCGAAGGTGGGGTTGGCGTAGAAGTCTGCCCCCGCCACGAGCACGATCCCCGCCCCATCACCGGGCGCAACCACTTTGCAACCATGCAACGGTAATGCAACTACCGTGGTGATGGCTTCTCCTGGTTGACGATGATCCTCCCGGACCGCCACTACCACATCCAGATCGTCAATGATGGAAAAGTCGGCGAACCGCACATCTGCATCCAGGTCAACCAGGGACGATGTCTGACCGTTTTCACACAGATAGACACGACCGTCATCATCACTCCACACCAGTCGCGACCCACACACGGCATAGCAAGTACCGCCATATTCATGAACCCTGGTTCCCAGGGCTGCAGGCTCGGCGGTAACTTCAGTGATCTGTCCCTGGCGAAGTCTCATTAGGGTTTGACGTCCATCCTTGTGAGGCTGACTCTCTACCCAATAGAGATCATCACCATCTATTTGGAGTTGGCTCATCGACGCTGACGCGCTCAGCACATCGTCGATCGTGATTGAAGAGGGCCACTGCCCGAAAGGAATCTCGCACGACATAGAACACATTCTAGGCAGTGAAACGTAATGTGCGTCCCCTGCGTGGTGGCCTTGGAATCTTCGACGAGCTAAGGCACAATTGGCATCACAAGATTGCCATCCACCGTGATGGTCGGTACTTACTCGTCAATCGACGTGGTACATCCTCGAAAACCGTATGTAGAGACTGGGGAAGGTTAGCTACAGCCGGAAGAAGAGAGGTGACCATGGCGCCGAAGGACGATTTCCCGTACCGGATCAACACTATTGAAGATTCGTCGTCCGAGCACTCCACTAGCCCGGACGCTTCGTCCTACCCTCAATCAGGGGCTGATCCACGACGGGTCGCCGAGGTTGGGGAATGTATTTCCCGTCAAACCCATCGGCAGGCCCCCTCGGCGTCCGGAGTCGTCGTGATCCAATGGGGGCCCCCCGCCAGGGTCCCCCCCAACGCG
>JAEZZG010000046.1 GCA_023442485.1 Actinomycetes bacterium | reverse complement strand
GCTCGCAACTGGGCCTCGGTGTAGTCAACCTTCGGGTCATCGGCCCAGGTCAAACCAGCCACGCCACATTCCCCGTGATCGTCAACCAGGGTGGCCAACAGCTTCACCAGAGTGGTCAGAGCGTCCGGGACGACCCCACCGAACTGACCGGAGTGAAGCGGGTGGTCTAGGGTTTCGACAGTGACGACACAGTCGGTGATGCCGCGCAAGGTCGTGGTGAATGATGGTGTGTCCGGAGTCCAGTTGACTGCGTCGGCAATCAGGTAGACGTCGGCAGTAAGCTCATCGGCGTATTTGTCCATGATTGACGCCAAAGAGGCCGAGCCGATCTCCTCTTCACCCTCGATGAAGACAGTCACCCCGACTGGAGGTTGACCGTCGAAGACCCGCAACGCGCCCAGGTGAGCGACCACCCCGGCTTTGTCGTCTGCAGCCCCTCGACCATAGAGACGATCCCCTTTGACAACGGGGGCGAATGGGGCCGAGGTCCAGGCCTGAGGGTCACCGGTCGGCTGGACATCATAGTGCGCGTAGAGGCACACCGTCGGCATTCCCTCCGGGGCGGGGAACCGACCGATGATCGCGGGTTTACCTCCCTCGTCAACGATGATGACCTCGGGGCAGCCAATATCTTTGAGGAGTTGACCAATCCGCTCGGCCGTCGCCTGGACTTTGTCGTGATGGTCGTCGAGGGAGGATACCGAGCGGAAGGTGACAAGTTCACTCAGCTCACTGATCACCTGACCGAACCCGGACTCTGCTCGGGTATTGATTTCGTCAAAACTAAGCGTCATGGTTATTCCTCGGTGTCGGCGGCAAGCGTGGCGGCTACCAACGCTTCCCCTAACCGGCCCTCAGCCTGCAGTAGCGCCTGCTGGGGGGCCGGTGTCTCATTTTGAATTCATGGCTGTGCGGATCGGGCGACGCCAAGCGGCACGCACCCGATCTAGTGGCAGGGAGAACAGGTTGAGAATCTCGATTTGCGGATCGTCAGTGACTTCTCCTAGACGGATCATCGGCACCTGGTGCTGTTCGCACAGTTTCCGGAATCTCTCGTAGGACTGGCACGGCAGCGACACCACTGCTCGCGCTGGGGTCTCAGAGAACAGCCACACCGTCGGGTCTCCCTCGGGGAGGGTCATCGAGACGCCAAGCGAGTTAGCTAGGCATGATTCCACCAAGGCCTGCGCCAGTCCGCCGTCAGCGAGGTCATGGGCAGACGACACCATCCCTTCGGCACTGGCGGTTTGCATCACTGCGGCTAGGGCTTTCTCCGCCTCGAAGTTCGGCATCGGCGGCATACCGCCGAGGTGATAGTGGAACTCGACCTCTTCCCAGACGCTTGCCGACAGCTCCTCCTTGGTCTCACCGAGCAAAACCACGGCGTCACCTGCGTAGGCGAAACCACCCTTGATGCGCTTGGTGACATCATCGATGACACCCAACATGCCGACCAGCGGGGTTGGCAGGATCGACTCGTCGCCGGTCTTGTTGTAGAAGGACACATTTCCGCCGGTGACAGGTGTGCCAAGCTGCTTACATCCTTCGGTCAGCCCCATGATGGCTTCTTGGAACTGCCACATCACATGGGAATCTTCCGGGGAGCCGAAGTTGAGGCAATCAGTGATTGCAACCGGTTGTGCACCCGAGACTGCCACGTTGCGGTACGCCTCACACAAAGACAACTGCGCCCCCAGATAGGGGTTGAGGAAGGTGGCGCGGGCATTAGCGTCAATCGAGAGTGCGATACCTAGGCCGGTTTCCTCATCGATTCGGACCATGCCGGCGTCCTCGGGTTGGCTCATCACGGTATTGCCGCGCACATAGCGGTCATACTGATCAGTCACCCAGGATTTGTCGCACAGATTCTCTGAGCCGGCGACGCGCAACATCTGCTCTGCCAGTTCAGGGCCAGAGGTGACTCTCGGCAGGTCTTCAGCACGATTGGCGTTGACGGAGTCAATCCAGTCTGGACGGGCGATCGGACGATGGTAGACGGGCCCGTCGTGGGCGACGGTGCGCGGATCCACATCCACAATCACTTCACCCTTGGATTCGATGATCAACCGACCAGTATCGGTCACCTCACCGACCACGGTGGCCAGCACATCCCACTTGGCGCAGATCTCCATGAATCTATCCAAGTTACCGGGCTCGACCACCGCCATCATCCGCTCTTGAGATTCACTCATCAAGATTTCTTCGGGGGTCAAGGTGGGGTCGCGCAAGACCACACGATCCAGCCAGACGTGCATACCGCCGTTGCCTGCCGACGCCAGCTCAGAGGTGGCGCAAGACAGACCGGCTGCACCAAAGTCCTGCAAGGCATTGATCACGCCCGCCTCGAAGAGCTCCAGCGTACATTCGATCAGGAGTTTCTCCATGAAGGGGTCGCCGACCTGGACCGAGGGGCGCTTGGTAGGACCGTCCTCAGTGAAGGTGTCAGAGGCTAGAACCGAGGCTCCACCAATCCCGTCACCACCGGTCGCCGCGCCATAGAGGACCACCTGGTTGCCGGTGCCGGTTGCTAGGGCCCGCTGTAGATCTTCCGGCTTCATCAACCCCACGCACAAGGCGTTGACCAGGGGGTTCCCGTAGTAGGCGGGGTGAAATACGACCTCGCCACCGATGTTGGGCAGGCCTAAGCAGTTGCCGTAACCGCCCACACCGGAGACAACCCCGGGCAGGACACGGGCGGTATCTTCGGCGGTCAATGACCCAAATCGGATCGAGTCCATCACTGCGATCGGACGAGCGCCCATAGCAAGGATGTCTCTCACAATGCCACCCACACCCGTCGCGGCCCCTTGGTAGGGCTCAACATAGGAGGGGTGGTTGTGGGATTCCGCCTTGAAGGTGACGGCATATCCTTGCCCGATGTCGACCACACCCGCGTTGTCGCCGATTCCTGCGAGAAGCGGGCCCCGAGGGGTGTCTTTGGAAAGTTCAGAGAATCTCTTGAGATGGACCTTCGATGACTTATAGGAGCAGTGTTCTGCCCACATCACCGAATACATCGCAAGTTCAGCACCGGTGGGACGCCGGCTCAAGATCTCGCGGATTCGGTGGTATTCGTCCTCTTTCAACCCGAGCTCTGCCCAAGGCTGAGATTGATCGGGGGTCTCAATCGCATTGCGCACAGTGTCAACCACGGGCCTAATCTATCGTGAATCGAGCAGATCAGGCTACATATCACCAGGTGGGGTGATTCGTCTGCGTCGGCGCCGTTCCAGAGCGAAACCAAGACCTAGCACAATCACTGCCGCCACCACACTCACTCCGGCTCCCAGTTTGACACCAGGGGTAGTGAAATGACAGCTAACTTCGCGGTTACCACGCATCGGGGCAGCCAGCAAACCTGCCCGCGCCTGCAGATCGACGGGTTCACCATCAACCTGGCAGCTCCACCCGTCGATGGCGGCGGTGGCGATCACTGCGGTGCCGGTCATGGGTTGATCGAAGGTAGCTGTGATGTTAGAACGGTGAATCTGAATGGATGGTGTCACCGTTTGTTCAACCTGGCGGGTCAGCAAGGACTGATCTAGGCACACACCCCAGGTGGGGCTTTCACCCGGTCTATTCCCTGCGGTCACATCAACCGGGATCGGCTTACCTTCGGATGGAGGCAGGGTCACGGTCGAGACAACCGCGAACCCTGCAAGGTGGTCTTCGTGGAATTGGTCCACAGAATCAATCTGACCAAAGAAACTCTTCAAGTTGATCTGCGGAATCATCCCTGCCGGGCAGGTGATACGGAGCTTCACGGTCGATCCAGGACCCATCCGCCACCACGGGTTCTGGGTTTCCTTCCAAACCCCGGCGGAGTTAATCTCCACCTTTGCCCTGCTATAGACGGGTTCTTCGAGTAGATCATCTCGGTAGGAGAAGGGTGCCGGCACCTCGTCCGGGCCGATCTCAGAGGTGGGGCCGAGATCGAAGTTACGGCTGGGTTTGGTCGACTTCGTGGTTTGAGACTTCAAGACTCTCACCATCGGGAATGCCGGGGGTAGTTTGACGACTCGATCCGTATCGGTCCTCGCCGCGACCGCCAGCAGTGCATCCAGAGCCGGATCTCCACCGAGCTCTGCGGTATAGGAAGGTGAGAGGAGTCGGCCACCTGCTAACTCGGCGAATCCCAGGTTGACAAGGGCGGCAGAGGCTGCGCTAGGAATCAGCGACGACCCGAAACTGACGTCGGGGGCACCGACCAAAGCCCCCAGGTTGAATTTGGTGAACTCGGAAAACTGACCGCCGATCCATGACTCTTCAGGCACTACCGCGAAGCGGTGAGTGGGCCAGCCGACGAGGCGTTCGGTATCATCGGCGACCGAACGCATCGTCGTCATGGTGGATCCGAAGTTAGGCAGGGAGGGTGTCTTGTACATCATCCTCATCCCAGAAATTCCGGTCAGGCTCGCCTCTAGGATGGTTGCTCCCGCCAGGCAGGCAGCCAGCACCGTCTGGAGCAGATTCTTCGTGAGGATGACTGCGACGAAGAGGGCCACCGCAACGCCGATCAGAATGTAGCGCGAGTACAGGGCCGATCCGAGGTTATTCCCAGGCGGGCGGGTAGCGAAGACCACGATGAAAGACAGTGCCGCAACTGACACGGCGGCTGCGAGCGGGGATGGCGCGATCCTGGAGCGGGTGTCACGCAGGCTCAACCGGGCGGAGATGACTAGCCAGCCGCTCAGGACGAAGACATAGCGGAAGACGTTGCCGTTGGGGGTGTCGAAAGCCGACCATGCCAGCACGGCGAGCGGGGACCGTACCGTCAAGATGATTACCGCCGTGGACAGGCACCAGTACAGGCGGAAATACCAAACCCAGGTTCTAGCCCCTGGCAGGGTGAAAACCAGGAGCAGGGCGATCACGGTGGTATAGAGGGCTGCCCCGTTACTGAGCGAGATGCCCTGAGGCAAGGCCATCGAGAAAAGACTCCTAATCGGGAGTACATAGGGATGGGAACCGGCAAAGTCTGACGAAGCCGCAAGGTCTTTAAACAGGGGGATCAATGTGACGGCGTTGATGCCGACACCGAGGACGCCTTGGGCTGCGAATCGGATCAGGCCATGCAAACTATTCTTCCAGCCGTAGCGGGTAGCTGCCGCCCAGGTGAAGAAAAACCAGACTGCCCCGAGGGCGGCCATGTAGGCGGTGTAGAAGTTAGCCCAGAAGCAGAGTGCGACGCTGAGGGTGCCGAGGACGAAGTGGCGTCTCTCCAAGGAATGCAAAGCGACCAGGCACAGCAGCGGGAAAGCGACCATCCCGTTGAGCCACATGGTGTTGTAGAAACCTAAGGTGAATACCCAAGAACAGACCCCGTAGGCTGCGGCGAGTAGCCCCGATACCAGCCAGGTCTTGGTCGTCGCGGATGTTTCGATAGCACCTAGCGGGCCTTTCCACCAGGACCAATCTTTCAGCCGCGCCCATCCCCGATAGTCAGGGCGCAAATCGTCCTGATCGGGTGTGGAAGCGACGACGAAAATCCCTGCACCTGCCCGATCACCAGCCCATTGATGTAATCCGTCAGGGTCCATCGCTAGGGCGAGGTTACGGAACTTGCGTTCGATCAGGCTGGTCAACAGCACTGCCATCACTGCCGCCGCCGAGGCACACATCAACACATGCATGGCGAATAGCGCGGTGTCGAACCAGGCATAGGGCACCAGGGACAGCAGCAGCGGGAATGGCCCGCCGGTGTAGTAGATGTAGTTCGACAAGAAGGGCATCCCAGCCCCCACGAGCCAACTGAACTCCAACCCGGCCATCGGGTCGCCGTTGGTGATGGATTTGAGGTGCGAGTGGAACATGTAGTACTGGGCGGCGCAGTCACCAGAACACCACGGATTCGTCCCGAACGGTGGCAGACCCAGACGCAAGGAGGCGACCAGGAATACCACCACCGTCACAGCCGCAGCCAAAAGCGCGGCTTTCAGATAGTGGCCCCATGGGGTGATTCGCTTTGTTACCACTGTTTTTTCTCCTCGTCGACGTCAGTCGAGATCAGGGAAGGCTGAGGATAGACCCCTGGCCACGTAGCCAGGCGCTGTGATCCATTATGTTCTGCTGACTGTCCAGCCTCAATTGTGACTGCTACTAGCTTGCGTCCTCGATAGTGCTTGGGCCCTCAGGCGCTTGACTAGCAGGTGGGTGTTCTCGTGGATGATTCGCCGAAGGGCTGACGGGGCCTCCCGGTGGTCATCTAGCCACTGGTTGGACCGAAGCACGACCCGGTTGGCGTCAACGCTATCTCCGTCGAGGTCCACCCGGTGCCAGTACAGGTTTTTAGCCAGACGCTCCGCTAGCTCCATTGGATGCTCATCCCACCAGGTCATTAGCCCGGAGAAATAGGGGTCGACGAAGGCACTCCCCCAGGTCTCTTGGCCGGGCATGATCAGGTGGGTGGTGATCTGGTCGATCTGCTTATTGGTGTAGCGTCCCGGGGTGCACACCTTGGTGAAGGCGTCACGTTTGGCGTCGAGATCTGGCATGGCGACCTGGCAGCCTAGCTGCAGATCGCGAGCCAGGGCACAATCGTCAACCGCGATTTGAGCGTCCAGGAAGGCTTGATCGACCATTCCGGCACTAGCCAGTGATTCGATGATCGCCCAGCGGAGTTTGAGGTCGATGTTGACCCCGTCAATCTGGACGTCACCGGTGACCAGCCCCTGCAACCAATCGAGATAGGCCACACCTTCCACCTCAACATCTTTTGGAGCGAAACCGGCCAGGTGACGCACCAACAGACGTTGCATATCTGTTGCAGCAGGCGTGGCTTCGAGCAGGGCAATCATCTTAGTCAGGTAGTTAGAGATGACTTTTCCTCGCAGTTCGGGCGCGACGCAGTTGGTTATCGCGGACCTCGCCGATGTGAGGACGGCTTGAAGGATCGCAGACGAACCCTCGTTGTGCAACTGATTTGCAACCGCCGCCACGAATCCTTGGGCGTCCAGGCGGGCATCGTCGACAGCGCTGATGAGCTGCGACCAGACGGTGGCCCGATCTAGCGGATCGGCCAGCTCCGCCACTGATTGGAGCGCAACCTGTATTGATTGCGGGTCGATCTCGCAGATGGCGTAGCTATGGTCACCCCGGTTCATCATGATCAGGTCAGGCCGCGGACCGTCCAGATCGACCACATACTCAAAATCTTGGGCTTCGATCTGTCTGTGAGCCTGGTCCCGACGCAAGACGAGATCAAGTTGTCGGTCACATTCGAGCCTCCCTGTCGTCGGGTCTGCGCGGAAGAGCCCGACGCCGAGACGATGCGGACGCCCCACGGGTTTGCCGGTGATGACATCTACCGATTGCTGCCGCACAAATAGCCGCACTCCCCGATCCCCAGCATCGTCCACCGTGACGCGTAGGCGATCCGGGCCAGAAGTCTGCAGCCACGACCTCACCCAGTCATCAAGGTCTTCTCCGCTGGCCTTTTCCAGACAAGAGATGAAGTCGGGCAGGGTGGTTGACGAGAAGGCGTGTCGCTGGAAGTAGTCCCTGGCACCGGCGAGGAAGTGATCAATCCCGACATAGGCAACCAGTTGTTTGAGTACGGCGGCCCCTTTGGCATAGGTGATGCCGTCGAAGTTTTGCCGGGCGGTGGCTAAGTCATCCACCTGGGCTTGGATCGGGTGGGTGGCGGCGGTCTCGTCTTGGGCATAAGCCCACGCCTTGCGTGCGACGGCGAAGGTCACCCACGCCTCGGTGTATTCGGTTGCCTCAGCCGCGACGAAGGTCCCCATGTACTCGGCGAAGGCCTCCTTTAGCCACAGCTCATCCCACCAGGTTGGAGTGACGAGGTCCCCGAACCACATGTGGGTCATCTCGTGGGCGATCACGTTGGCTCTGGCGGTCAGTTGGGCCCGCGACGGCTCCTCTACGAAGAGCATATTCTCGGTGAAGGTCACGCAGCCGGGGTTCTCCATCGCTCCGATGTTGTATTCAGGGACGAAGATTTGGTCGTATTTGCCCCACGGGTAGGGGTAGCCGAAGTTCTCGTCGAACCAGGTCAGGCACTGACCGGTGACGCGGAAGAGGTCGTCGGCGTCGAGGTATTGGCTAAGCGACTGCCGGCAGCCCCAGCGCAGCGGGATCGTCAGGGACCGATCCGCTGAGACCCATTCAGATTCGACGACGTGGTAGGGCCCGGCGCTGACCTCGATCAGGTAGGTGGATAGTTTGGGGGTCGGCTTGAATCGGCACACCTGCAAGTCTGTTGGGCAAGGGGACTGCTCGTCGCGAGGTCGCGCACCCTCACCAGTGCCGGCGGTGGCCTCGCGGTTTTCCTGCCAGCAATGACCGTCGGGGAGAGATCCGTCCCAATCCGGGTCAAGTGGCTGGTTCGACCACACCTGCCACTCTTTCAGCGCCCGAACACAGAACTCGAAGTTCGCCTTCATGTCGGGCTGTTCAAAGTTGGGAAAGATGCGGCGAGAATCAGCGGGTTCGCTGTGGGTGTAGAGGTAGACGGCGTCGTCGACTGGATCGACGAAGCGGTGCATACCCTGCCCGGTGCGAGAAAATTCCGATCTTGAACGGATCGTGACGACATTGGTTGCCCCGCAGACAAGCCCGCTGATCGCAATCCGCGCCCCGTCGAAGTCAACCGGGACCTCGTCGCCGTTGACGATGACGGCCTCGACCTCCCGCCCCAGGTAGTCAATCCAGGTCTGCCGGACGCTGGAATCAAAGACGATGGAGGTACACACCGGATAGGTGGTTTCGTCGATGACGGGGGCTTGGGCAAGGTCAATACTGATCTGGTAACGCTCGACACAAATGTCGCGGCTACGCTGCCGGGTTTCGTCTTGGGTCAAATTGGAATTCACGCGAGAAAGGCTACCAGCGAAAACTACCAAGACGATCTCAGCCAGGATAGAGTGGTCCACACGACCACCGCTTCTTTTGGAGGGCCCATGACCTGCGACCTTCTCGTCCTTGACGCCGGACAAACCGGATCGAGATTTGAACTCCGCAACGGTAACCAGGTTGTCTGTGAAGGCCGGGGAGGGCCGGTGATCAACGACTATCCAGTCTTGGATCAGCTTGCCGCTATCGTCCGAAATGTCCTCGACGAAACCGGCGAATCCCCTACTCAGCTCAGTATCGGTTCGACGGGTCTGCGTGATTCCGACACTGCACTTGAACTGTTGAAGTCCCTTGAGTCGACCTCGATCCGTCAGGTGCGTCTAGCCCACGATTCGATCACATCCTACCTGGGGGCCCTGGGAGATCGACCCGGCGTCGTCATCGCCTCTGGCACCGGCGTAGTGACCTTAGCCATGGGTGCTTCTACCGTTGCTCGAGTAGATGGGTGGGGTTATCTCCTTGGAGATGCCGGCTCTGGTTTCTGGATCGGCAAAGCTGGGCTGAGCGCCGTGATGCGCGCCTATGACGGACGCGGACCGAAAACCGCGCTTACCGACGTCGTCCGCAACGACTTCCATGACCTCGACACCGCCTACGTCGACATCCAAAACTCCGAGGAGCGGGTGAAACTGGTCGCCTCTTACGCCAAGAAGGTCGCCGAACTCGCCCCCACCGACCAGGTGTGCCTATCAATCGTGGTGGCTGCCGCGACCGAGATGGCGAAATCTGTTGCCGCCGGACTCAAACGGGTTCGCTTCGACGCCTCGGCAACAGCGCCCGTTGCCGCCACTGGAAATGTCTTTTCTTCGCCGGTGATTCGCAGTGCCTTCGAGGCTGCTTTGTCTGAACTCGTCCCCCAGGCGTCGGTGTCTTATCTCAACGACGGCCCACTAGCTGGGGCAGCCCGAATGGCGATCTTGAAGAGGTCTTCGCCGCTGTTCGGCAAAATCTCGACGGCCCAAGCCGTCTAAAAGCCAATCGAAGGCCAGTACCTGCTTTGGGTACTGGCCTTCACTAAGACTCGCCGCCGATGACCTGCCGCTAGACCCCACCCTCCTAGGCCGCAACAGGTAAGGGTGAGGTAGCCGATCAGGAAAGCCAGGCTTAGGCTCTCGCCGACAAGAAGTTGATCAAGGACGTAAAGAAGGTCACCCCGTCTGTTGACGCTGCGGTGAGCTGTTCAACGTTGTGCTCGGGATGAGGCATCAAGCCGACAACGTTGCCTCGTTCATTGGTGATTCCGGCGATGTCGTGGTTGGAGCCGTTAGGGTTGCCTCCGATGTAGCGGAAAACTACCTGGCTGTTGTCTTCGAGCCGCTTGATGGTGTCTTGGTCAGCTTGGTAGTTACCCTCGCCGTTCTTCAACGCGATGGTGATCTCTTGTCCGCGCTGGAAACCACACGTCCACACCGTATCGACGGATTCAACCCTGAGTCGCTGGTCCTTGCAGATGAATTTCTGGTGGTCGTTGCGGATCATCGCACCGGGGAGAAGATGGGCTTCACACAGCATCTGGAACCCGTTGCAGATCCCCAAGACGGGCATGCCGCGATTGGCGGCATCGATGACGAGGTCCATCACCGGGGAGAATCGCGCGATTGCACCGCAGCGCAGGTAATCACCATAGGAGAAACCGCCCGGAAGGATCACCGCGTCGACACCGGAGAGAGAATCCGAGGCGTGCCAGAGTGACACCGGCTCGGCACCGGCGATCCGCACCGCGCGCAAGGCGTCCTGGTCATCGAGGGTCCCCGGAAAGGTCACCACACCGATTTTCACCACGGCTTTACTCCGTCCCGGTCTCGGTTGCGGCGGCCTCCTGGCGCACCACAAAATGCTCAATCACCGTGTTTGCTAGCAAGGTCTCAGCCGCATGGCGAATCTGGTCAAGCCGCTCCGGGGTTACTTCCCCGTCGACCTCAATCTCGAACCGCTTCCCCTGACGCACCGACAAGCCGTCAAATCCCAGGCGCTTCAACGCGCTGGTAACGGCCTTGCCCTGGGGGTCAAGAATCTCTGGTTTGGGCATCACATCGACAACTACACAAGCCATAGCTGAATCCTATACGAGTTGATCCAATCCATTGATTTTGGTTCACATGATCAGATCGATTCACGGGCAAACCGGGGGTTCAGTATCGTCGTGGGCCGGGGTATCAAGCCAGCGGTCAATGTCTGCGAGCCACTCTCGCTTGGATTCGTTAGAGGCCATCGACGCCATCACTGAATACCTGGCCAACTGGGCGATTTCTGCGTCGGAGAACCCTTGATCGCGGGCCACCAAGTATTGGTCGTTGAGTCGGGAGAGGAAGAGCAATGGGTCATCAGCGCCCAGCGCCATCGACACCCCGGCATCGTAGAGGGTGCGCAGCGGCACCTGCCCGGCGTCTGGATAGACCCCCAGGGAGACATTAGAGAGTGGACACACTTCGAGGGTGATATTGCGGTTGGCGATCTCGTCGAGGAGGGAGCGGTCTTCGGCGGAGCGGACGCCGTGGCCGATCCGGGTCGGGTTCAGTGCGTCCATGACGGTACGAACGTGCTGGGGGCCTAGCAGCTCCCCACCGTGGGGGACGGAGATCAAGCCTGCTTTGCGGGCAATCCGGAATGCGCCCTCCCATTCTTGTGTTACCCCTGATCTTTCATCATTACTGAGCCCAAAACCGACGACCTCTCCGGATCCGTCACCGGCATAGCGGGCCGCCAATCGAGCGAGGGTGCGGGCTTCGAGTGGATGGCGGATTCTCGACGCGGCAATGATCAGGCCGATTTCGATCCCCGAATCCGAGGCCGCCTGCTTGGCCGCGTCAATGATGATCTCCACTGCCGGGGCTAGACCCCCGACGAACTTGGCGTAGGTGGATGGATCAACCTGGATTTCCATTCGGCGCGACCCCTCGCGGGCATCGTCGCGAGCTGAATACAGCACCACCGCGCGGATCGCCGCCTCGGAGTTGACGACCTTGCGGGCGACGTCATAGAGGCGCTGAAACCGGAACCAACCACGCTGGTCAGGGGCGACTTGGAGAGCGATCTCGTCGATCAACTGCTCTGGCATCTCCATCCCGGCCATCTCAGCCAGCAGGGTCAAGGTGGACACACTCATCGACCCGGTGAAGTGGAGATGAAGATGGGCTTTGGGGAGTAAAGCAAGGTCCCGCTGCGACATCGACATCCTAGAGTTCCTGGCGGCTGGTCAGCCTCAGCAATGCCTCCAGGTAGCGTTGCCTGGTGGCTTCGACGATGTGGCCTGGCAGGGGTGGCGGAGGGGTATCTGAACAGCGATCCCATCCCGAGTCATGAGCCAGCCAGTCACGAACAAACTGCTTGTCGAAGGATGCCACCGGTCGGGATTCGGCGACCGCTTCCTCCCAGTCGCTAGCCAGCCAGAACCGCGACGAGTCAGGGGTGAGCACTTCGTCGGCTAGAACGATGGTGCCGTCACTGCGAAGCCCGAACTCGAACTTGGTGTCTGCCAAGATGATGCCTGCGGCTCGGGCGAGTTCTTCGCCGCGACGATAGATGGCAAGGGTGAGGTCTCGTAGTCGAGTTGCTAGTTCACCGCCGACGATGTCAGCCATGCGGGCGAAGTCGATATTTTCGTCGTGGTCACCTAGTTCCGCTTTGGTTGCAGGGGTGAAGATCGGTTCGGGAAGCCGCGACCCATCAACCAAGCCTTCTGGCAAGGAGATGCCGCACACCGTCTTGGATCGCTGGTACTCGGCCCAGCCAGATCCGGTGAGATAGCCGCGAGCCACACATTCGATCGGCACCATGTCGAGGGGTTCACATTCCAAGGCCCGGCCAGCGACGGCGGCTGGGACGGTGGTGGAGACGACGTGGTGTTCGACGAGATCGCAGAGCTGGTCAAACCACCACAGTGACATCGCGGTGAGAATCTTGCCCTTGTCGGGGATAGCAGGGCTGAGGATGAAGTCGAAGGCGCTGATCCGATCGGTGGCCACCATGAGGAGGTTGCCGTTGTTGAGCCGATAGAGTTCGCGCACCTTCCCAGAATGGATCAAGGGCAGATCAAGATTGAATTCGCTCACGCGCTAAGCCTACCGCCTACCCGTCTCCTTTTCTCCTGCGATACCCGCCCGATCCTCAGTCACTAGTCTCGGGGAAAGGGCGGGTGCGCGGAGATACTCCACGCAGCCTTGACGACGTGGCTACAGCACGTCTCCTGGCTGATACCTGGCGGCGTCGGGGTATTCGTCAATGATTCGTTGAATCCGGGCGACCACCTGAGTGACTTGCGCCGCAGCGTTGCCGGTCAGTTCGAGCGGTTCTGAGACGATCTGGGCTAGATCAGCGGCGGTTAGGCCAAGTCTGGCGTCGCGAGCGAGGCGGTCAAACAGGTCGTTGACGATCATGCCTTGTTCGCGCATCTGGAGTGCGCAGGCGACGGCATTCTCCTTGATGGCTTCGTGAGCGATCTCGCGCCCGACCCCGTTCTTGACGGCGGCCATCAATATTTTGGTGGTGGTCAGGAATGGCAGGTAACGATCCAGCTCAGTGGCGATCATCTGCTCGAAGGCACCGAAGTCAGCCAGGATCGTCAAGAAGGTCTCGAACATGCCGTCGACGGCGTAGAAGGCGTCCGGCAACATGACCCGCCGCACCACGGAGCACGACACATCGCCTTCATTCCATTGCTGGCCTGACAGCCCGGAGGCCATAGTGACGTAGCCGTGAAGGATCACGTTGAAACCGTTGACTCGTTCACAAGAGCGCGCATTCATCTTGTGCGGCATGGCGGAGGAACCGACTTGGCCGGGCTTGAACCCTTCGGTGACGAGTTCATTACCTGCCATTAGCCGGATCGTCGTCGCCAGATCGGACGGGGCGGCACACACCTGCGCTAGGGCATTCACGACGTCGAAGTCGACCGAGCGCGGATAGACTTGGCCTACCGAAGCGAAAATCGTGGAAAATCCGAAGGCTGCTAAAACCTGGGACTCTAGCTGCTGGAGCTTTTGTTCATCTCCGCCGAGCAGGTCGAGCATGTCCTGGCTAGTGCCCATCGGTCCCTTGATGCCGCGCGCCGGGTAGGTGTCGATCAGCGAACACACCCTAGACAGGCTCACCATCAACTCGTCGGCGACGGTGGCGAAACGCTTGCCCAAGGTGGTCACTTGGGCGGCGACGTTGTGTGAACGTCCCGCAATCGGCAAAACCTGATATTTGACGGCCAGTTCACCCAGACGAGCCAGGGCGGCGACTTGTTTGTCACGCACCAACCGCAGCGACTGCAACACCTGGAGTTGCTCGATATTCTCGGTCAGGTCGCGGCTGGTCATTCCCTTGTGGATATGTTCGTGGCCAGCCAAGGCATTGAACTCTTCGATTCGGGCCTTGACGTCATGACGGGTCACCCTCTCCCGGGCATCGATCGACGCCAAATCCACCTGGTCGAGAACGGCGAGGTAGTCGGTGATGACCTGGTCAGGGTCGTCCCCGCCGAAGTCGACACCCAAATCACGCTGGGCTTTGAGTACCTCCACCCACAGGGTGCGCTCCATCTGAATCTTGTTGATCGGCGACCAGATCTGGCGCATCTGTTGAGACGCGTACCTCGTTGCCAAAACGTTGGGAATCATCTCGGTCACACTAGGCCTCTTTCTGGTCGCGACGGAACGGGGTCACCTGAATCTTCCCCTCGGCGGCCTTCAGGGCAATGTCGCTGCGACAGAAACCGTCGGGGAAGTCGATTCGCTCGATCAAGCCATAGGCGCGTTCACGGGCTGACTGAAGGTTTTCCCCCCTTCCGACGACGGCGAGCACCCTGCCACCGTTGGAGACGAGCTGCCCGGATTCGTCGAGAGCGGTACCGGCGTGAATTACCCAGGCGTCGTCCTCGTCGTCGGGCAGCGTGATCGGGCAACCCTTGACGGGCTGGTCCGGATATCCGTCAGCAGCGACGACCACAGTCACTGCAGCTTCCTTGCGCCATTGCAGGGCGGGAACTTCGGCGAGGGTTCCGGTCGCGGCTGCGTGAAGCACTTGGCCAAGTGGTGATTCGATAAGCCCAAGCAGGGGTTGAGTCTCGGGATCACCGAAGCGAGCATTGAACTCGACCACCTTCGGCCCCTTAGATGTGACCGCCAGACCCACATAGAGCAGCCCGACGAATGGAGTGCCAGAGTCGCGCATATATTCCAGGGTTGGGTGGACGACGCTGTCAATGACGGTGTAGACGAAACCGTCCCACAGCCACCCTAGCGGGGTGTAGGCACCCATCCCGCCGGTATTGGGGCCGGCATCGCCGTCGAGCTTGCGCTTGAAATCCTGAGCCGGTTGCAGGGGACGAACAGTGGTGCCGTCGGTGATGATGAACAGCGACACCTCGGGGCCGTCAAGGAATTCCTCGACAACGACGCGCCCGCACTCCTTCGCATGGGCCAACGCAACCTCGCGGTCATCGGTGACGACGACGCCCTTCCCGGCGGCTAATCCGTCGTTCTTGATCACATAAGGGGCACCGAAGCGATCCATCGCCGCCTCGACCTGTTCCGGGGTTTCACACAACTCGGCTGCTGCTGTGGGGACCCCTGCGGCCACCATGACGTCCTTGGCGAATGACTTCGATCCTTCGAGCTGTGCGGCGGCAGCGGATGGACCGAAGACGGCGAACCCGTCAGCGCGCAGATCGTCTGCCAGACCCGCCACTAATGGGGCTTCCGGGCCGATCACGACTAGATCGGCGTTGATGGAGCGGGAGAGTTCGCTCACTGCTCGGTGGTCGGATATATCGACGGGATGGTTGGTTGCAAAAGAGGCGGTTCCAGGATTGCCTGGGGCGAGATGGACCTCGGTGACTTCCGGGTCATGATTGATGGCGAGGGCGAGGGCGTGCTCGCGCCCTCCAGATCCAATGACGAGTACGATCACACCCCAACCTTATCGGTTGTCACGGCTTGCGTCATGGTCGTGTTGGTTCGTGGTCTGTTCTTGTTTAGGGGCGGAGACACAGATGCATTCCTTGCGGTAACCCCGAAGATCAGGTCAAGGTTTCTTGTAGCTGACGCACCCCGAGGGACTGCCAAAAGACCTTGGCTGGCTGCCTCTGCGTTGAGTTGTCGCACTGAGTGGCATCTGGCTGATTCTTCCCCCACGCCCTGCCTAGTCGGCATTTTGTCGATACCGTAGTGGCGTGATTGATCCCGCCCGCACCTCACGTCTGTCCGACGACACGCCCACCGTCCAGATCACCATTACTGGGGAGCAGCGCTTCGGCGCGACTCACTCCGTCCTGGACGCACTAGCCCCACTCAATGTTGAAGTCATCGACCTGGAGCACCACGTCGTCCGCGATCAGCTCACCATCGTCTTGTTAGTCACCTCCACCACCTCACCCCTTGAAGATGTCGTCAAAGCAGTGGCGGCAGCCGCTATCCCCTTCCATTTGCGGGTTGACTACGCCTACGGCGAGGGCGATTCAGCCATGAGACACAAAGGACGGGCAGCGGTGGCCATACTAGGTAATCCACTCACCGCTGACGCCATCTCCGCAGTCACCGATGTCGTCGTCGCTCAGGGAGGATTCATCGACCGGATCCGCCGCCTATCCCGCTGGCCAGTAACCACGCTGGAATTGAGTCTGTCCGGGGTCGAGGTGGCCCGTCTCCGCGCAGAACTGCCGAGCATCGCCGCCCGGACCGACACCTCCATCGCGGTATCTCAACGCGGTCTCGGACGACGTGGCAAACATCTGGTGGTGATGGACGTCGACTCCACCTTGGTTAGGCAAGAAGCCATCGACCTGATCGCCCGCCATGCCGGAGTCGAAGACGCGGTCGCCGAGATCACCGCTGCCGCGATGCGTGGCGAACTGAACTTTGAACAATCCCTGATTCAGCGGGTGCGACTATTGGCCGGGCTCGACGCCTCCGTCCTGGACCAAGTCCGACACGAGATCAAACTCACCGCCGGTGCCCGCACCCTGATTCGTACCTTGAAGCGGGCAGGGAATCAGCTAGCGGTCGTGTCTGGGGGATTCCTCCAGACGGTAGCGCCCCTAGCCGAGTCGTTGGGGATCGACTACTGCGAGGCCAATGAACTAGAGATCGTGGACGGCAAACTGACCGGCAACCTGATTGGCCCCATCATCGGACGCGAAGGTAAAGCGGCTGCGTTGCGAAGATTCGCCGCCCAGGAAGGTCTGCCGTCGTCAAGGACGGTTGCTATCGGGGACGGAGCCAACGACATCGACATGTTGCGTGCCGCCGGGCTAGGCATTGCTTTCAACGCTAAGCCTGCCTTGCAAGAGTTGGCGGATACCTCGGTGAACGTGCCCTATCTCGACTCCGTGCTCTACCTACTAGGCATGAGCCGCGAAGAAATCGAGGAAGCCGACCAATCCGAGGTCAACTCGCTGCGCGGGTGATCCAGTTCAGTCGAGGAGGTCGTGGCGGACGATCGCTTGGTCGCGACTGGCTCCAACGCCGATGCCCGAAATCCGGCAATGACACAACTGTTCAAGCCGAAGCACATAGTCACGGCAGTTGGTGGGCAGCTCGTCGAAGTCACGAATCCCAGAGATGTCCTCGGTCCAGCCAGGCAGGTACTCGTAGATCGGGCGGGCGTGGTGGAGCTGGGATTGGGTGAGCGGGTAGTGGTCCATACGCTCCCCATCGACGTCGTAAGCCACGCAGACCGGGATCTTCTCCCACCCGGTCAGCACATCAAGTTTCGTCAAGAACAGATCGGTGAACCCGTTGATCTTGGCCGACTGCTCCACCAAGATCGCGTCGAACCATCCGCAGCGGCGCGGACGACCGGTGGTGGCCCCGTATTCGCCACCGTCGGCGCGCAGCTTTTCGCCTGACTCGTCGAACAGTTCAGTCGGGAAGGGGCCTTCACCGACGCGGGTGGTGTAGGCCTTGGCGATACCGATTACACGGTCGATTCGGGTCGGGCCGACACCGGTACCAGTGCAGGCACCCCCGGCTGTCGGCGAAGAAGACGTGACGTAGGGGTAGGTGCCGAAGTCAATGTCGAGGTGGTGGGCCTGGGCACCCTCAAAGAGCACCGTCTTACCAGCGTCGAGGGCATCGTTGAGGAGTCGACCTGAATCAATGATGTACGGCTTGATCTGCTCGGCGTAGCTGAGCAACTCGTCACAGACTCGGTCGGCGTCAATCTGGTTGCGGTTGTAGATCTTGACCAAGGTCTGATTCTTGTTCGCCAAGGACGACTCCACCTTCTGCCTGAGAATCCCCTCATCGAGAAGGTCTTGGACCCGGATACCGACCCGGTTTACCTTGTCCGAATAGGTCGGCCCGATCCCGCGCCCGGTGGTGCCGATCTTGCGCTTGCCCAAGAACCTTTCCGAGACCTGATCGAGGGTGCGGTGGTAGGGGGCGATGATGTGGGCGGCTGACGAAATCAAGGGGTGCTGGACTTCGACCCCGCGCGACTCAAACTCGGCGAGTTCTTGGTACATCACGGATAAGTCAATGACGACGCCATTTCCGAGCACCGTTGTCGTGCGCGGGTTGAGAATCCCTGAGGGCAGTAGGTGTAGCACGAATTTTTCGCCATCGACGACGACGGTGTGCCCGGCGTTGTTGCCCCCGGAGAAGCGCACGCAGTAGTCAACGCGGTCTGAGATCTGATCGACCGCTTTACCTTTTCCTTCGTCGCCCCACTGGGCTCCGACAACGATGATGCCAGGCATCTGATCAACCTTCTACTAGGGATGTGATCGCGCTCCTCCTCCGAAGCGGATCAGAACTAACGTCACAGAATTACGCCACCGACAAGCATATCCGACCGTATCGATTCTGGCCCCTCTCCCGACAATCGGACACCCCAAAAGGTCTGACCATTACCACATCGTTGAGCTTGAGGTCAAGGAATTGAAGAAACCGCACATAGTTGTCAGACTCTCACACATCTGGGCTGATTCGCCCGAAATACCACCCATCTGGTCGAGAAGTTCTTACTCTCTTCCTACCTGAGTTTGCTACCCGACAAGGGCGCCATCTGGTTTCACCGAGGTTTCCAGCATGGCTTTACCCATCCTTCTCAACGTTAGGACCCTTGTATGCCTACCTTTACCCCAAGCTATGACCCCGTCGCCGGGTCGCTATCTCTCTCGGCGCTTTGCGGGATCTTGCCACTACTGGTGTTCTTCGTTCTCCTCGGCGTGTTCAAGGTAAAGACCCACTGGTGCGCAATCATCTCTTTGGGTGTGGCACTCGCCGTCTCGATCTTCGGCTTCACCATGCCGACCACGTTGGCGCTACTGTCGGCCAGCTACGGGTTTGTCTTCGGATTCTTCCCCATCCTCTACATCATCATCGCCGCAGTGTGGCTCTACAACCTGACCGAGGCTTCGGGACGATCGGCAGACGTCAGGGCAGCCTTCAACGTGGTCGGACGCGGTGACCAACGCGTCCAGGGCCTGTTGATCGCTTTCTCTTTCTGCGGCCTCCTCGAAGGTCTCGCCGGTTTCGGCGCGCCAGTCGCCATCGTCGGCGCCATGCTCGTCACCGTCGGAATCAACCCGATCAAGGCAGCCATTGCCACCATCGTCGGCAACGCCATCAACGTCGGTTTCGGCGCCATGGCCATCCCGGTCACCACCGCAGCCAGGATTGGTGGCGCTGAGGTCAACCGGGTTGCATGGATGATGGGCCACCTCACCCCTTATATCGCGGTGTTCGTCCCGCTGATCCTGCTCTTCATCCTTGACGGTATGCGTGGCGTCAAACAGCTCTGGTCCGTCGCCGTGGTCTCCGGTGCGGTCACCGCCGCCGCTCACCTGTGGTGCGCCTCCTACTTCAGCTACGAGTTAACCGCCGTCGTTGCCGCACTGCTCGGTTTCATCGCCACCACCGCATACCTGCTCATCTTCAAGCCCACCACTCCGGACGAGTGCAAGTCCGACGCGACTTCTGAGCTGAGCGCGTCCAGGGCGATCATCGGCTTGATGCCCTACTGGCTGGTCGTGATCATCTTCGGTATTGCCAAGCTGTGGACCCTTGGCGTCAACCTGCCGAGCGTCCTCAAGAGCACCGATCTGACCTTCAACTGGCCGGGTCTCTACGGCAAGTTACTGAAGATGGACGGCAATGTCTCTGCCGACGCCAAGTTCACCTTCGCATCCTTGTCCTCCCCAGGCACCTTGATCGCGATCACCGCCATCATCGTGATCGTGGTCTACTCGGCAACGTCTTCGGGCGGGAAGTTCCCATTCACCGTCGGCCAAGGCTTCAAGACCCTCGGCAAGACCATCTATGACCTGCGGATCGCCATCTTGACGATCTCGACTGTGATGGCTTTGGCCTATGTGATGAACTTCTCCGGCCAGACCGCCTCGATCGGCAAGTGGCTAGCTGGCGCCGGTGCCGGTTTCGCGTTCGTCTCCCCCATCCTCGGCTGGATTGGCACTGCTGTCGCCGGCTCGGCTACCTCGGCTAACGCCCTGTTCGCGAATCTGCAGTCCACCGCAGCAGCTCAAGTGGGCGCCGATCCTTCCCTGCTGCTGGCTGCAAACACCATCGGTGGCGGTATCGGCAAGATCGTCAGCCCACAGAACCTCGCTATTGCTGCCACTGCAGTCGGCGAGAAGGATATCGAGGCGACCTTGTTAAAGAAGGTCTCAGGATGGTCGATCGGATTCTTGCTGGTGCTGTGTCTCTTGACTGGCCTCGGCTCTCTCGGCGTCATGCCAGGCATCTCTAGCTGAGCGGGCACCGACTTGAACTAGCGTCGCTTAGACAGATAGAAACTGGAGGCCGGGCATCTGCGTCCTTGAGCAGGTGCCCGGCCTCTTGCCGTTGCCATCCCTGACGATGCGCCCGTCCCAATCTTCGACGTGTTGGCCGACTAGCCGCCACGTTAGGGACGGAAGGATTGACGAGAAATCTTTTCATGCGCGTACAATCCTTGTCGCTGTTTTAAATCGGCTCGGTCGCACCCACAGACTTTGTTTGTGTCGGCGACCGAGGCCTAGCCCCTCTAGAAAGTCCAGTGATGCCGCTACGCCAAGACCTCCGCAATATCGCCATCGTCGCCCATGTCGACCACGGAAAGACCACTCTGGTCGATGCCATGTTGTGGCAGTCGGGGGCGTTTCGTGAAGGCGCAGATGTTGAGACCCGGGTCATGGATTCGATGGATCTTGAGCGCGAAAAGGGCATCACGATTCTGGCGAAGAACACCGCCGTCAAACACGTCGTCAACGGCGAAAAAGTCACGATCAATATCATCGACACCCCCGGACACGCTGACTTCGGCGGCGAAGTGGAGCGGGGTCTGGAGATGGCTGACGGTGTCCTGCTTCTCGTTGATGCCTCTGAGGGGCCGCTTCCGCAAACCCGCTTCGTGTTGTCTAAGGCTCTGAAGAAGAGACTCCCCATCATCGTCGTGATCAACAAGGTTGACCGCTCCGATTCTCGAATCGACGAGGTGATCGACGAGGTCTATGAGCTTTTCATGGATTTGATCAGTGACGACGAGGAAGCCGTCCTTGACTTCCCGATCCTCTACTGCGCGGCGAAGGCCGGGCGCGCCTCGTTGACCAAACCTGGCAACGGCGAACTCCCGGATTCACCCAACTTGAATCCCTTATTCGAGGCGATCCTGGAGCATATTCCCGCCCCCAGCTACGAGGAAGACACCCCTCTCCAAGCCCACGTCACGAAGCTGGACGCATCCCCATATCTTGGACGTTTGGCCTTGTGCAAGGTGATTTCGGGGACCATCAAGCGAGGGCAGCAGGTGGCGTGGTGCCGCACCGACGGGACCGTCACCAATGTGAAACTCTCCGAGATGTTGATCACCGAGGCGCTAGATCGGATTCCGGTTGACGAGGCCCACCCTGGAGACATCATCGCGATAGCCGGCATTGATCAGATCATGATCGGAGAAACCCTGGCCGACCCGAATGATCCGCGCCCACTTCCCCTGATTCATGTGGATGAGCCGTCCTTGGCGATGACCATCGGCATCAACACCTCTCCGTTGGCTGGCAAATCGGGGAAGTTGCTCACCGCCCGACTGGTGAAGAGCCGTCTGGATCAAGAACTGGTCGGCAACGTCTCGATCAAGGTGTTGCCGACGAACCGCCCCGATAGCTGGGAGGTTCAAGGGCGTGGTGAACTGCAGCTCGCGGTGCTGGTGGAGATGATGCGGCGCGAGGGTTTCGAGCTGACCGTCGGTAAACCGGAGGTCGTGACGAAGACGATTGACGGGGTGATTCATGAACCCACGGAGCGGCTCACCATCGACGTCCCGGAGGAATACCTGGGAACCGTAACCAGACTGATGGGGGTCCGTAAGGCAAACCTGGAGAATATGGTCAACCACGGCACCGGGTGGGTCAGGATGGACTACATCATCCCCGCTCGTGGCCTGATCGGTTTCCGCACCGAATTCCTCACCGAGACCCGGGGTACCGGAATCATGAACCATGTCAGCGAAGGCTATACCCCGTGGGTGGGTGAGTTGCGTAACCGCACCACGGGTTCCCTGGTTGCTGACCGTCAAGGTACCGTCTCTTCCTATTCCCTCTTCAATCTGCAGGCTAGAGGCACCTTGTTCATTTCGCCCGGCGACGAGGTCTATGAGGGGATGGTCGTCGGCGAGAATGCCCGCCCGGACGATATGGACGTCAACCCCACCAAGGAGAAACATCTGACGAATGTGCGCTCTTCGACCGGCGAGGAGCTAGAGCGGCTGGTGCCGCCGAGGGTCTTGTCTCTGGAACAGTCGCTAGAGTTCTGCGCCGGCGACGAATGTCTCGAAGTAACCCCGGACGCGGTGCGAATCCGCAAGACCGTCCTGTCCGCGACGGAGAGGGCGAAGGCCCGCAATAAGCGCAAGAAGTAAGGCTAAGCCGGACCCCTGGGTCGCCGGTTACCCGTCTACGTCGGAGGGCTCGTCCCGTCCTCAGCCTAGGACGGGACGAATGTGCAACCCCACCTCAGGGTCGACGAGAATCTCTTGGCTGGCCGCGATCTCACCGACGCTGAGGGTCTGGTGAGGGTCGGTGTTGCGTTTGATCAGCGCGAGGGCGATGGGGCCGAGTTCGTGATGGCTGGAGACCGAGCCGACGGTTCCGACAGTTTTCCCCGCCTCGGTGGCGATCTGAGCCCCGCTGCTAGGCAAATCAACCATGGAGCCATCAAGAAGCAACAACACGAGACGCCGAGGTGGACGGCCGAGGGTATGCACCCTAGCCACCGTCTCTTGTCCGCGATAACACCCCTTTTCAAGGTGGGTTGCGTAGAGGCCAATCTCATTAGGGATGGTCTTGAAATCTGTGTCGACCCCGATCCGAGGCACACCGGCGGCGATCCTGATTGCCTCCCAAGCCCAGGTTCCGACGGGTTCACCACCATTGCACAACAGTTGCGAAATAGTTGCATCGACGTGTTCGCGCGGGACAAAAATCTCCCGGCCAGCGCCGACGTCTGAGACCCTCACCGGCCCCGATTGGGCAATCGGGAGTTCGGCGCCAACCCACACCACGGCAAGGTCTTCACGAGAGCAGACCTCGACTCTCATCATGAACTTCATTGACTCTAGCCACGCAACCAGGTCGGCTCCGCGTCCAGGTTCAGTCCACGCCCAAAGGGTTTCACCATCGTCGACCCCGGCAATGACGTATTCAATGCGTCCGTTATGGTCCAGGATCAAGGCGTTGCAGGATTCGCCTGGCTGAATCGCACTCAGGTGCGCACTCGTCAGAGAGTGGAGCCAGGTGAGCCGATCGGGGCCCGTGACGCTAAACACATCCCGGTTCGTCAACGCCAAGACGCCGCGTCCGGACTCGATCGCTAACTGTTCGCGCATCGGGTCGCCGTAATGCCAGGCCAAACCCTGATCCACTCCCTGAGTTACTGTGACCAAATCTGGCATGGGGATCATCCTCTCACCTGGCAGTTTCATGACAGCTACTTAGCCGACGGATACGAAAACTAGTCAACGCCAAGTTCTTGGCTTCAGACGACTGGCGACGGCGGCACCGGGCGTACTCCGCAACCTTCCAGGACGGACGCGTCCCGGTCAGGGTCCGGGGCGGCACCGAACCATTGCCTACCGAAGCAGGGTCGCGTCTTGGCCACCGTCTAGGGGCTACTCGGCAACTTTGACCAACTGGGCCCACATGTAGGGCTTCAACTCCCCGCCCTCAACGGCGCGGTCATAGGCCCACATCAACTGCCCATCGACGAAACCGTAGAGGCGGTGGCCTGCGGTATAGGCGACGTCAGCATCTGGCATTCTGACGACGGCGTCCGTCCGCAGCTCAATCTTGGGGCCGGTGATCTTGCCCATCCACAGCTCCGACCATCCAGCCGAAGAAGCCAAGGTCAGATCTACCGAAGCATCAGAATGAGGGAACCAGAATCCTGACTCAACCACGAGCGGCTCCGCCGGGTTGCCTTTCTGATCGAGACTGTAAATCTGCGACATGACGTGCAGATAAGGCTTGCCGTTGCTCGACAACTCCAAGGTCTGGCCGAAACGGAACTTGCCGCCGTCATCTTCACCGTGGCCGCTCCCCTCCCAGCGACCGATCATCCAGCACAGCGCAAGCAGGTCCGGGTGGACGCCGTCTGGCACTTTATCCGGGATCACATAGACCATCGTGTTCTAATCTCCATCTCATCGAACTTGACCTAGGCTCAGGTGAACTTCGCTCGTGACGGGCAAGACCTAACCGCCGCTTCGTCTGCGCCACCCCTAACCTAGCTCCGTCCCTTCCTTCCCTTAGGAACGAACAAGGCGATCAGGGTCAGCAACGCCACAAATAACACAGCGGCAGCAGCCACAATCAAAATCGTCGCATCGACGTTAGCCATCCCACCTCGACCTTCCACGGCAATCTTGGTCACACGACGCAAATGACACCGTCGCTAACCACTCTCCCTTCCACGATACCCGACCGGCCTCACAGATGGACAACACCATGAACCCACTTGTCACCTGTCTAGACTAGAGGCCATGCGCATTGGAGTTTTTGGAGCCACCGGCCAGGTCGGCGGGGTCATGCGGACCCTCCTTGAACAACGTCACTTCCCTCTTGACGACATTCGTTTCTTCGCCTCTGAGCGCTCGGCGGGCAAGAGACTCAGCTTCGGCGGCGCCGAGATCGTCGTCGAAGACATCGCCGCCGCGGACTTCTCCGGCATCGACATCGCCTTGTTCTCAGCCGGCGGCTCCACCTCAAAGCAGTGGGCTCCCCAGGTTGCCGAAGCGGGCGCGACCGTCATCGATAACTCCTCTGCGTGGCGTCTCGATCCTGACGTTCCCCTCGTCGTGTCCGAGGTGAACCCCGAAGACGCCCTCCACCCCGCCAAGGGCATCATTGCGAACCCGAACTGCACGACGATGGCAGCGATGCCAGTGCTCGCCCCCCTCCACCGGACAGCCGGGCTGACCCGCCTCGTCGTCTCCACCTACCAGGCGACCTCGGGCTCTGGCATCGCCGGGGTGTCCACCCTGGAACGTCAGGTTCGCGACGCGGCAGCGGCGAATCTGCGGGACCTGACCTTCGACGGTCGCGCCATCAGCACCGACGATCTCGGCCCCTATGTCGAACCGATCGCGTTCAACGCCGTCCCCTGGGCAGGCAACCTGGCCGATGACGGCTCCGGTGAGACCGATGAGGAACTCAAACTCCGTAACGAATCCCGCAAGATCTTGCACATCCCCGATCTCCTCGTCTCCGGCACTTGCGTGCGCATCCCCACCTTCAGCGGGCACGGATTGGCCGTCAACGCCGAATTCCGCGAGCAAATCAGCGTCGACCAGGCCGTCGAGCTACTCAAAACCGCACCCGGGGTCACCTTGGATTCCGTGCCGACCCCGCGCAAAGCCACCGGGGTTGATCCGTCGCTCGTGGGAAGGATTCGCGCTGACCAGTCTGTCGCCCCCGGTCACGGGCTAGCTATGTTCATCACCTCCGATAATCTGCGCAAGGGAGCTGCGTTGAATGCCATCCAGATCGCGGAACTGCTAGTAGAGGCGCGATGATGTCGAGCATCGAGCAGGGTTGCCAGTCGAAGAACCTGGCGGTCATTGGTGCAGGGACGATGGCAACGGCTATCGTCTCAGGGTTGATCAATGACGGCTGGGAGACGCAAAGGATCTGGTTGACCACGAAGAATCCAGAACATAGTGCAGCCCTGGCTGAAAAACTCGGCACCCACAGCAGCGACAACGTGACCGCAGTGAAGAATGCGTCGATCATCCTGGTTGCGGTCAAGCCTGCCCAAGTAAGCGCTGTGCTGGACGAGATCGCCGATGCGCTTCGCCCGGGCTCGGTGGTGATCAGTGTCGCCGTGGGCGTCCCCATCTCCACTCTTGAAGCCCATGCGGGCCCCCACGTCAGCGTGATTCGCGCTCTGCCCAACACCCCGGCCCAGCAAGGCTGTGGAATGACGGTTCTAGCCGCAGGCACCGACCCTTCTGGCCTGGACACCGCCCAAAGTATTTTCAACGCCGTCGGGTCTAGCGTCGTCGTCGACGAATCCGTGATCAACGCTGCCGGAGCTGTCTCTGGTTCAGGCCCGGCTTTCATCTTCGCCGTCGCCGAGGCGATGATCGACGCGGCAGTCGGCCTGGGAATTCCGCGTCACTTAGCTACCACGTTGACGACGCAGACCCTCTACGGTTCCGCCGTCATGGCTAAGTCGGGCCACCCTGCGCAGCTTCGTGAAGCGGTGACATCGCCGGGCGGCACCACCGCTGCCGGATTGCGTCAACTCGATCGCGGCCGGTTGCGGACGACGATTGCCGACGCCATCGAGGCGTCCACCGCTAAGTCCGATCACTTCACCCGGCTGTTCACGTCGAACCCCGACGAGAATCGAGCTGACTAGGCAGGTCATCGAGGAAACGAGTGCCCCTCAGTCAGCATCGATGTCTAGGCCTGGGCCGACTTGTTGCGGCGGCATCCCTGGCCGATCAGGTAGCCGCCAGGGTGAGAAGAATTTCTTCCACTGTTGTAATAGCGCTACACTAGGCGAGTCTGGGGCGACTGGCTCTCAGCTTACGGCTCGGTCGGGCTGAACAGTTCCTAGCTAAACAAAATCACATTCATCCGATTAGCTCGAGGTTCCCCTCATCGGGGTCTCGGGGAAGAACAAAACCGAACTATATGTTCAAGGGGAAGGCAAACCGTGGGTTCTGTCATTAAGAAGCGCCGCAAGAGGATGGCCAAGAAGAAGCACCGCAAGCTGCTGAAGAAGACGCGCATCCAGCGTCGTAGGGCTGGCAAGTAGCTCTCGCTTCACGCTTAGTTTTTCTGCAAAGAGCCTCCACTACCTGGGGGCTTTCTTTGTTTTGATTGTTTTACGGGGACGCAGCATGGAAAGCAATCTCAACAATTCGGCGGCTAATCCGCCGCCCAGGGGATCAGATAATCACGACGCGCGCACAGGTTCGTCGGTTGCCACCGTCGTCTTCAGCAGCGGTGTGCCGCCCAGCCAGTTACCGGCTTTGAATCCGCTATCGCGACGCCGTTCCTCAACCATCGACAAAATCAGTGTGGTACTCGCTGATTCAGCGGAGTTGATCGACTCCTTATCTCTGATGCCTGTCGCCTTACCTGAATCGTGCGAGAAAATCGTCGTCACCGATGAGCTCGACCTTGAATCCTATTACGCCGAGATCGCCGATCAACCCATCCACATCCTGCGACTCGTCGAAACCAGCGCCTACCTCAGCAACGCCTGGAACGAAGAGGCCGCTTTCTGCCGCCGCCTCGGGATGAGGGTGGGGGTCGAACCGACGATTCCAGCCGAGATGATGTTGCCCTACTACCTTGGCCGGTCTTTGCCGCTAACGTCTGGGCTAACCGTCTGGCAGGACCCAGGGGGTCGGGTCGCGGTCAAGGACATCTCCTGGACGAAAGACATGGTGATCATCTCGACGATGGATCGCCTCCCCGTCCTGGTGCGGCTGCTGCTTCGGGCAGGGTTTGATGCCAAAGACGACGTCTTAGCTATCGTCAATCTCGGCGGCTACGACCAATACTGCGTGTCTGCCCCGCTGAACCGGCTCGCTAATCGTTTGGCCAGCGAGGCCCTATCGTCCGAGACGACCCTGCACCTGGCCATCGGAAGTTGGACGAACCACCGACCACGCGGGATCAGTACCTTCGAGGACGCTCCGCTACGCGACTGGACCTGTCTGGTCCCGTGCACCTCCGAGATTCTGCTCTCCGTCGCCACCGAACTTGAAAACTGCCTAGCCAAACCGATATTGCTGCCGACGATTGAGGTTGCCCCTGCCCGTAATCCCGCTGGGCTGCAGAAGGCGATCCTAGGGTTGATAGACGGTCGATACCGTTGGCTAGTTATCACCACACCCAACGTCATGCAGACCATGATCGATTCATTCCGCGAGTACGGTCTCGACGTGAGGTCTTTGCAAGGGGTCAAGATCGCGGCGGTCGGAAATAAGACGGTGCGGATGCTCGCCGATGTGGGGATCACCCCAGATCTGGTCCCTGAAGAGGAGCAGTCATTGTCTAATCTGGCTGACTACTTCCCCATGTTCGACGACTTCTTCGACCCGATCAACCGGGTTCTGGTGCCCCAAGGTGAGATCTCGACAGAGAGACTGTGTGATTCCTTGACTAATCTGGGCTGGGA
>JAEZZG010000028.1 GCA_023442485.1 Actinomycetes bacterium | reverse complement strand
TTCACTAACTTCACGCCACCATAACCAAGGGCGGATAGTAGGAGAAACTTGCGGAACGGATGGCGCTTCTTCCCCTCGGGATTCTTCTTCACCGGGACTCCTTAAGTAGTGCTGCGGCTCACTCATGCCGGCACTGGCACAAGCTGCGAGCTTCTGGACATCCCCAATTTACCTGGTGAGGCAATTCGTTGCCTGGATTAGGGCTGCGGGAACGCGAAAACCTGGTCTATGTCTGATTGCGGTGGTTAGGTAAGATCGATGACGTTGGGCCCACAGTCAGATGGGTCGATAGAGCAACCGAAAGGACTATTCAGTGAGCGAGAAAGCTACCAAAGCCACGCTGCACACCAACTACGGTGATATCGTGATCAACCTCTTCCCGGATCACGCACCCAAGACGGTGGCAAACTTCGCTGGGCTAGCCAACGGCACCAAGGAGTACATCGATCCCGAGTCTGGCGAAAAGACCACCGGTAACTTCTACGACGGTCTCGACTTCCACCGCATCATTGCTGGCTTCATGATCCAAGGCGGTTGCCCCCTCGGCACCGGCACCGGCGGCCCCGGCTATCGTTTCGTCGACGAATTCCACCCCGAACTCGTCTTCAACAAGCCCTACCTGTTGGCGATGGCTAACTCCGGCCCGAACACCAACGGTTCCCAGTTCTTCATCACCGTTGCCGCGACCGAGTGGCTGAACCACCGCCACACCATCTTCGGTGAGGTCGCCGACGACGAGTCCAGGCGCGTCGTAGACGAGATCGCCAACGTCGCTACTGACGGTCGCGATCACCCGCTCGAACCCGTCCTCATCGAATCGGTCGAGATCGCCTAATCGGCAAACCCAATCTCTTACGGCGTAGGGCCCCTTCCGGGGTCCTACGTTGGATTTTAGAGAGGGGGGGGAGACGCTGGGTTGGATGTGCTGGCTTGACGCTAAGTTACCGAGGTAGCGCCATTGCCAGAAGCGGTAGCCATCTCCCGGAGATGGTGCGGGTGCCCGGGGGTAGAGCAGGTGCCCGAGGTGGTGGCGGTGCCCAAGGTGGTGGTGGGTCGAAAATACGGAGTATGACCGGCCAACCTGCCAAAGGGTCAGCCCTCGACGTCGTCCCAATGCTGATGCACCATCGCGACAAGATCAGGGTGTGAGACTTGCGCCAGGCGTGGTTCTGACCAGACCCCGTCAAGGTCCAAGAGGCGCACCCCCGACTCCATCCACGCCGCAATCCGTTCAGCCTCCTCCACCGACCCCGCAGGCAATCCCATCGGCGGGGCGGGCACCACCTCAGCGAGATCACGCAACCGTCTTGCAACCTGAGGTGGGTTATCGTCGTGACCGACGCGGACGGCGTGGGCCAAGCGTCCATAGCGGATGACGTGGATGTCCCACCCGGCGTCCGTAGCCTTCGTCGCGATGATCTCCGGACAAGATACCAATCCGCGCAGGCGGTGGGTGCGGTGGCTGGCCTCCAAGAGGGTCTCTAACCGTCGCGACACCGTCTGAGCCTCCTCAAACCGCTCCTGACTAGCTAACTTGCCGATTCTGGCACCGAGGGCATTGATCCCTGCCGTCACATCCCCCTCGAAGAGGGCCCGAAGCAGGTTCGCCACCTCGGCGTAGTCCTCGGCACAATCTGGGTGCTCGCATGGTTTCAGGCACCTGCCGAGTTCTCCGACTGGACATGACGATGCCATCGGGCCGGGGATGGTGTGGGTGCACTGTCGAATCGGGAAGGCATCCCAGATCGCCCGTTGAACCTCCGTGGCCGTCGCGCGCGTCGAGAACGGCCCGAGGTAGTAGCCGTCTGACCCTCGCTTTCTCACGATCGATAACCTCGGGAAAGCCTCATCGGTGAGTTTGACCCAGCAGATCGTTCGTTGACGCTTCGATCTGCGGTTGTAGCGAGGCAGGTGTGACTCGATCAGGCGCAACTCACGCACTTCCGACTCCAACCCTGTCTCACACACGACGTAGTCCATCCCCGACGCCAGCCGAACCATCTCGGTGATGTGGGAACGCGTCTCACTCGACGTGAAATACGATCGCGTCCGTGAGCGCAGATTCACCGATTTCCCGACGTAGAGAATCTCTCGGCGTCCAGGACGGGTTGAAGAGCCTGGGTGATCAAAGTAGAACCAATACACCCCCGGAAGCTGAGGGGCAGTATCGGACCAGGCCTTCTTCGACCGCTGCTCCTTCGAGACCCGGTGGGAGTAGGCGAGCAAGTCTTCAACCGTCTGGACTCCGCAGTTTCCGACCCGCTCGCATAGGCCGTGGAAGACCTCTACCGTCGCGGCCACATCATCGAGTGCGCGGTGGGTTGGGGAGTGTTTGACCGCAAAGAACTGGGACAAGGTCGCCAGTTTGTAGTTGCCGATTTCTGCCTTAGGGATAATTCTGCGAGCCAGGGACAAGGTGTCCAAGACCGGGTAGTGCGGCCACGGATAGTCAAATTGGGCGCAGGCCCGCTTGAGGAAGCCGACGTCGAAGTTGGCGTTGTGGGCGATCAAGATGGTGCCTCGCGAAAACTCCAGGAAAGACGGCAGCACAGCTTCGATGGGAGGGGCGTCGGCGACCATCTCGTTGGTGATTCCGGTCAGGAGCTGGATGTGGGCGGGGATTCTCGCCCGGGGACGCACCAGGGTGGAGAAATCGGAGATGACTTCGCCACCGCAGATCGTCATTGCCGCGATTTCGGTAATGTCGGTGGCTTCGCGTCCGCCCGTAGTCTCCAAGTCAACAACGCAGAACCTCGCCTCGGATAGGTAAGTGCCGAGGTCGTCGATGGACATCTGGAGGAAGCGGTCTGCGCACATAGCCCCTCTAATCTAACCGCTGCCTATGCCAAACACAGAGCAAGCGGTGCGGCCGGGAGTAGGTAGAGTAACCCAAGACCGCGATGGCGCGATCCAACGCCTCGGAACAGACGATCAAGAAACACCCAGGCCCGAGACCTAATGCACCAATGGGCATTGATCAGGGGCGATGCATCAAGATTGAGCAAACTGGTCACTGATATTTGTAAGAAATCTTAAGGTGATCTAGAGTTTTTCTCAGATTCACGCGGTGACCGCTATCTTCCTCGCTGATGACAGGTGTCATCTTAGAGCGGGCTGAGGGCATCCCGGCTGGCAAATCTAGTCGAATCGCTCCTCCGTGTGACGAATGATAGGCGTAGCAGTAGGTCACCCTGACTTGGAGGTATCGTGCGAACTCGTCGCAGACGATTGTTTTCGGCACTAGCGGGCATCGCTGTCTTCCTCACTTCCTTCTCGGTTATCGGCATGCCGACGGTTGCTTCGGCTGATCCCGACACCGTGGCAGAAGCGAAGGCAGAACTCGACAAGGTTCAGGCCAAAGCCGCAGAGATTGACGCATCCTATGCGGAATCGACTCAGCGTCTCACCGCCGCCCAACAAACCTACGACCAGGTATCTGTTGATCTCGTCAAGCAGCGCGCAGTAGTTGACCAGCATCGCCAGACGGTGGCTCAGGTTGCTCGGGCGAACTACCAGAATTCCGGTTTTGCAGGAGCGTCCTCCTTCCTCTTCAGCAGCGATGACTCCGACTTCATCCAGGCTTTGGCCACGCGCCAGTCCATCTCTTCTCGGACGAATGCCCAGTTGCAGAATTTCCAGGAAGAACAGGGCCGTCTGCTCTCTCTCGAGGCCCAATCAGAGCAGGCCATCGCCTCGATCAAGCTTGAGCAAGAGACTCAGCAAAAGCTGATGAAGGAATACGATGAGAAGGAAGCCAAGGCCAAGGCGATCCTCGCTCGTCTCACCCAAGAACAACAGCAGGAGTTGTTCCGTCGTCAGGAAGCTGAAAACCAGGCGAACGCCAATCGCGCCGCAGCGTCTCGCGAAGAAGCGCCCTTCGTCCCCGCTCCCGACGGCAGCCGCGCCAGCACCATCGTTGCTTACGGCATGGCCCAGGTCGGCAAGAATTACCGCATGGGTGGCACCGGCCCCAGCTCCTATGACTGTTCCGGTTTGGCCATGATGGCTTACCGCCAGGCAGGCATCTCGATTCCTCGTACCGCAGGTGCCCAGTATCGCGCCGGCACCAAGATTTCGGTCAGCCAGCTTCAACCGGGTGACTTGGTCTTCTACTACTCCGGGATCGGTCACGTCGGTATCTACATCGGCAACGGCAAGATCGTCCACGCAGCCAACCCGCGCCGCGGTATTCGAGTCGCCGGCCTCTACTCGATGCCTCTCGTCGGAGCAGCCCGCTACGCTTAATCACCGGCCAAAATTGAGACACATCCTCTTCCCTCGCCCTGCCCTGACCCTCGCGGAAGGAGCAGGGTCGATGGTTTTACGGCCACCTCACTCAACCTGAAAAGACCGGAGACTACGAAAGCCTGTACGCTCAGACCTCGGTGCCGTGGCCCAGAACAGCAATAACGAAGCCCCCAGGTTTGCGTCGTCAGCAGACAAGATAAAACCGAATACGATTACGACTATGCCGAGAATGGGGAGAACACCATCATGTTAGCTGTGGGTATTGACATCGGCGGGACCAAGGTCGCCGCCGGAGTGGTCGCCGAAGACGGCACCATCGTTGACAAGATCGTCCGCCCCAGCCCGACCACCTCTGCCCGAGCAGTGGAAGACACCATCGTCGAGATCTGCGAAGAATTCAGCCGCAATCACGAGATCCGAGTCGTCGGAATCGGTGCTGCCGGATGGGTCAATGCGGAAGGCTCCGTCGTCCGCTTCTCACCCCACCTGGCGTGGCGCGATGAGCCGCTGAAAGAGAAACTGACCGCCAGGCTGCCCTACGAGGTCTGGATCGACAATGACGCAAATACTGCCTGTTGGGCGGAGTACACCTTCGGTGCCGGGCGTGGCGCCAAGGTGATGGTCGATATCAACCTCGGTACCGGCATCGGTGGCTGTGTAGTGATCAACGGCGAACTGTTTCGAGGCGCGTTCGGGATGGCGGGCGAGTTCGGGCATATGACAGTCGTCCAGGACGGTCAATGGTGTCCGTGTGGTAACCGTGGCTGTTGGGAGCAGTACGCCTCTGGCAACGCCTTGACCCGAGACGCACGCGCCTTGATCAAAGAAGGTTCCCCGGCGGCGCAGAAACTCATCGAAGTATCCGGCGCAGACCCGCTCGCTATTACTGGGCAGATGGTCACTGAGTTAGCCATTGCCGGTGACCGAACCTCGATTGAGTTGGTCGGTGACGTCGGAGAATGGCTCGGTAAAGGGCTCGCTGATGTGGCCGCAGCCCTCGATCCTGACTTATTCGTCATCGGAGGGGGAGTGTCCGAGGCTGGGGAGTTGCTCATCGAGCCAGCCAGGCGGGCATTTTCACGTCACCTGACCGGTCGCGGGCATCGAGACGAAGCCCGGATCGAACTCGCGCACTTCCGCAATAATGCGGGGTTGATTGGTGCCGCCGATCTTGCTCGTCGAACAGTGCGTGAGGGTAGACGCTAGCCAAGACGAGGGATCGTCACACCCGCCAGTCGAGGTGGTCGTCGCGACGGTGTCTGGGGATGAGAGTGATCAGCCAGGCCAGGCCAGCGACGCCGAGGATGAGGGAGCCCCAGCGTAGCCAGGTGGGGAGGCTGACACCGAAGGCTGCAGCCAGGGCGAGCCCTACCCCGAGCAGGAAACAGCACCAGGCTAGGAGGGTGGGTGTGCGGGGACGAATCGGAGCCGGATTCATCGCCTCAGCCTCGGCGGAGTTGATTGGATGAGCAGACTCCATCGCCTCATCGAATGAGAAGGGGTCGAGGCTGGGGAAGCCTTGATCGGCGACGATCTCGTTGAAGCGACGATTGACGTCGTCAGGGTCTCCTGGACGCCGTGCCCGGCTGAAAAACTTCACCCCTCTAGTGTGACATACCTGCGACAACGGCCCTTGTGTCGTGGTGTAAGTCAGGGCGTGCGCTAGCATTGAGGGACGGGAATCTGGAGCGGTGAGATCACAGCCGTCAAGATATCTGTGACGGGGCACCAAAGCGGTAATCCAGGGCGAAGGGAATCAGTAGCGATGGGCACAAAATGGTATTTCTTCTTCCGTAACGCCTTGTTTATTCCGCTGACTCGCTGCTACCTGCGTCCGCGCGTCGTCGGGGCAGACAACATTCCCGAAACTGGCGGCTACCTGCTTGCCGCGAACCATCTGTCCGCCTCAGAGACCTACATGGTTCCTTCGGTGATCAAACGCCAGATCACCTTCCCCGCCAAGATCGAGCTGTTCCAGGGCAACTCGGGATTCTGGTCCAAGGTGGTTGCCTGGTTCATGAGGGCCACCGGTCAGATTGCCCTCGACCGCGCCGGGGGTAGGCAGTCTGCCGACGCGATGAAGCCCGTCGTCGAGGCTCTGCGTGCTGGACGTCTAGTCGGCATCTTCCCAGAAGGGACCCGTTCCGTCGATGGGCGTCTCTACAAGGGCCACACCGGGGTCGCCCGTATGCTCCTCGAAGCTGACGTTCCGGTGATCCCGGTCGGCATGATTGATACCCAGTTCGTCAAAGGCAGGTTCGGTCTGCCTCGGCTGAGACGCGCTCAGATCGTGATCGGGACCCCCGTTTCTTTCTCGGAATTCGTCGGCCAACGTCATCAGCTTTCCACGCTGAGATGGGTGACGAGTTCCATCATGGCTGAAATCCAGAAACTCACCGGGCAGGAATACGTCGACCTTTATGGATCACGGGTGAAATCTGGAGAGCTGAGCGAAGCCGAGATCGCTGCCCGTGTGAGAGCAACCCCTCTCGAAGGCGTCACCAAACCGGAGATTCGCAACCCATGAGTGATCAGCAGTTCCCCGACATCCCCGAAACCGGGTATGACGAGTCCATTCAGGAAGCCCGCCGCTCCATTCTGGGACGCAAGTTCACTCCTTTCGTCAAGGACATCGACAATCTGCCTACGCGCGGGCCAGTGCTCGTGGTGGCCACTCACATTCACGCCAGTGACGCCATCGTGATGAAGTCTGCGGTGGGCCGCGACGCCGTCGTCCTCGGCTCGAATAAGGTATCCCAGACGATTCGCAAGATCGCCGGACGACGTGACCCGATGCAGAGCCTGCTTCTGGACGCTGCCGAAGGGTTCTATGACGGCAAGGTTGTGGTCATGTTCCCTGAGACCCTCCCTTCCCCTGACGGAGCCTTACACCGCGGCTCTTCCTTGGTGGCGAAGGCGATCTTGGAGAATGCCGTCCCCGTGATTCCTGCCGTGATCAGCCCGATCGTCACCATCCCTGAGCTTTATGGCCGCAAACTCGTCGAATTCGGGCCTCGGATCCGGATGTCGAGGTGGTATAAATTCCGGGGTCAGCCGCACCTCTTGGAGAGGGCCATCGCTGACCAGGTGATGTACACCTTGATGATGATGTCGGGGCGTCCCTACTCCGACGTCGACGCCTCGGTTACTTGGATGCAGCGTGAGCTGGTCGCCAAACGTGCTCAGCGTGATCGCAGCCGGGAGCGTCTAGCTAAGCCCGATTCCGAAGCGCAAACCCACGATGCCCAGTGACGTCGACGAGCTAGTGACCCAGGTGCCAGCCGGGTATTAGCCCTTGTCTTAGGTCCAGTAATCGAGTGCATGTGCTTGATGGAGGGTTCCGGGCTACAGTTAGCCCATGCCTGAAGCTATCCCGTCTTTGACTCTCTTGCGTTCCTTAGCTGCCCCGCAGCAACCCACCTACGCTGACCTCGACCAGGTCAAGACGGCGATCGCTGAGCTGCGCTCTTTGCCTCCGCTGGTATTCGCCGGGGAGTGCGATGACTTGCGGGATCGCCTCGCCGATGTGGCGGCGGGCAAATCCTTCCTCCTTCAAGGCGGGGACTGTGCCGAGACCTTCGCCTCGGTCAACGCCTACAACATCAAGAACAAGCTGCAGGTCATGTTGTCGATGGCCATCGTGATGACCTATGCGGCTCAGGTTCCCGTCGTCAAGGTCGGCCGTCTCGCAGGCCAGTATGCCAAGCCGCGCTCTTCCGATACCGAGACCCGGGACGGGGTGACCCTGCCTGCCTACCGTGGAGACGCCGTCAATGGCTTCGAGTTCACTGAGGACGCGCGCCGCCACGACCCGACGCGTCTGTTGCGCACCTACAATGCTTCGGCGGCGACGCTGAACTTGATCCGGGCCTTCACCAAGGGTGGGTTTGCGGACCTGCGTTCGGTCCATGCCTGGAATAAGTCCTTCGTCGCCAACTCCAACGTCGATTCCCGCTATGAGGCCCTCGCCGACGAAATCACTCGCGCCTTAGCTTTCATGATCGCCTGCGGCACCCCCGACGAGCAGATCTCGACCGTCGATTTCTTCTCCAGTCACGAAGCTCTCCTGCTCGACTACGAGCACGCCCTGACCCGGGTGGATTCCCGCTCCCAGGAACCCTACGACTGTTCGGCCCACATGGTCTGGATCGGGGAGCGCACCCGGCAACTTGACGGTGCCCACGTTGAGCTTTTGCGTCACGTCCAGAATCCGATCGGGGTCAAGATCAGCGCGTCTGCAACCGGTGACGAAGTCGTCAAACTACTCGACAAGCTCGACCCGAATCACGTCCCGGGACGCATGTCAGTGATCACCCGGCTAGGAGCCAAGAACGTCCGCAACACTCTCCCTAGCATCATCGAGGCGGTCGAAGCCACGGGACGCAAGGTGGTGTGGATCTGTGATCCGATGCACGGCAATACCCACTCCACTGCCAAAGGCTTCAAGACCCGTGAATATGCCGACGTGGTCTCGGAACTGAACTCCTTCTTCGATATTCACGACGAGCTAGGCACCTGGCCAGGCGGTATCCACTGTGAACTGACCGGCGACGACGTGACCGAATGTACCGGCGGGGCCTTCCAGCTATCCGAGGATGACCTGGCGGACCGCTACGAGACGGTGTGTGACCCCAGGCTGAATCGTAATCAGGCGATGGAGTTGGCCTTCATCGTGGCCGAGAGACTCGCGGATCGCTGCGCCCAGAAGCCGGACGCCGTCGACTCCTTCATCCCCCGCAAACTGTGATCGATGTTGCCCGCCCCAGGCGGCCTAGTCGCCGCTGGGGCGGATAAGTCGGCTGAACCGGTTACACCTGTGGTGGCTGTTGGTGGCCGAGGTTTTCCCACACCCACCCCGGGATGCGTCTGAGGAATCCTCGAATAACCTCATCCGCCTTCACCACATAGGAGGTTCTGATATCCCTCAGTTGAACCCGCAGCACTCCGTCGCGGGCGGAGTAACCGAAGGGGAACACCTCCTCTTGGGCGAGGAGGTACTCCATTTGACGTGGATGGATGACGTCGTAGGCAAACCTCGGGTTTGAACTGCGCACCGAGAATTCCTTGTTGAAGTCGATGGATTCAAACTCTACCTTGGGGCCGTAGGTGAATCTGCTCAACATCCCGGTATTGATCCCCAGATCAGCGAAGGAGAATTGGGGACGAATCTCGAATATCTCTTCGGAATGGTCCGACACTCGAGTCTTTCCGTCACTACCGGTGGTTTTAGTCTTCCAGCTGTGTTCGAGAGCGATGAAGGGCAGCACTGGGTCAGCGCAGATGACGATATTGGTTGCCCGATGGTCGTAGCCCGAGCGGGTGGAAGCAACGAATTCCAATAGCGAGTCATCCCGGTCACGCACCTCCCAGAAAGGCCGGTGCTGGACAGCTAATTGAGTCGGAACCGGGACTCCGCTGAACTGAGTTAGAGACGGGTTCTGGTCAATTCTCGTGGCCATCTGGTCGGCTAGCTCGATGATTGTGGCACTGTCATCCAGATTTGATTGGCGAACACCGAGAACGCAGAGCTGGTTATGATCGACGCTAATCGATAGGGGCTTTTCATTGTTGAAGCCGAGCATTTCGTGGGCCAAGTCGGAGATCACCGGGGTGAGGGCAGAGCGGAAATCGGCAGAACTTGCGTAGGCGTTGAACTGGCCGACCTGGTCCGGAATACCTTCGATATCAGGCAGGAAGGCGTTGTGGTGAATCAGGTGGTAATCCTGATAGGACTGGGCCAAAGGAATGGTCACCACCCAAGCGAAGTTCCCGGTGCTCCACTCCGAGCAGTAATACTCGAAGGCGCGGAAAGGTCGACCGGTCGATGTTGTTCCAGAAGCCATGTCGTCGGCTTTGCGGTTGAAGCCGACGCCAAAGGGGGACTGGTTCAAACCGATGATGACGGAGTCATCACAGGTCGGATTAAAGCTCCAGCCGCGAGACTGCACTGCTTTGATGAACCTCTTCCTCCGCCACAACAAGATCGCCAGGATCTCAATGATGACCGCAACTATGCCGATAACGACGGTTGTGAATGTGCTCATCATCGGGGTAGGCATAGCTCTCCTCGGGGTGAAATGATCAGAACGAGAACATTCTACCTACTCAGGCGCAATGACCGGATCAACAGCGGCGAGCTAAACCACATAAAGGGTGATCTGGGAACCCTTGGGAGCCATCTTCCCGGCTCCTGGATCAGTGCGGGAGACGACACCGAGCCGCAGCCACTCTTCTGATCCGTAAACCACCTTGACGGTGAACCCGGCTCCTTCGAGTGCCGCCCTGGCCTTCTTCTCTGACTGCCAGGCCACCTTCGGTACCGCCACCAACTCAGGGCCTAGGGAATTGACCAGCTCAATCGTGTCGCCACGCTTGCCCGTCCCCTCAGCCGGGGTCTGGCTAATCACAGACCCGGCCGCAACAGTATCGGAATGGGCATCGGTCACGTTCACCACGAATCCGAGACCCGTCAAGGCTTCTTTCGCCTCGGCAGTGGCCTTGCCAACATAGTTAGTCACCGGGATCGGTTCGGGTCCCTTAGACACCACCAAGTCAATACCGGTATTGCGTTTGACCTGAGTTCCCTCGGCAGTACCTGCAGAGACCACCACATTCTCTGCCACCGTGTCGGAGTATTCCCGAGTGATATTTCCGGTCTGCAGGTTGTTCTGTTGCAGAATAGCGGTCGCCTCTTCGAGGGTCTTCCCAGCCAAGGCAGGGACGGCATAACGCTCTGGCCCCAAAGAAATCCATGCCTTGATCGTGCTGTTCTTCAAAACCTTGGAATCGGACTCGGGATCGGTACGAATCACATGCCCCTTGGGGACAGTCTCAGAGTATTCCTCACCAAAATCGATCCCTAACCCATTTTGTGCCGCGATCTCAGAAGCAGCCTCGGCAGTGAGATTATGCAAAGACGGAGTCCAGGTATAGCGGCCAACCGTGAACCACCAGCCAGTACTAATTCCGCCCACCAGAGCAATCGTCAACAAGGCGATCAACACCGCCATGCGTCTACGCCGATACACTCCCGCAGAGTTGGTCCGACTCTTCTTCCCGCGACGTCCCTTAATCTCGCCCTGACCCTTATTCTTGCCCTCTAAACGGTCAACCGAAGACGATGTCTCAACCTCGTCGCCATATTCGACCGGAGTCGACTGGGAGAGCGGGGAAGAGCCACCGGCAGACATTCGGGCAGCCGAGGCAGATAGACCCGCCGAAGCCGACCAAGCCGAGGCCGCCCCCGACGACATCGCACCTCCAGCTATCCCCACCCCGGCGGTGCCTTTGCGCTGCGGGTCAGGATCAATCTCGGTGCGGAGGCTCTTATGGACGGTCACCGTAGGCGCCGTCGAGGACACCACCGTCGTCCCGGCAGCAGGCTTGTCATCATGGGTCTTTGCCCAGCCGATCGGGTCCATCCTCTCGGTGAGGGTGTAGTCGTCCAGGACGCCTTGAGCTAAGGCCTTGCGGGCTAGCCGGAAGCGGTTCAGTAACTCGCGTCCATCCGCCGGTCGATCATCGACCTGACGTCGGGTCATGGCCTGCACCAGGGCATCAACATAAGGCGGGATGATCCGTCGTGAATCGTTGGTGTAGGCAGGATCGAGGTGGAGGGCAGACGACGGCGCCGGCACATCGTTATTGGTGTGCATATAGGCGACAGTGATCGGCACATCGCCAACATAGGGTTTCTTCCCCGTCAGCAGCTCGAAGAGGACCACCCCTGTGGAGTAGATATCAGATGCTCTCTCTGGCTTACCGTATTGAATCAGTTCGGGAGGCAGATAAGACACCGTCCCCATCAGCAAGCCCTGGGTCGCGGTCGACGTCTGGGCGGTCAGTGCCTTAGCGAGACCGAAGTCGCCGACCTTGATGTGGCCGCGTGAGGAGATCAAGACGTTTTCGGGCTTGATATCACGATGGATGATCCCAGCGTCATGGGCGAAAGCCAGGGCAGAAACGACCGGCTCCATCAGGTTGAAGGCCTGAAGCGGAGGCAGTGGTGCGTCCTTGGCGATGACGTGTCTAAGGGTCTGCCCCTCGATCAGTTCCATCACGATATAGGGGCGGGAATCGTCAATACCTTGGTCGAATACCGCGACGATGTTGGGGTGGGCAAGTTTCGCCGCTGCCTTGGCTTCGCGATCAAACTTTCGCAAGAAGTCGGCGTCGTCTCCTAGACCTTCGTGCATCACCTTGATGGCTACGACGCGTCCGAGACGGCGGTCTTGGGCCCTGTAAACGGTAGCCATCCCGCCTCGGGCAAGCCGTGAAATGATCTCATAGCGACCACCCAGCAGGTGGCCAATGAGAGAATCAGAGGCGCCGTTCATGGTCAATGGATGCTCCAAAATACACGGTCGGGGAAGGAAGAGGCCGTGCAGCCATGACCTAGCTTAAGTCGGAATCAAGTCGCACCCAAACATAGACACCCTTCCAGGCGTGATTGAGTAGGGGAAGTCATCGCCGCTGCGTCTCACTTGGCAAAACAGAAGCCCAAATAGTAGCGCGGCAGCAATTCGCGCCATATCCTTGGCACATGACCGCACTGACCGGATTACATGATCGCCTGCGTTTCGCTCGCCTGCATTTCCTGACGGATCTGCGGCACAGCGAGGACGAATTCCGTCACCTGCTCAATGAGGTCTACGCCGGCGGTGTGGATATGGTCCAGATTCGTGACGCCAGGGCTGACGGGACCCGGTTAGCGAAGGCCGCCACCATCGCGACCCAGATTGCCCAGCAACACCGCAAGTTGGCGATTGTCGGGCAGCGTCTCGACGTGGCAGCCAAGGTCAACGCAGACGCGGTTCACTTAGGGGCTGCCGATCAAAGTTCTCAAGACGCTAGGGCACAACTCCACCCTCATGCCCTCGTCGGCAAGTCCATTCACTCCCGCAATGAGTTGCGTGCAGAACTCGGCGGGGAGCGCGCTGACTACCTCTTTATCTCTCCGGTCTTCCTCGGTGATTTCGACATGCTCGGTCTCATCGACCATGTTGCACAACTGTTGCCCGTTGATGCTGAGACGGTGCCCTGGTTCGCCGTCGGCGGGATCAACATGGCCAATATCGACGAGGTTCTTGACGCTGGTGCCCGACGCATCGGCGTCTCCGGCGCTATCTTGCACTCGCCCAATCCCGGCCAGATGGCCGCCGATCTGCGCGCCGCCGTCGATGCCAGATGGCCTGAACCCGTCACCGAGTGAGGGGCTATCACTGCTGAGCTAGCCGTGACCGGGTGAAGTCGCCAGGTCGTATTCCTTGCCTGCGAAGCAGGGATGCGAGGGTTGCATGATCGTTGCGTAGTGCGGGTGCGGTGGGGTTACTTGGTGCGGTTGACGGTTGCCTCAGCTAAGTTCGCCAAGGCGGTCCGTCCATCGTCATTGATCGGCAACTGCGACAACACCTCGTGGGCCTGCTGGAGGTAGCGGGCAATATCGGCTTCGACCATGTCTAGTGCGCCACTGGCGGAGATGATCTGCTGAGCCCGGGCAATCTCGGTTTCATCCTCGACCCGGCGGCGCAGGAGTTCACCGAGTTCGGCAGCCTCGCCACGGTTCGCCAGTTTCAGCGCATGGGCAATCAGGACGGTGCGTTTGCCTTCGCGGACGTCATCCCCGCTGGGTTTGCCCGTCGTGGCTTGGTCACCGAAGACGCCTAAAACGTCGTCGCGGAGCTGGAAAGCCTGCCCTAGCGGGGAACCGAACCTTTCCAATCCGTCGATCAGTTCTCGGTTGGCCCCAGCTAGGGCCGCACCAATCTGGACCGGGCGCATCACCGAATAACGCGCGGACTTATATTCCACGACGGTGGTCGCGGTGGCAACCATATCCACTTGGCCAAGTTCAGGGACGGGGGAGAAGTCAGGTAGCTGTTCGAGGAACACGTCGAGGTATTGTCCGGCCTGGACTTCTGCCCGCATGGCGTAGACCAAAGGTATCGCCTGTTGCATTTCGGTTGCACTGAACCCCGAGCTGGTGAACATCTGGTCGTGCCAGACGTGGAGAAGGTCACCGAGCAGGATCGCTGCCGAGCGTCCGAAGGTGTCTGCATCTCCGACCCCTTCCAGGTTGCGGTGGAGATCAGCGAAGGTGCGGTAGGACGACGGGCGTCCGCGACGCAAATCAGCCTGGTCAATGACGTCGTCGTGAACCAGCAAACACGACTGCAGCACGTCGAGGGAAGCCGAAGCCACCAACACGCGCTTCAGTGCGTCAGAGCTAGTCAGATCACCATTAGCGGCGAAATAACCCCAGGTGCAAAAGGCAGGACGCAGATGTTTGCCGCCCAGAGTCGACGCCTTGGCTTCTTCCAAGAATGGGGCCAAAGCCTTCGAGAGGTGGCCAAGTTCTGCGCTGCGCTCGGTAATGAAAGAGTCGATCAAGCCGTCGATGGCCGTCAGATAGTCGCGATGCAGCGGCGCTCCGGGACGGAGGAGATCGGTGTTCACGGTCGCTACTTTCCCTCGGTGGCGGCTAGAGATTCGGTCACAGAATCGAGACGGGCATCCCCGGAATCTGCCGCCTAGCCTATCGCGATGGCAGATGGCCACCAAGTGGGAAGTTGCATCAGCGTTTCATCTCAACCCCTACCATGAGCCTTATGACTAGTGCTGCGGAGACGATTGTTGATCTGCTGAATACCGGACACCGGACCTTCAGCTTTGAGTTCTTCCCACCTAAAACCGAGGCCGGAGTCGAGACGTTGTGGGAGACGGTGACTGCGTTGCATCCGCTGCACCCGGATTTCGTCTCAGTCACCTATGGAGCGAATGGTTCCCGCAGAGACAACACCCTCGAAGTCACCCGACGGATGGCGGCTTCGCCGATGCGCACCGTCGGCCACCTCACCTGTGTTTCGCAGAGTCGAGACGATCTCGCCGTCATGGTCGACAACTACGCTGACGCCGGTGTTCGACACATCCTTGCGATTCGAGGCGACATGCCTGGCGGACCGCTCCAGCCCTGGGAACAACACCCTGAGGGCCTAGTCAACGCCACCGAACTGGTCAGACTGGTCAAGTCGCGAGGGGATTTTTGTGTCGGAGTGGCCGCGTTCCCCGAACTTCATCCTGAACATCGTGACGCTGATCTCGACGTCCGGATCATGTGTGACAAGGCCGAGGCGGGAGCAGAGTTCGCGATCACTCAGCTCTTCTTTGACCCGTCCAGCTACATCAGACTGGTCGAGAGGGTAAGACGAGCAGGCTGCGACCTGCCCATCCTCGCCGGGATCATGCCGATTACCGCAGTGACCCAACTCGAGCGGTTCCCACAGATGTCGGGTGCGCCGATGCCGGCCGCCATCGTGGAGCGGATCGATGAAATCCGCGACGATCCGGCGGCGGTACGTCAGGTAGGAATCGAGATCGCCGTAGAACTCGCCGAGAAGGTGCTCCGCGAAGGAGCCCCGGGAATCCATCTCTACACGCAGAACCGGTCAACGGCATCCGCTGAGATTGTCAAAGAGCTGAAAAGTCGCGGCTGGTAGGCGTCGTGGATAGGAAGTGGGGTAACGGCCTGGTCTAGTCGCCAGGCAGGTATTTGCGCCACTGGTTCGAGCGCTCACCACGGTCAATATCAATCGTTACCAGACGCTGGGTCGGGCGAGTCAGAGCCACATACAGCACCCGCACCCCGCCCGGCGACTCGGCCACGATATCGTCTGGGCTGACCACGATCACCCCGTCATATTCCAAGCCCTTCGACTCCAGAGGGGTGACGAGCACCAAGCGGTCTCCGGCTGCGGCGGCAGCTTGCCCGTTGTCGACGCGTTCTTGAATCTCATCCATCAACGACGGCGGACAGATCACGCCGATGGTCCCCGCGACCTCTTCTACCAGGGAAGCAATAGTATCCTCGATGGTAGAGATCAGGAGATTCTTGGGGCAGGAAAGCAAGGTCGGTGTGACGCCCGTCTTGCGCACAGCGTCGGGGACATTTGCCTCCGGATCGACGGCTTGGATGACCCGAGCAGCCAAATCGAAAACCTCGGCAGGGGAACGGTAATTCGTAGTCAGAGTGAAATTGCGGTGCGGGGAACGCCCGATCAGCGAGGTCAATGCCTGATTCGTCTCGGTGACGATCGGGAAAGAACTTTGGGCCGGGTCCCCGACGAGAGTCCAGCTTGCCTGCGGGCCGCGACGGCGCAACATCCGCCACTGCATCGGGGTGATGTCTTGGGCCTCATCCACCAAGATGTGGGCGTAGGTGTCTTGGACTTCGGCTTCGACCCCGATCTCGCGGGTGAAGGTGAGTTTATCGGCGGTTGTCACCAACTCGGTCACTCCGGTGGCTGTCTCCAGGAACATCACCGGGTCGTCATCGTCGTGGTGGTCTTCCTGCGGGCCAAGGATATAGGCGAGTTCGTCGAGTAAGGCGGTGTCGGCGACCGTCCATCCCGTCAAAGACCCGGCGACAGTGTGGTCCATCATCCGGTAGCTCTCGGACAAGACATCAATCTGCGTCGGCGTGAACAGCCCCTCGCCGACCTGGTGGGCGAGTTCGCGGTCAGCCAGGCGAGCCAGCACTGACTCGGGGCTCAACGACGGCCAGCAGGCATTCATGAACATGATGTAGCGCGGTGACCCCGTCACCATCTGGTCAAAAGCCGCCCGGGTGAAGTCTTCAACCTCAGGCATCTTCTGCCACAACGCATCCAAGGTGAGCTTCTCGGCCAGCGGTCTAGCCAGATTGAGCTTTTGAGAGTTGAAGACGGTGGTGCGAATCTCGGCAATCTCGGCGGCGCTGAGCTTGAGCACCTCGCCCTTCGCCGTCACCCTCAACTCGGCAGTGTCGGAGGCTGACAGCGGTTCGTAGGCGAGACGGCGCAGAAGTTTGCGCATCCGCAGACTGCCCTTGACGGTGGCGGCTTCGGCGGGGTCCAGACGCTGTGACGAGTACCCCAAGACGTCCGAAGCGACCTGCCCGATAGACCGCAAGGTGACGGTGTCCTCACCAAGGCTCGGCAGAACCCTCTCGATGTAGTTCATGAAGATCGGCGACGGGCCGATTACGAGCACACCGCCTTTTTCGAGACGTTTGCGATTGGTGTAGAGCAGATAGGCAGCTCGGTGCAAAGCAACCACCGTCTTGCCGGTGCCCGGGCCACCCGAGATCGTAGTCACGCCCTGGTAGGGGGCGCGGATAGCCGAATCCTGCTCGGCCTGGATAGTGGCGACGATGTCGCGCATGGTGTGTCCGCGAGCCCGGGTCAGCGCAGCCATCAGCGCGCCCTCGCCGATCACCGCGAGGTCAGTGTCTGCGTTGGCGTCGATGAGGTCATCTTCGATGCCAATCACCTTGTCGTCACGGCATCTGAGGACGCGACGACGGACCACATCCATCGGGTTTTGGGAGGTCGCCCGGTAGAAAGGCTCTGCGGCAGGTGCCCGCCAGTCAATCACGAGGGGTTCGTAGTCTTGGTCGCGCACCCCGATTCTGCCGATATAGCGAGTCTCTGGGGTATTCAGGTCGAGGCGTCCGAAGACGAGGCCTTCGTGTTCGGCGTCGAGGATGGCTAGACGTTTGGCTGTCTGATACGAGAAGGCATCGCGCTCGAACATCGCGGTGGAATCCTCTTCGCGCACGAAGCCGGACCGGTCTGTCTGGTAGATCTGTTGGCCTTGGCGATGGGCTTCACGGGCAGAATCCATCGCATGGGCGAGATTGGCGTAGACGCGATCAACGTGAGCTTGCTCGTCGGCAAGCTCAGACGCCAGGAGGCTAGTGCGGTGAGGCTGGCGCGACGAGTCACTCAATGGAGCGTCTGGGTTCTTAGCCAAAAGAGACCTCTTTCGACGAAGCCTGCGAAAAGTACCAAAAGCCTAGTTTAGCTCTTCATGCAACCGAGAGCACATCTGGTAGGGGTGTGGGGGAGTGAAGAATCGATGAGGTAAAGGGGTTGACGCGACGCTGTGGCCATGCGCTAGGATAAGTGAATCGAACAAGTGTTCTATTGAGTTTGTTTTCGTGGAGTGTCTTCGGTTCATGGAGGTGTGGCGATGCGTAGATACGATGCCCCGATCAGCGTGATGGTTGCGCCGCCCTCGCCTAGGCGCGATGTAGCCGGGGTGCGATCTAGCCTCGAGCCGGTCAAGTTCCGTTGGCGCGGGCAGGTCTGGAATGTTGACCAATTACTGACGTCATGGGTGGAGTTTCGCTCCTGGTGGGAGACGGGTGTAGGCGGTGCAGAACCTGGTCAGCAAGAGATTTGGCGGGTCTATGCGGTCAGCCCAGCCTTGGCTGAATCAGGTATTTACGAGCTCAGCTACGATCTTTCCTCCGATTCCTGGCTGCTCAGATCGGTGGTGGATTGATGGCTGGTCCTGCTGTGAGCGGTGTTAGCTATGCAACGGAAATGCGGCGGGTTTCCTCCTTCTCCCATCTTCGGGTGTCTTCGGGGTATTCCCTACGCTATGGGGCCTCGCACCCTGACGATCTAGTTGCCCAGGCAGCCAAGCTGGGCATGTCGGCGATGGGGCTGGTTGATCGTAATGGGCTCTACGGGGCAGTGAAATTCGCCTCCGCCTGTCAGCGGCACCAGATCAACCCCGTCATTGGCGTTGATCTTGGCTTGTCGTCAGGGCGCAGCGCTAAGCTCTATCGGGCCGGTGCGACACCATCTCGAGGTGGCTCATTCAGGCCTGATCCCCCACTGCGGGTTTGCGTCCTAGCTCGTCCTGGGGGCGGTTGGGGCGCCCTATGTGCCCTGGTGACTACTGTCCATGAATCCCACCACGCTGACGCCATCTCGGGTTCACTCGGAGGCCATGCCGTCTCGGGGAAGGTTCGCCTTCCACATTTGGCCACTGCCAGTTTCGAGCAACTCGTCGACGCAGCCTCGGACGGATCTTTGATGGTGATGTTGGGGTCGGATTCCCCTCTTGGCTCTCTCGTGACGTCGAAAGATCACGCTCGTGCCACGGCTGAGCTGCGACGCTGGATCGATGCCGTCGGTCTTGCCAATCTGGTCATTGCTCCCAGGAATTTCCGTGCAGGAGGATGCGGTCCTGGCTCTGCGATCCATGCTGCCCGGATGGTGGCTCTCGCGGATGAGCTTGGGGTGCGATCCATCTTGGTCAATGACGTCCGGATGGTCTCAGCCGATCAGTTAGCCGTCGTGGATGTCCTTGACGCCACGAGGAATCGCATCCCTATCTCTGGATTGGTTCGTGAGGCCGCCGTGGGGCAGGCCTGGCTAAAACCGATCCCCGAGATGGTTGCGTTAGCGGATGAGGTGGGGCAGAGAGCTGGGCGTCGGGATCGAGGCCGTGGGTTATGTGCGATGACCCAAGAGATCGCGCAGGAACTATCCCTTGATCCGGCCGTTGACGTCGGTCTAGGCCAGATTCATTTGCCTCGGCAATCTGAATCTGACTACGCCGAGCTCTCCCAGCGGTGTTGGGATGCCATCCCATCGCGCTTCTCTTGCAGCGATCCTGTCTTACTAGCAAAGGTTGAGCAGCGACTAGCTGAGGAGCTAGGGGTAATCAAAGAGCTGGGTTTTCCCGCTTATTTCCTCACCGTCGCTGACGTAGTTGACTTCATCCGTCGAGCCCAGATCCGGTGCACCGCTCGCGGCTCTGGTGCAGGGAGTCTAGTGAACTACCTTCTCTCAATCTCTGGGGTTGACCCGATATCCAACAACCTACTCATGGAGAGGTTCCTGTCCATCCATCGCACCGAGTTGCCCGATATTGATCTCGATGTTGAATCTGCTCGCCGGTTGGAGATCTATCAGATGATCACTAAACATTTCGGCCGTGACCGGGTGGTGTGCGTGGGAATGTTCGATACCTATCGAGCTCGATCAGCGATCCGCGACGTCGGAGCGGCGCTGAGTTTAGCTCCCGCCGATGTTGATCAACTAGCTAAGGCATTCCCGAGAGTAAGAGCGAATCAGATCACCCGGTCCCTCGATGTTTTCCCAGAGCTTCGCCCCATCCAGCAGTCTCTGCCACAGTGGAAACAGATTCTCGACATCGCCGCTGCCTTGGATGGGCTACCGGGTAATCTCGCCATGCATCCGTGTGGGGTGATCATCGGTCCGCCAGACCTCGGCCAACTCACCCCTCACGAACCTAGTCTGGACGGGTTTCCGGTCAGCCAATTCGACAAACATGACGTCGAGGCGGCTGGTCTGCTCAAACTCGATGTGCTCGGAGTGAGGATGCAATCGGCTCTCTCTTTTGCTGTCGACGAGATTGAGCGATCTGTCGGTGAGCGGATTGATATTGACGGCCTTGCCCCCTTTGCCGATCCGGCCACCTATCAGTTGATCTCATCCACTCATACTCTGGGCTGTTTCCAGATTGAATCTCCTGGTCAGCGCGAGTTGGTGGGCAGGTTTGGGCCAGAAAACTTTACTGACGTGGTGATTGACATCTCCCTGTTTCGTCCCGGGCCAGTCAAGTCAGACATGGTTACTCCCTTCCTCCAGGCCCGGCATGGCCTGAAGGAACCGCACTACGCCCATCCCTCGCTGCGCAGTATCCTCGCCGAAACCGGTGGGGTCGTCGTCTTCCACGAACAAGTCATTCGGCTCATATCGACGATCACCGGGGTCCCCCTCAGCCGGGGTGACCAAGTGCGTCGCCTCCTCGGTAATCCCGAAGATCATCAGCGCATCGGGGAATGGTTCTTCGCCCAAGGCCGTCATCAAGGCTATTCAGATGAGATGATTTCTCATGTCTGGGAGATCTTGGTCTCCTTTGCTTCTTTCGGTTTCTGTCGCGCACACGCCGCCGCCTTTGCGGTGCCCACCTATCAATCGGCCTGGCTTAAAACCCACTACCCGGCGGCCTTTCTTGCAGGTGTGTTGACCCATGACCCAGGGATGTATCCGAAGCGGCTCCTTCTCAACGAAGCCAGGCGCATGGGGATTCGCGTCGGAGTGATTGACATCAATCGCTCCCGGCGGGGCTATCACGCCCACAAACTGGGGATTCGCTCTGTGCTAGGAGATGCTGGTGACGAGTCATTTCCTGGCTTCAATACGTCCGGTCTGCCGAATGGAGATGGTTGGTTCATTCAGCCAGGGCTGATGGATATTCGCGGAATCAGCTCTGCCGAGTTAGACGCCATCGTCGCGGGCCAGCCTTACCGCAGTCTCACCGATTTCTGCCAACGAGCTAGGGTCAGTCGTCCCGTTCTCGAAGACCTCATCATGGTGGGTGCCTTTGACGAGCTTTATCGCTGCGCTGAACGCTACTCGGCTCACGTCGCAGCCCCAGCCGCACTGACCCGTCGTGACCTCTTACTGCGTTCCAAAGAGCTCGTTGGATTCGGTGACGCCCATACCGAGGTTGACTTGCTGGGGAACGCAGAATCTAGGTCGACCCATGTGTTTTTACCGACAGACGTCCCTTCGACCCAGCTTCCAAAGATGGATGAGAAAGAGATCATCTCCGCTGAACTCGACGTGTGTGGAATGGATATCTCTGGCCATGTCCTAGATCCTTATCGTCAATCACTAGGGGAGTTGATAGTTGACGGGATGCCGATCACTTGGGCTAGTGAGTTGCGTGCGTTGCCGCCGAAATCTGACGTGCTAGTCGTCGGGGCCAAGGTGGCCACCCAGACTCCACCGGTCAAGTCCGGGCAACGCGTGGTTTTCGTCACTGTCGATGACGGCACCGGCCCCATTGACGTCAACTTCTTCAGTTCTGCCCAGGAGCGCTACGCCCATGTCATCTTCCAGAACTGGCTACTGATCCTGCACGGAAAGATTCGGCGCACAGGAAAGAATGGCTTATCCCTGACTGGGGTGCGGGCCTGGCCGCTGCTCGACGTTCTCAAGAAACGCGGCTTGGCAGACCACGGATGCCCGGCATCAAAGAAGATGTGGTGGACCTCTCCTATGAGTAGTGGGCAGTAGTGATGGCGATCATTGCTCATGTTGATATGGATTGCTTCTATGCCTCGGTCGAGATGGCGAAACAGCCACAGCTTCGCGCCATCCCGATGTATGTCGGCGGAGGAAATCGAGGGGTCGTGCTGTCAGCTAACTACCCGGCCCGCACATGGGGGATTCGCAGCGGGATGTCTCACCGTCGAGCAGCCCAGCTATGTCCTCAGGTGGTGGTCATTCCCGCCGACATGGACTCCTACCAATGTGTCTCTGACAATGTCTTTGACATCTTCAATTCGATCACGGACAAGGTCGAGAGGGTCTCGATTGATGAGGGGTTCTTAGATATTTCTGGATCGCAGATTCGATTGGGGACTCCTCTAGAGATTGGGGAAAAGATCAGGCGAGCCATTGCCGAGAAAGAAGGAATCTCGTGCACCGTCGGGATCGGACCTAATAAGCTCGTCGCCAAAATGGCGACGAATCACGCCAAGCCGGATGGGCTCATCCAGATTCGTGGTAGCCAGGTGAGAGATTTCTTGGCGCCGCAGAAGGTGGAGAATCTGTGGTTAGTGGGGGAGTCGACCGTGGAGAAATTGAATCGTCTCGGCCTCTACACGGTCGCTGACGTGGTCCGCGTCCCCAAATCGACTCTGGTGGCGGCCCTGGGGGCTCGTCGCGGAGATGCGGTCTACCGGACGGCGCGGGGTGAAGGTGATGCGCAGATCGTGGCGAATAGGGAAAGGCGCAGTATCTCCTCTGTCCATACATTTAAATATGACGTGGTTGATGACTTCGTGATCAAAGCCGAATTACTGAGGCTAAGTATGAAAATCGCCGCCAATCTCAGGCAGTACCGGCTACTAGGAAAGACGATCACAGTAACGGTCAGATTCGCTGACTTCACCACAGTCAGCCGGTCGGTGACTATCGCCAATCCTACTGACGTCACCGACGAGATTTACGCCCATGCGGTCGACATCTATGACAGGTGGAGATTTCAGCGAGCCCGAATCAGGTTGGTTGGGATTCAGGTCTCTTCGCTTTTTGAAGCCGGGACGGTCTACATCCAGCCGTGCCTAGATGCTCCGGAGAAAGGGATGCGGGAGGTAGAACGAGCCCTTGACCAGGTGCGACACCGCTTCGGCCAGCACGTCGTCACCAGAGGAACCTTGGCTCGGTGTGGCGGGGGAATGTCACCGTGAAAGGAATATCGTGGTGAAACCTAGGCTCGATGGTAAATTGATGAGCCAAGTCTTGGTTTCACCCCCTAAGCTAGGTGCACCGGCATTTGGCTATCGATCAGAGTCGACAGCGTTGAAAGGTGACGATGCTGACCGAGGCTACTCAAGACGAAGGAGCTGACCGAGGCTACTCGGGTGAGGAAACTGACCAGGCCGCCTGGGCTGAAATCAGTGACCGAGGTTACTCGGGTGAACTCCAAGACCACGAGGTGCCAAGTTCGACGAGAACTGGTGGATGCCGGTGTGGGTCGGCCACATCTGAGTGGATCCACCTGAGTATGTGACTGAAGGAGCAAGGAGGCTACTGTGCCACTCTCTGAAGAAGAGCTGCAGCGTTTGGCTGAACTTGAGGCTTCTCTGGTTGCTGAAGACCCGCAACTTGCAGAAAACATGCAGCCCGCCCGCCACGTCGAGGTCCATCGACGCTCCGCTGCCCTCGCAGGTCTGGGATTCCTTGTCGGCGTCATCATGCTGATTGCGGGAATGCATTATTTCTGGTTGATCTCCGTCATCGGCTTCGTCGCCATGTTCACCTCCACCGTCGTGGCTATCAATTCATGGAAATTTGTTACTGACGTTGAGGACAAGAAACAGCCTCGATCCCGTTCGGCATCCCAAGCTAGTTTCATGAACCGCATGGAAGATCGCTGGCGCAGACGCCAATCTGGCGGCATCTTCTAACAGCTACCTCCACCTTGCTCCACCACTTGGCCCTCCACAATCCTCCACGACGGTGATGTACCCCGGCGGCGTCGCCATGCCGTCAGGCACCTGCCCTCTCGATTCTCTAGTTGTCTAGTTCTGACGCATCGTCCTTGCCCTTGTCGGAGCAATTCCGGGTGATTGACCCCGTTCCCTGCCAGTCCGGCCCATCCACGCGCCCAAGCATCCACTGAACCCTCCGCAAAGGTGGAGGAGAGGTTGAGATTTAAGGAAAATGTGTTGTGTGGGTGGGGGAAAATGGAGTACTGTGGAGCGCAATGGAGGAAAGATTGTAGATCTGGAGGAAGGGGGTCGACGTGTTTCTTGGCACATACACCCCCAAACTGGACGACAAAGGCAGGTTCTTTCTCCCCGCTAAGTTCCGCGACGACCTCGACGACGGGCTCGTAATCACGAAACAGCAGGACCGCTGTTTGGCGATCTACCCCATCGCAGAGTTCGTCAAGATGACTCAGCAGGTAGGGGACGGCCCAGCCACTGTCAAACAGGTCCGCGACTATCAGCGTTGGTTGGCAGCCGGCGCCTCCGACCAGACCCCTGACAAACAAGGGCGGGTGTCGGTACCGCAAAACTTGCGGGACTACGCCGGCCTGGGCAAAGAGATCACCGTGGTTGGCGCCTTCAACCGAGTGGAGATCTGGGATACCCAGACCTGGACGGAGTACTCCAACGCCACCGAACCTGAGTTCATCGCGATGAACTCGGATCTGTTCGCGGCCAACTAGCTAGTGGCAGCGCAGATAGTGCAATAACCGAATTTCAAGTCGCTTGGCTCTAGCCCGAGTAGTCGGATCGGCAAGTCCGACGAACCCAGAAATCTGGCGTCTCTTCCCCGATGCCAGATTTGTCCCCAGGGCTCGGGCTGGAACCAGGCGGCTTGAGAATTCCAGAAGTGGCGGAGAAGTGATGGTGATACGAGTGCAAGACGCGGGTGCTACCAGCCCGCAGCTCGGTTCTGTCGCTAACCGCACGCCCGATGACATCCATATCCCGGTGATGCTCGACCGTTGCGTCGATGTCTTGAGTAAACCCCTCAGCCGTCCAGGGGCGGTCTATGTGGACGGGACGTTGGGAATGGCCGGACACACCTCCGCCATCCTGTCGCGGTTCCCTGACGTCACCGTCGTCGGCATTGATCGTGATCCCCACGCCCTTGCACTCGCCCGTCAACGCCTCGGCGAATCCGCGGACCGCGCACACCTCGTCCAGGCTCGATTCGACGAGCTCTCCCGCGTCTTGAAGAGGCTTCAGATTCCGGTCATCGACGCCATGTTGCTTGACTTGGGATTGTCTAGTTTGCAGATTGACCAGGCGGAACGCGGTTTCGCCTATTCCGTCGATGCTCCCCTCGATATGAGGATGAACCCCGACGATCCGGTTACTGCCGCTGACGTTGTCAATGGGTATTCCGTTGATGAACTTACCCGAATCTTTACCTGGTACGGGGAAGAAAAACATGCTCGCAGGATTGCCGAAGCCATTGTGGCGAAGCGTAAGCCGGTGCCGATTCTGAGATCGGGTCGGCTGGTTGAGTTGATTGTCGACACCGTCGGGCAGCGTAGCTATAGCCGTGGCAAACACGCCCGGTCCGGACACCCGGCTAAGCGGGTCTTTCAGGCTTTGCGGATGGAAGTCAACGCGGAACGCGAAGCCCTTGAGGCGGTGCTGCCGGCCGCGCTGAATCGTTTGGCGATCGGAGGGCGACTCGCCGTCCTCAGCTACCACTCTGGAGAAGACCGGCTAGTGAAGCGGTGTTTCGTTCAGGCTAGTAGCGACCACGTCCCAGATGACTTGCCCTTTGTGCCGAAACACCACCTGGCTGAGTTTGCGATGGTGACACGAGGGGCGGAAAAACCAAGCCGAGAAGAATGTCAGGGCAATCCCAGGGCATCCTCGGCGAGGCTGAGAGTAATTGAAAGAGTTCTCGATCACAGTTTGGAGGGGAGATAGATGAGTATCGCACCACTGCTGAAGCGTTTCAATGACGCCATCGAGGCACAAAATCCCCGATCCGAGCTGCACGTCCTGCCTGGTCAGAAGAAGAAACTATCCAATTTGGGGTTCTTTCTCTTCGTCGGGATCCTATTCGTCGTCGGTATGGTGTTGCTGCTGGTGCTCAACACTGAGATCTCTGCGAGGGCGCGGCAGGTTTCCAAACTTCAGAATGAAGCGTCTCGGCTTGCCTATGCGGAAGCCCCGTTGATTTCGCAGGTGAATTCGCTTAGGTCCGCGCCTGAACTGGCTAAGCGTGCCGAAAAACTGGGCATGGTTCCCAATACCCACCCGGTATTTCTTGATTTGGCTACCGGAGCTGTGATTGGCACGCCGACGAAGGCAACTGGGGCAGAGCTGCCCGAGATGATGAGAGCAATCCGCGACGCCCAATCTCCCCTTGATCCAGTCGTCGTGACTGATCAGGAGGAAGAACAGGCGGGGACGACGATCCTGCCGGTCGAAGATCCGACAGTGACCCAACCTGCTCAGCAGACCCCAGGGGAGGGGACAGTTGCGCAAAACCCGACTCCGGCACCGCCTGCCCAGAATCAAACCCCGGCACAACCGGGCACTAACGCGCTTAACCCGGCCACAGATCAGCTCGTTGACGCCAACGGTAATCCGATCGTGCGAGGAGGTGCCTGATGGAATCGACACGTCGCCCATCATCTCGACGCGAACACTCACACACCGCGTCGTCAGGGACGTCACGCTCTACTTCTAGGAGTGGATCAGGCAGTGCGTCTCGCACCTCCGCCCGACAGGCAGGATCTCGGCGCAGTGGCAGATCGTCGAAGGTTTATCGCTCCACGCCACTGCACCAAAGTAGTCGGCGTCAGCTCACCGCGATGAGGTCGCGCCGGGCCCCGATCGTGCTCACCTTGGCCTCGCGCAGCAAACGCATCCACCTGGCCGTGGTGGTCGCGATGATCGCGTTGATCCTGATT
>JAEZZG010000005.1 GCA_023442485.1 Actinomycetes bacterium | reverse complement strand
ATGTACTCCCCCTAAATGAACGCTGCACGTTGTGAAGCTAGAAAATTTCACCTGCACCTGAAGAGGGGAGACACATACGCCCGGCGCCAAGGCACCGGACGAGCGAGTCACTGCGTTACACAAAACTCAATCACAGCAAGGAATGAGAATTTATGTTGTTCTCGCTAAGCATTGGCTTTCCCCCCTCCAATGCGTTCCATCAAGCTACACAAGCCCCCAATGGTTGTCAACTTCAATTTCGCATCAATTTTTGCCGGTGTTGCCTAGCCAAATCCCCGCGCCGGCAACGCCCTTCCCCCCACTTTCTTCACCGCCCCACCCCGACTCAGCCGACGCGCTACCGCCTAGCCCAGCACCTCCCGGGGTGCTGTTTCACCGCGATTTGGGCCCATCTCACGCGTGAAAAACTAGGCTTCGCACCAAATCAGAGGTGTTGTGCTTGAAGTTTAAAGTGCAAGTGAGCGGGGCTCGCTACCCCGCTCACTGCGTTGCCGCCGGTTCAGATCGGCGTCAAATCAACCTCACTGCAACTGCGAATTGGCAGATATAACTTCAGCTACATCACAGGCTGTTGGGGCGTAAGCCCCGGCGTGACTGACCGTCAACCCAGAGGTCACCACTGCCCGATGCAGGGCAGATTGAACATCGGCCCAGCGCGCTTTACGCAACGCCCGTTTCGCTTCCGCCCCGCCTAGGAGTCGAGCATCCAGCAAACCAGCAATGAGCCCACCCATGAATGAGTCACCCGCGCCGACCGTGTCCACGACGTCGACGTTGAGCGGATCAATCGCGAGCATGTCCCGCTCGTCGTGGAGCATGACGTAGGCACCCCACGGGCCTCGCGTGGCCACGATCATCGCCGCACCGAGCTGCTTCCAGCGCCGCATGACCTCCTCGACGGGGGTGTTCGGATACAGCCATTCAATATCTTCATCAGACGCCTTCACCAGGTCACTCAGCGCGATGATCGCCTCGATCTGCCCGCGCACTTCCTCCGGGGAACCCATGATCGCCGGACGCGCGTTGGGGTCATAAGAGACCGTCCCTCTAATCGCCATCTGCTTGACGGCCTGCACGACCTTGCGGGCCCCTGGTTGCAGGGTCGCGCCGATGGAGCCGACGTGGAGATGGGTTAGTTCGTCAGCCGGTGGCAGTTTAGGGACGTCCCAGAGCAGATCGAACTCATACCTAGCCCGGCCTTCATCGTCCAAGGTTGCGTAGGCGATGGTGGTGCGTTCGGCACCGTCACAACCTTCAATGATTTCGACACCGTGGTCATAGGCGTAGTCGCTAATCATCTGCCCGTATTTGTCCTTGCCCCACCAGGCGGCGATGGCGGAACGAAAGCCGAGGCGCGATATGACACAGGCGACGTTGAGCAAGCTACCGCCGACGTGTTCAGAGATCTCTCCCCCACGCTTGACCACATCAACGAGGGCTTCACCCAGACACAAGACAGGATGAATGTCGTTTGCCATCATGAATCCTTTCTTGCCTTTCTGGTTGATTAGTCTTTCAGACCTAGCTCGGACTCCATCTCTTCTAGCGGGATTCCCTTCGTCTCGGGCATCACCTTCAGCACCCAGAAGAGCTGTCCGCACATGAACAGCAGGAAGAAGAGGAAGGCCGTGCCGCCGCCGAGTTTCTCAATCACAGGCGGGAAGGCGTACGTCGTCAGGGCGGCGAAGAGCCAGTGGGTCATCGAGCCGAGGGATTGGCCACGGCCACGGACGCGGTTGGGGAAGATCTCGGAGATGAACACCCAGATGACCGAGCCTTGACCGAAGGCGTGGGCGGCGATGAAGACCAGCAGACCGATCAGGACGAGCACCGACGAGGTGGAGTTGAAGTTGCCCTCGTAGAAGAACATGATTCCGGTGAGGAAGCCGAGGCTAATCAGGTAGCCGATCGAGCCGATGATCATCAACTGGCGACGGCCAAGGCGGTCGATGACGGTGAGAGCGATCATGGTGGCGATCAGGTTCATGAACCCAACTGCGATAGACATCAGATAGGAGCTGTCTTCGGACGCACCGGCCTGCTGCATCACGACGGGGGCGTAGTAGAGGATCGCGTTGATGCCGGAGAGTTGGTTGAACATGGCGATCATGAAGGCCATCAGGATGACCTTGCGGTAACGCCTCGTGAAGAAGGGAATCTTGGCTCCCTTGGTGGCGGCGTCGTCTGCGATCTGCTTGCGAATCTCGGCGATCTGGTTGTCGGATTCTTCGTCAGAACTGCACAGGGCCCGGCTAACCTTGAGGGCTTCGTCATCGCGGCCCTTGTCGAGGAGCCAGCGCGGGGTCTCCGGGACTGTAGCCAACAAGATCACGAAAACCAAGGCGGGGACGAACATGACGCCGAGCATCCAGCGCCACGCCACGTCGTCGTCGAAGATTTTACGAATCACGGCGTTGGAGGCGTAGGCGACCAAGATGCCTAGGACGATGTTGAACTGCACCAGGCCGACGAGTCGCCCGCGCACGGCGGCGGGTGAAATCTCGGCGGTATAGATCGGTGCCACCACAGACGACATCCCCACGCCGATGCCACCGACGAATCGGAAGATCACCAAGATCAGATGGGTGGGGGCCAAACCGGTTCCGAGGGCCCCGAGGATGTAGAGACCGCCGATGATGAAGAGCACGGTGCGCCTGCCGAGGCGATCGGCGAGTTTGCCGGCGACCAGGGCACCGAGGATGGTGCCGATGGTGGCGATAGCTACCGTGAACCCCAGGCTGGAGGTAGACAGGTGGAACTGACGTTCGAGGGCAGTGGTGGTACCTGAAATGACGGCCGTGTCGAAGCCGAAAATCAACCCACCCAGAGCAGCGACGACGGCGCTGCGCTTGACCAGTGAACTAGCTTTCGCTGCGGTTACATGTGGTTCACTCATGATGTTTCCTCTCGCGGGTAAATGGTGAGCGCTACTGCGACTAGAAGAAAGAACGCGTGATTTTGTGTGAAACATCGTCAGACAACGTTATCTGACATCGTTGTCATGAATCTAGATGATGATTGTCAACGTTGTCAATAGGCTTGTGGGAAGAGATTCCGGTTCCCTCGCCCAGGACGTCGAATCCGGGGAAGGGGCCATTTCACGGCATACTTAGAGCCATGATTCGGCGACATCAAGTGACCATCAAAGAGGTAGCCGCCAGGGCCGGGGTTAGCGTCAAAACCGTCTCTCGCGTCATCAACAACGAATACGGGGTCAAGGAAGAAACCGCCGCCAACGTCAAACAGGCATGTCTCGAACTCGGCTACCGCGCCGATCTCTCGGCGCGCTCGCTGCGTCGGGCCGATCGGCGGACCCAATCGATCGGGTTAGTGATTTCGTCTGTGGCCAATGAGTTCGACTCGGTGGTTCACTCCGCGATCGAAGCCGTCGCCAACGAACACGACGTGATGGTGCTCGCCGTCAGCAGCGAAGACATCGTGACCAGAGAGAAGGACTACGTCCAGCGGTTGATGCAACGCCAAATCGACGGTTTAATCATCGCCTCCACCGGCCCCGACCAGGAATGGCTGCGCGGTGTTGCCGCAACAATCCCTGTCGTCTTCATCGACCGCATCCCTACCCCACTCCTCGGCGACGCCGTCGTCAGCGAAAACTACGCCGGAGCCAAGGCAGCCATCACCCACCTGATCGACCACGGACATCGCCGCATCGGGTTTGCAGGCGACCTCTCCGTCATCCAAACCGCCCAAGATCGACTCCGAGGATACCGCGACGCACTCCGCGAACACGGGCTCGAAACCGTCGATTCATACTGCCTCGACAGCGTCCGCGACCTGGTGAAATTCAGGTCCCAACTCACCACGCTAATCCACGGCGACTCGCCCGTGACTGCGGTTTTTGCCGCCCGCAACAACCTCGCCGCCGAGACCATGAGATTCCTTCAGGCCGAAAACCTCAACGACAAAATCGCCGTCATCGGCTTCGACGACATCGACTACGCCGATCTTTTCTGCACCCCGTTGACCGTCGTCGCCCAAGACGTAGCCCGCATGGGCACCCTCGCGGCCCGTCGCCTCTTCGCACGCATCGACGGACGACTCGATTCTGCGCCCGAGTTGATCGAGATTCCCGTCACCATCATTGCCCGAGGCTCAGGAGAGGTACGCCCAGCCGATCCCACACCTTGACCCGTCGACACGACCTCTGAAGGTTCACTGAAAGCTCCGCGCCAGGTTCACCGTCTCGGCGCTGCGGCACCGGGCGCGCCAAGACCCACCTGGAGGGTTCGCGACCGACCAACTCCCCTATCGAGGCACGATTTACCCTTGATCGGGCAAAAACTAGCCGCCACCGCGTGATTGCCCCGCCCTTAGCATTTAATACCGCTAACACTGCGTTCCGACCTGGGTTAGGTAGACTCTAATCCGTGCCCGGGCTAATCCGTCCGGAAGATCACACAGATTGATCCTGACAGTTTTGACCGCCACTGGCGCGTCTGCAGTGGCACCTAAACGACGACAATGACGCGTGACAACACGTCAGAAGGAGGAGCGATGTCTGAACGCATTCGCGACGAGAGATTCCGCAGCAAAATCATGTCTGCCGACGAGGCCGCTGCACTGATCAACCCCGGCGACACGATCGGGTTCTCTGGTTTCACCGGCTCCGGTTACTGCAAGGAAATCCCCGTCGCCTTGGCCAAGCGCATCCGCGAAGCTACCGAGCGTGGCGAAACCTTCAAGGTCAACATGTTCACCGGTGCCTCGACCGCTCCAGAGCTTGACGGCGCAATCGCCGAGGCTGGCGGAGTCGGCTTCCGCACCCCCTACCAGTCCGACCCGGCGATGCGTAAGTCGATCAACTCCGGCGACGGCCTCTACTCCGACATTCACCTGTCTCACCTGGCCGGACAGATTCGCCAAGGGTTCCTCGGCCCCATCGACGTCGCCTTGATCGAAGCGACTGAGATCACCCCTGACGGCAAGCTGGTTCCGTCGTCGTCCGTCGGCAACAACCGCGTCTACCTGCGCGAAGCCAAGAAGATCATCCTCGAGGTCAACGAATGGCAGTCCCAGGATCTGCGCGGGATGCACGACATCTACTACGACATTGACGCACTGCCCCCGCATCGCCTGCCGATCCCGATCAAGGCCGCTGGGGATCGCGTCGGCCAGGAAGTTTTCGACGTTGACTTCGACCGGGTGGTCGCCGTCGTCGTCACCAACGCCCCTGAC
>JAEZZG010000022.1 GCA_023442485.1 Actinomycetes bacterium | reverse complement strand
CGTCGTCGCCGAGGGCACACCAGAGCAGGTAGCTAAGGTGTCGGCTTCTCACACCGGGCGTTATTTGGCGCAGATCTTGGCTGGAAGGGAAGTCCCGGTTGTAGCCCCTGACCTCGACGAATTTGTGACGGCGCCGGGAGTAGGTAAGGGGAGGAAAACCGGAAAAACCGGGTCGAAGGCGGCGGCCACTAAGGCAGGGAAGGCGGGGGCCACCTCAGGCAAAGCTAAGCCGTCGTCCAAGGCGGCGAAGACCCAGGTTGACACTGCCGAATCGCCCCGAACCCGTCGCCCATCCTCGACGACGCGGAAGAAAGCCGCCGGTTAGGGCGTGCCATGACCTTCGTCATCCCCTGGAGGCCCAAACCCGGAACCATCCCGACTGACCCGGGAGTGTATCGCTACCTGGATGCAGACGGGCGCGTCATCTACGTCGGTAAGGCCAAGAATCTGCGCAATCGGCTGAACTCCTATTTTGCCGATCCCGCCTCCTTGCATCCGCGCACCCAAACCATGCTACACACCGCACGCTCGGTGAAGTGGACCGTCGTTGGCAATGAGTTGGAATCTCTCCAGCTCGAATATGCCTGGATCAAACAGTACAAGCCGCGATTCAACGTCATGTATCGCGACGACAAGTCCTACCCCTATCTGGTGATTACCTGGTCTGATGTCTATCCGCGGGTGATGGTTTCGCGTGCCGCCAAACGGAAAGGATGGCGCTACTACGGCCCCTTCGCCCAGGTGTGGGCGATTCGCGACACGGTAGATATGTTGCTGCCGGTCTTCCCGATTCGCTCCTGTTCGACCGGGGTGTTCAACAACTGCGCGCGCATCGATAGGCCGTGTCTCCTCGGGTCGATCGGGAAATGCTCGGCCCCTTGCGTCGGCCGAATCTCGGCGGAAGAACACCGGGAATTGGTGGAGAAATTCGGGTCGGTGATCGCGGGGAATATCCGTCCGATCGAGAAAGAACTGAGTGCGGCGATGTCCCAGGCCGCCGATAACCTCGAATACGAGAAGGCCGCCACCTACCGCGATCAACTGTCCGCCCTGCAAACCATCGCGCAGAAGAATGCGATCGTCCTCGACGACGGCACCAACGCCGACGTGATCGCACTGTGCGTTGATGAGCTAGAAGTCGGGGTGCAGATTTTCAGCGTCCGCCACGGACGAATCCAGGCCCAGCGTTCGTGGGTGGCTGATCGCATGGATGATTCCGGCGAGGCCGAGATGATGCAGTCATTCGTGCTGCAGCTCTACACCCAGGATGGGGCGGAAACCGATGTCGTACCCCGCGAAATCATGGTCGAGCACGAGCCAGCCGATGTCGAAACCGTCTCCGAGTTACTAGCCGAACTGCGCGGTGGACCCGTCCGGATTCACGTTCCGCAACGCGGAGACAAGGCGCGACTGATGACGACCGCCCATCGCAACGCCGTCGAAGCCCTCGCCCAACACAAGCTGCGCCGCACATCCGACCTCACCGCCCGAACCCAGGCCCTAGAGGAGCTGCAATCCGAACTTGACCTGACCCAGGCCCCGCTGCGAATCGAGTGCTACGACATCTCCCACACTCAAGGCCACCAGGTCGTCGGCTCAATGGTGGTTTTTGAAGACGGGCTGGCGCGCAAGAGCGAATACCGGCGATTCATCATCAAGAGCTTCGAGGGCTCCAACGACATCGAGGCGATGAGAGAGGTACTAACTCGCAGACTGTCGAAACTCGCCACGCCAGAACACAACACCGGCGAAGCCGACCCTAGCGTAGAGCTCGAACGAGACGCGGCTGCCGATAACCCTAGCCAACCTGGGCGATTCAGCTATCGTCCGCAACTGATCGTGGTGGACGGTGGCCTCCCGCAGGTCAACCTGGCCCAAGACGTCCTCGATGAGCTCGGCCTGGACGACATCACCGTCGTCGGCATCGCCAAGAGGCTAGAAGAAGTCTGGTTCGCCGATGAAGAGTTCCCGGTGATTCTTCCGCGCCAATCCGAGGCCCTCTATCTGTTGCAGCGCGTCCGTGACGAAGCCCACCGCTTCGCGATCACCTTCCACCGTCAGCGTCGTGGGAAAGCCATGATTGACTCCATCTTGGATCAAGTCCCAGGGCTGGGGGCGGTGAAGAAGAAGGCAGTGATCAAACACTTCGGGTCAGTGAAGAAACTCCGCGCTGCCTCCGTCGAGGAGATCGCCGAGGTCAAAGGGGTGGGGCCGGTGATAGCCCGGATGATCGCCGACGTTCTCGCCGCCAGGACAGCCCCCGAGGGGATCAATACCGCCACTGGGGAGATCGTCGAGTAGCCGCTCTTCTGGCCGCACAGGGTGTCAGGCGGGCGGGTAAAACTGCCGCTTCCTGCATAACTTCGGCAGGCTTGCCATAATGAAGCCGTGAAAGACCACTCGTCCACCCTCCCCGATGCTGACCCGGCTACCGATCCAAGGATCGCCGAGAATCTAGGCGATGTTCCAGTCCAGGCGGCTGACCATCCCAGCCCCGTCAGCGGCGACGAATCTCACCCATCCTGCCCAACCCGGTTGGTGATCATCTCCGGGATGTCGGGGGCCGGTCGGCGCACCGTAGCTCACTCCATGGAGGATCTCGGGTGGTATGTGGTTGACAATCTTCCTCCGCGGATGCTCCCGGACCTGTACCAGCTCGCGGCCGACAATGACGTGAACCAGCTCGCCGTCGTCCTCGACGTACGCTCACGGGAGATGTTCAACCAGCTCCCCGCCGTGTTCACCACCATGTCGGAGCGTGGCATCGAGCCCGAGATTCTCTTCGTTGACGCATGCGACGATGTCATCGTCAAACGCCAGGAATCGACGCGCCGCCCCTTGCCGCTGCAAGGCAGCTCAACCCTGTTGGAGGGTGTGCAGAGAGAGCGGCGGATGTTATCTAGTCTGCGCGCGGCTGCGGATTTCGTCGTGGATACCTCCTCCCTGACAATTCACCAGCTCCGCAACCGCATCGACCACGTCTACGGGGACGAAGATGACACCCAGATCCGCGTCGTCGTGATGAGTTTCGGTTTCAAGAATGGTTTGCCGGTCGATGCCGACCTGGTCTTCGATGTCCGCTTCTTGCCGAACCCGCACTGGGTTCCCCATCTTCGTCCGCAAACTGGCTTGTCGGAAGAGGTTTCCTCCTATGTTTTGGCTCAGTCAGGGGCGACGGAATTCCTTGACGAAGTAGAGAAACTGATTTCCATCATGGCTCCTGGATACGTTACCGAGGGGAAGCGTCAGGTCACCGTCGCGATCGGATGCACCGGCGGGAAGCACCGCTCGACTGCTATGGCTGAGGAGCTCGTCTCGCGGCTGTCTGCGTCGCGGATTCGTACCTCGATCATGCACCGCGATCTCGGCAAGGAATGAGATAAGGATTCGGCGAATGAGTAGCTTCAAGCAGTTGCCGCGCGTGACCGCCCTCGGCGGTGGCCACGGATTGAGCGCCTCCCTTCAGGCCTTGCGCAAAGTGACCGATCATCTTACTGCTGTGGTGACTGTCGCTGACGACGGTGGCTCCTCGGGGCGGCTTCGCCAAGAGTTCGGCTGTCTGCCCCCGGGCGATCTGAGGATGGCGCTGGCTGCTTTGTGCGCCGATGACACCAACGGACGCACCTGGGCGCAGGTGTTGCAGTCTCGGTTCAGCTCCGACGGGCCCCTAGATGGCCACGCCATCGGCAATCTCCTAATCGCAGGCCTGTGGGAACTCGTCGATCCGGTTGCCGGTTTGGCGATGGTGGGGGAGCTCTTGCACACCCGAGGCACTGTTTTGCCGATGTCTCTGACACCACTAGAGATCGAGGCTGATGTGATCGGCTCCAACCCGGAATCCCCGGACGAGCAGACGGTGATCCGTGGTCAGGCCTCGGTGGCGAAGACCCGCTCAGAGGTGCGTTCGGTCAGGCTGATTCCCGACGATCCGCCCGCCTGCCCGCAGGCCCTCGACGCGATCCGCGACTCAGACTTCGTCGTCCTCGGCCCAGGTTCCTGGTTCACCTCGGTGATCCCACACCTGTTAGTTCCGGAGCTGAATCGGGCGATCGTGGAGACCTCTGCCAAGAAAATCCTCACCTTGAACCTGGTACCGGCTTACGAGACGGACGGTTTCTCGCCGTCGCGACATATTGAGTTGATCGCCGAACATTCCCCGACCCTGCGTCTAGACGCAGTGATCGCCGACGAATCCTTCGCCGACCAGGATCGGCACCTTGAAAGGTTCGTGCACATGCTAGGGGCTGAGTTAGTCGTCGATGACGTCGCTATCCACGACGGAACTGCCCGACATGATCCGCTGCGCCTAGCTTCGGTCTTCCAGACAGTGATGGGTCTGCGCTGAACGTGAGCCTGGCCTGGGGTGAGTGTGTCATGATTGCTCTATGGCTATGACTCCCCAGGTAAAAGCAGAACTCGCCACGGTGCGGGTGACGAAACCGTGTTGTCGGCGCGCAGAGATAGCCGCGATGATCCGGTTTGCCGGGGGGTTACACATTGTCGCAGGCCGACTCGTCGTCGAAGCCGAACTTGATACGGCAGGGGCAGCGAAGCGGCTTCGCTCGGCAATCTTAGAGGTGTTTGGGCTCAACTCAGAGCTCATGGTGATCAACAGTTCCGGGATTCGTCGCGGCCCCATCTATCACGTTCGGATTGCCCAGGACGGCGAAGCCCTCGCCCGTCACACCGGCCTGATCGATCGTCGCGGACGACCAGTGCGAGGGATGCCGCCGGTCATCGTCAACGGCGCCATGTGTGATCAGATCGCCGCCTGGCGCGGGGCCTTCCTCGCCCACGGATCATTGACGGAGCCAGGACGCTCGATGTCCCTCGAGGTCGCCTGCCCCGGGTCAGAATCCGCTCTGGCCTTGGTTGGGGCAGCCCGGCGTTTGGAGATCACCGCCAAGGCCCGCGAGGTCCGCAACCAGGACCGGGTCGTGATCCGCGACGGCGATATGGTCGCCGCCATGTTGACCAAGCTCGGCGCCCATGAATCCCTCCTCGAATGGGAGGATCGTCGTCTGCGTCGCGAAGTCAGAGCCTCGGCGAACCGGCTCGCAAACTTCGATGACGCCAATTTGCGCCGCTCCGTCAAAGCCGCAGTCCAGGCCTCCGCCCGGGTGTCGCGCGCACTGGAAATTCTCGGAGACGAGGTCGCCGAGCACCTCAGGGTTGCCGGGCAGTTACGTCTAGACCATCGCCAAGCCAGCCTCGAAGAGCTAGGGCGACTCCACGAGCCGCCATTGACAAAAGACGCCATCGCGGGACGGATTCGCAGACTCTTGCTGATGGCCGACAAGGTCGCCGAAGAGCGCGGCATCCCCGATACCGAGGCGGCCCTCACCCCAGAGGTCCTCGGTGAAATAGACTCCGAAACCTCCGCCCCCAACACGGCCTAACGAACCAGACTCGTGCCCAATCCTAGATGGTGGGCTGATTGTTTTTTCTCCACATCCTCAGCCATGCAGATAAACCGTGCATCGGCTGCTGCAAACAACGAATTCTATTGACCAGTCACTAACGGCTTGGGTGGGAATTAGATACAGTAGTGGTGTCCGAAAACAAACATTCACTCCGTTATTCAGAGTGTTTCAGACATCACCATCTCGAAGGAGATCACCACATGACCGTTAAGGTTGGTATCAATGGGTTTGGCCGCATCGGCCGCAACTTCTACCGGGCACTCACGGCGCAGGGCGCTGACCTCGAGGTCGTTGCCGTCAACGACCTGACCGACAACAAGACTCTCGCACACCTGCTCAAGTACGACTCGATCCTCGGCGTCTTCGACGGCGACGTCACCTACGACGAAGAATCGATCACCATCAATGGCAAGACCATCAAGGTTCTCGCTGAGCGCGACCCGAACAACCTGCCTTGGGGCGAGCTCGGCGTTGACATCGTCGTTGAGTCCACCGGTCGTTTCACTGACGGTGAGGCTGCTTCCGCTCACATCAAGGCTGGCGCCAAGAAGGTCATCATCTCCGCTCCGGCAAAGAATGTTGACGGCACCTTCGTCATGGGTGTCAACGACGGTGACTACGATCCCGAAAAGCACACCATCATCTCCAACGCCTCCTGCACCACCAACTGCCTGGCTCCGCTGGCCAAGGTTCTGCACGAGACCGTCGGCATCGAAAAGGGCATCATGACCACGATCCACGCCTACACCGCGGATCAGAACCTCCAGGACGGCCCGCACAAGGATCTCCGCCGTGCACGCGCCGCCGCCCTCAACATGATCCCCACCAAGACTGGTGCTGCTCAGGCTGTCGCCCTGGTTCTGCCTGAACTCAAGGGCAAATTCGACGGTCTGGCCGTTCGCGTTCCCACCCCGACCGGCTCCCTGACTGACCTCACCTTCGAGGCTTCTCGCGAGACCACCGTCGAAGAGATCTGCGCTGCGGTGAAGAAGGCTGCTGAAGGCCCGCTCAAGGGTGTTCTTGCCTACACCGAGGATCCGATCGTCTCCTCTGACATCGTCACCGATCCGCACTCCTCGATCTTCGATGCTACCGAGACCAAGGTCATCGGCAAGCTCGTCAAGGTCCTGTCCTGGTACGACAACGAGTGGGGCTACTCCAACCGTCTGGTTGACCTCACCTCCCTCGTCGCCTCCAAGTTGGCATAGGTTCACGACGACGATCGGCTACCCTGAGGGAAACCGGTAGTCCGGTAGTTCCGCAGGAGATAAGCAATCAAGACTAGGGCTGGTTGGCGTTGTGCTGACCAGCCCTGTGTCGTCTCTCCATAAAATCGATCAGGGCCAAGGCTTGACTCATCAGACAAGCTCACGGCTTGAGAAAAGCAAAGAAGGTAGAAGTGAAATCGATTTCGGATCTCGGCGATCTCAACGGTAAGCGGGTACTTATCCGCTGTGATTTCAACGTGCCTCTCGATGGAGCCAACATCACCGATGATGGCCGGATTCGCGCGGCATTGCCCACACTGACCCAACTCCGCGATGCCGGGGCCAAGATCACCGTTATGGCCCATCTGGGACGCCCCAAAGGTCAGGTCAACCCCAAGTACTCCCTGGCTCCGGTAGCTAAGCGGCTGGAAGAACTGATCGGCTCGACCGTCAAACTCGCCAAGGACGTCGTCGGCGAATCCGCCCGGGAAACCGTCGCCTCCTTGCAGCCTGGTGAAATCGCTGTGCTGGAGAATGTTCGCTACGAGCCAGGTGAAGAGTCCAAGGACGAGGCTGAGCGGGTTGAACTGGCTAAGAAGTACGCCGAGTTCGGTGACTTCTTCGTCTCTGACGGTTTCGGTGTCGTGCACCGCAAGCAGGCGTCGGTCTATGACGTCGCAAAGCTGCTCCCCAGCGCAGCCGGTCAGCTCGTCAAGAAGGAAGTTGACGTCTTGTCGAAGCTGGTTACCGCCCCGGAGCGGCCCTTCGTCGTCGTTCTCGGCGGCGCCAAGGTTGCCGACAAACTCGCAGTGATCGATAACCTGATCGGTATTGCCGATACCCTGATCGTCGGGGGCGGCATGTCCTACACCTTCAGCAAGGCTCAAGGCCACGAGGTCGGCAAGTCCTTGCTGGATGAGTCCAAGATCGAAGCCTGTGGTCAATACCTGACTCGCGCACGCGAAGAGGGTAAGAAGCTGCTTCTGCCCATCGACGTCGTCGTCGCCCCTGACGCTGACTTCGACAAGCGCCAGGTCATCGGTGAGCCGCGCATCGTCCCGGTCAACGCCATCCCCGCCGATCTTGAAGGATTCGATATCGGCCCCGATACCCGCGAGCTGTTCGCGGAGGCCATTGCAGACGCCAAGACGGTGTTCTGGAATGGTCCGATGGGCGTCTCGGAGATTGAAGAGTTCGCTGATGGTACCCGCGCCATGGCTGAGGCTATCTCCAAGGTTGACGGGCTGACTGTCGTCGGCGGTGGCGATTCCGCCGCTGCGGTGCGCGATCTTGGCTACGAGGATCGTTTCTCGCACATCTCCACCGGTGGTGGCGCGTCCCTGGAATACCTGGAAGGCAAGACCCTCCCAGGCCTTGAAGTTTTGGAAGGCTAGAACATGTCCCGTAAACCCATTATGGCCGGCAACTGGAAGATGAATATGGACCATGTCGAAGCGACTGGTCTGGTTCAAAAGCTTGCCTATTCCCTCGCCGACGCCAAGTATGACCCGCAGAAATCTGAGTGTGCGGTACTGGTGCCTTTCACTGATATCCGCACCGTCCAGACCTTGATCGAGTCCGACAAGATGCCGATCGCTTTCGGTGCTCAGGACTGCTCCACGGAGGTCTCCGGTGCCTTCACCGGCGAGATCTCTGCCGCCTTCTTGGCTAAGTTGAACTGTTCCTACGTCGTGGTCGGACACTCCGAGCGTCGTCAGTACCATGGCGAAACCGACGAGATTGTCAACAAGAAGGCCAAGCAGGTCTTGGCCCATGGCATGTCTCCGATCGTTTGTGTCGGTGAAGGCCTCGACATCCGCAAAGAGGGCCGTCACGTCGAGTACACCCTCGCCCAGGTCGAGGGTTCCCTCGCTGGAATCTCCGCAGACGACATCGTCAAGACGGTCATCGCCTATGAACCCGTCTGGGCAATCGGAACAGGTGAGGTCGCTACCCCAGAAGATGCCCAAGAGGTGTGCGGAGCGATCCGCGGTAAGCTGGCTGAGCTGTACACCCAAGACATCGCTGACCAGGTCCGGATCCAGTACGGTGGCTCAGTGAAGTCCGGGACGGCTCCTGCCTTGATGAGTCAACCCGACATTGACGGTGGTCTAGTCGGGGGCGCATCCCTGAAGGCCGAAGAGTTCGCTCGCATCGTGATGTTCTACGCTGCTGAGTAGTAGCTCGAAGCAATAACTGGTGGGTCCGCACAGCCGGGCCCACCATGTTTTTACCCGGGTGGCGCTAATCATCAGTGCAGACCAATCGCCTGATGTAGTATTCGCGATGTGAGCGGACAAGCAGAAATCTCGGCACATCCCCATGTCCTGGTGGTTTACGGCTCCAGCACCGGATGTGCCCGTTCTTATGCAGAAGCCATCTCAGATCAACTCTCCACTCATCAGCTCAGTGTCGACGTTGATGACGCCAATCACAACCCAAGCCCAGCTGGCTACGACGCAGTAGTCATCGTCGGGGGGATTTATGCGACGAAATGGAATTCCGCAGCGACCGGGTGGTTGAACTCTCACGCCTCGCTGCTGCGACAAATTCCTGTGGCGGGGGCGATCGTGTGTCTATCGGTACTCAACCCCGAAAAGCGCTCAACCTCACTCAACTACATCAGCGGAGCCCTTGATTCAGCCGGGGTCAGGTTATTTTCCCGTGAAGTATTTCCTGGATGGAATCTGTCGTCCATGCTAGGGCTGACGGACCGCACTTTGATGAAGATGATGCGTCAACCCGAAGGTGATTTTCGGGATTTCGAGGCCGCTCGGCATTGGGCGGACGAGATCGCGTCCCAACTGGTTTCATGATAATGTCTGCAGTCGTATTACTCGTCTAGGTGAGGTTTGTCGTGATTCTTGTTCCGCTCGCATCGTGGCCAACACTAACCCTGTCCGTGCTGACGGTGATCCTGTCCATCGTGTTGACGATGTTCATCCTCTTGCACAAGGGACGGGGCAACGGCCTATCCGATCTTTTCGGTGGCGGCATGTCGACATCAATGGGCGGCACCTCCGTCGCGGAGCGCAACCTCGACCGAATCACGATTGCAGTCGGCGTGCTCTGGATCGCCTGCATCATCGGGCTGGCATTCATCTACCGTTTCGGCTAGTCCATCTTTGACGTCGTCAGCGTGCACCTGATGCACTTGACGACGGCTTGGGGGGATGTGTTCACTCTAGCTGGAGGGATCAGCTAGATCAGCGAAAGGGATGTCAATGTCTGGTGGGTCAGCTATTCGAGGAGCTAGGGTAGGTGCCTGGGCCAGCAATGAGACCAGCCGCGGAGATGTCGTCGCTCGGCAATCAATTTCCTACTTCTGTTCGAATCTGCACGAAACCATTCCTGTTTTCGCGGCAGACGCGGAGATTCCGGACGAGTGGGAATGCCGCCGCTGTGGGTTACCCGCCAACCAAGACCGGATGAATCCCCCTGAACCACCTAAGATCAAGCCCTTCAAGAGCCACCTCGACTACGCCAAAGAGCGTCGTTCAGCAGATGACGCCCAAGTGATTCTGGCAGCGGCCCTGCAATCACTCAAAGACCGCCGGGCTGGCGGCGAGGCGATCTACTAGCTAACTCACGCGTGCCTGAGCGCGCCGTCCAGGGCTTAGCCAACCATCAGTAAGGGCACCAATCAAAGTAGAAACTCAGCTCATTCGCGGCCTCTTCATCGGCGAAAAGATGGCTAGCTGAGCGCCCGTGAAGATGGGCGGCAGGAATCTCCTCATCCCGGTGCATCGCTCGGCGGGTAGCCAGCGCTTTACTCGCCCCGGATGCCAACAGCCACACCTGGTCAGCCTGGTTCATCTGGTGCATGGTCATCGATACCCGATCACTAGGTGGCTTGGGTGAATCGGTCACACCAATGACGGAGCGGGTCTGGGTTGGATCAAAAGATGGGTGGTTCGGGAAGAGAGACCCGACGTGGCCGTCCTCACCCAAAGACAGCAAACAGATATCGATCTGAACCCCGGCAAGGTCAGCCGCGTAGGCGAATGCCGCGTCAGACGGGTCTTTGGCGCCGTCAGAGGCAGGAATGGGGTGAATCTGGGACGGGATCAGCGGAAGGGTCCGGGCGAGAGAACCCAGCACCTGCTGTGAGTTGCGCTGAGGATCGGTCATCGGGAGAAATCTCTCGTCTGACCACCACAGATGCAGACGGGTGAAATCCAGGTCGGAGTGGAGAGCCAGGCGGGCAAACTCGTCGTAGAGGCGGTGCGCGATTCGTCCTCCAGTCAACGCGAGGTGGACCTGCCGGGAATCTGATTGAATCTGGACGAGTTCCCTGATCAACAGATTCGCAACCCCCGAGGCCAAGGCTGGCGCGTCCGGGTAACGATGGAGGCGGAATGTCATTGAGAAGCCCTCTGCAGTAAGACTCGGACCACTTCTGTATAGATCGGATCGTCATCCATGTGGCGAAGTTCTTCGGCGATCATATCTTTAATGTCTCGGCGTTTCATGGCCACCGAACGCGGCGGCTGGTTCGGGATCAGATAGTCGCACGAGAGCCCGTCTGCGCGATGAATGGTGATCGGGCCGGCGTCAGTATTGAGGACCGCAGTGGTGATTCCAGGGCCATCCGATTCCTTGATCGTCACCTCGACGTTGAAACACAGTTGCAGCCAAGCCGCCAGCAGTTCAGCAGAGGCGTTATCTGTCTCGGTTTCAACCTGGGCTGAGGTCACCTGATGGGGGAATTGATCCAGGGAGGCAGCCAGCAGGGCCCGCCACAAAGTCAGTTTTGTCCAGGCCAAATCGGAGTTGCCCCGGGTGTGGTGAGTTGAGCGGGCGAGCAGGTCCGCGACTGGATTCTCGGCGGTGGTGGAGTCGGCAATCCGGCGTTCAGCCAGACGTCCCAGGCTGGTCTCCTGCAGATTCTCCGGCGCATCATAGGGCCACCACGCGACCACCGGTGACTCAGGCAGCAACAACGGCAACACCACCGAATCGGTGTGATCGCATAGTTCGCCACCGATCCGCAGCGAGATCACATCACCTGGATACCCCTCCCCGGTGCGCACGGTGGCATTGAGTGGCTCGGTCTGGTTGCGGTCAAGAATCACCATCAAGATTCTGGACGGGTGCTCCTGGGCCGCTTCGAGAATGGAATCGAAGGTGGCGTCGTAGTGAGCCTCATCGGTGGAGATCAGCAAGGTGAAGACCAGCCCAGACACCGTCCCTAGGCTGCGTCGGGCTTCGTGGAGGGCGGAGAGGATCTCGCTGGAAGAGGTGTCGCGCAGACGCACGATCATGGGTTATTCCTCCTAGTCGATCGGGGTAGGTTTAGGGGCGCCGCCAACTAAATCCGTCGCGGGCAATCATCTCATCGGCGCTGAGAGGCCCCCACGTCCCTGCCGGATAAGGGTCGGGCTGGACTTGTGTGTTCGACCAGTAATCGAGAATAGGGTCGAGAATCTTCCATGACAGCTCGACTTCTTCTTGCTGGGGGAACAGCGGGGGATCGCCGCGCAAGACGTCGAGGATCAGCTTCTCGTAGGCCTCTGGGGAGGATTCAGAGAAGGAACCGCCGTAGGAGAAATCCATCGCCACATTCCGAATCTCCATCCTGGTGTCGGGGACCTTGGAGCCAAACTTCAACGAGATTCCTTCGTCAGGCTGGATCTGCATGACGATGGCATTGGGGCCGAGATCGCGAATATCGAAGGCCTCAAAGGGCAGGTGGGGGACGGGTTTGAGCACTAAGGCGACCTCAGTGACGCGACGCGGCATCCGCTTGGCGGTACGCAGATAAAAGGGCACCCCCGCCCAGCGGCGACTATCCACCATCAGCCGCAAGGCAGCGTAGGTCTCGGTGGTGGAGGCGGGGTCGATACCGTCCTCGTCGAGGTATCCGCACACCTGGGTACCGCCCTGCCAGCCCGCCGCATACTGACCTCTGGCGGTAGCCGCCGCCAGATCATCAGGCAGGATCGTCGCCTGCAGCACCTTTTGCTTTTCGATCCGTAACTGGGCGGCGTCGAAACTATTGGGGCACTCCATCGCCGTCAGGGCCAGCAACTGCAAGAGGTGATTTTGGATGACGTCGCGGGCGGCACCGATCCCGTCGTAGTACCCGGCCCTGCCACCGATACCGATGTCTTCGGCCATCGTGATCTGGACGTGGGAGACATAGTGGTTATTCCAGATCGGCTCGAACAAGTTGTTGGCGAAGCGGAAGGCCAAGAGGTTCTGGACCGTCTCCTTGCCTAGGTAGTGGTCGATGCGGAAGACGGATTCAGGCGCGAACAGAGAAGAGATTGACGAGTTGAGTTCTCGTGCCGATTCGAGATCGTGACCGAAGGGCTTTTCGATGACGACGCGACGCCAACCCCCGCCGGATTCGTCGGCGAGTCCGTGCTTGGCTAGTTGCTGCACGACAGGATCGAAATAACGTGGCGGGATCGACAGGTAGAAGGCATAGTTAGCGCCAGTGCCACGGGTGGTGTCGAGGGTGTGGAGGGTTTCTTTGAGAGTGGTGAAGGCCTCGTCGTCATCGAAATTGCCGGGGACGAAGCGAATCCCTTCCATCAACTGTTTCCACACTTCCTCGCGGAACTGAGTTCTGGCGTGGGCGCGTACCGACTCGTAGACCTGCTGGGCGAAATCTTGTGTATCCCAGTCGCGTCTGGCGAAACCAACCAGGCCGAAACCTGGTGGAAGTTGGCCGCGATTCGCCAAATCGTATACCGCCGGCATCAACTTCTTGCGGGACAGGTCGCCGGTAACGCCGAAGAGGACGAGCACGCACGGCCCTGGCACAGTCGGCAGCCTTAAATCGTGATCGAGCCTAAGTGGGTTAGTGAAATGAGTAGAGGTAGTCACAGACGCAATCCAATCTCAAGGACTCAGAGCCGGCACTTCGGTTAGGGAGGTTGAGCTCTCGTCCACATTGTAGTGGCGGGGCCAACAGCGCCTAGGTCTTAGACACGGATCCGACAGAGTCAGGAACCGGGGTTGAATCCGTCGTCACAGCGGTAACCACGTTGAGAAACGCCAAGTAATAAGTAAGATTGTTGTTGTGGAAAAGTTCGATGATGTCAACGGCGCCGTCTCCATGGTGACCTCACCAGCTCCTCGGGGGGCCAGTGGCTCTCGTCCCTTGTCAGCTAACTCAAGTGTTGAGGATAAAGACCTGCGGACCAGGGAGCGCGTGGTCGACATTATCTTGCACGAAGGCCCGCAGACGGCGTCGGAGCTGGCTAAGGCTCTCGACTTGACTCCCGCCGCTGTGCGTCGTCACCTCGGGGCACTGCTCGATTCGGGCGTGTTGGAGTCCCAGGATCAAAAGGTGAGAGGACACCGTGGACGCGGGCGTCCGGCCCAGGTCTTCTGTCTCACCGAGCAGGGCCGCTCACAGTTCTATCAGGCCTATGATCAACTAGCCATCGACGCCTTGGGGATCATCGCTGAAGCTTTCGGAGACGAAGCCATCGACCAGCTTGCCGAAAAGCGGCTGCATCGGGTGGAGGAGATCTATCGACGCCGCCGCGCAGAAGGGGAGGATGACCCGATCCAAGCCCTCGCCGATGCGCTCACCGAAGCTGGATTTGCAACCACTGTTCAACCTGCCGTGCGCGGTGATCAACTGTGTCAACATCACTGCCCGGTCGCCTTGGTTGCTGAGAAGTTTCCGCAGATTTGTGAAGCCGAGAATAAGGTCATCTCCCGGCTGTTGGGGTCCCATGTGCAGCGGTTGGCGACGATTGCACACGGCGACGGGATGTGTACCCTCCATATCCCGGATGGGCCGGTTGCTTTGGAGACCCCGACGGTGCGTGCTTCGGTGAAGAATCCCCCGCGGACGTCAGGTTAGTGGTTGTCATCGGCGAAAAACTTGGGGCCACTTTGTTGTGATCGGGAACAAAACGTGGTTGTTCGTAGTTAGTTCGTGACAGGTATGTATTGACAACAAAAAGATGACATTATTCACGGAAGAGAGTTTGAGTGGGTGGCCATCCGGTGAGCGGGGTTCGATCCGGTGGTTGCTGACGTGGCTGAGGGCACTAGACCGTGATAGTTTTCAGCGCGGACATCAACGAAAGGTTCCTTTATGACTCTAGATATGCGAGCTGACGCTCCAGGGACGGGCGTTAGCCAGGACGAGCATCTGGAAGCGCTCAGCAAATATGAATATGGCTGGCGTGACTCTGACGCTGCCGGTCAGGCGGCTCGACGTGGTCTCGATGAAGACGTCGTCCGCTATATTTCCCAAGTCAAAGGGGAACCGGAGTGGATGCTCAAACTCAGGCTCAAGGGGCTCAGGCTCTTCCAGAAGAAGCCGATGCCTACCTGGGGTGCGGACCTATCGAAGATCGATTTTGACTCGATCAAGTACTACGTCCGGTCCACCGAGAAACAGGCGCAGAGCTGGGAGGACCTTCCCGAAGACATCAAGAACACCTACGATCGTTTGGGCATCCCCGAAGCTGAGAAGGCCCGCCTGGTCGCTGGCGTCGCTGCCCAATATGAGTCCGAGGTTGTCTACCACAAGATCAACGAGGAACTGCAAAAACAAGGCGTCATTTTCCTCGATACCGACACCGGATTGAAGGAATACCCGGAGATTTTCGAGGAGTATTTCTGCTCCGTCATTCCCGTCGGGGATAACAAATTTGCTGCCCTCAACACGGCAGTGTGGTCCGGTGGTTCCTTCATCTACGTCCCTAAGGGAGTCAAGGTTGACATCCCGCTCCAGGCTTACTTCCGGATCAACACCGAGAATATGGGCCAGTTCGAGCGGACCTTGATCATCGCCGACGAGGGATCGTACGTCCACTATGTCGAAGGCTGCACCGCCCCGATCTACTCGACGGACTCCCTCCACGCAGCTAACGTCGAGATCGTCGTCAAGAAGAATGCCCGGGTCCGTTACTCCACCGTCCAGAACTGGTCGAATAACGTCTACAACCTGGTGACTCAGCGAGCCACCTGTGAAGCCGGCGCCACGATGGAATGGATCGACGGCAATATCGGCTCCAAGGTCAACATGAAATACCCGGCGGTCTATCTCCTGGGTGAACATGCCCGTGGCGAGACCCTCTCCGCTGGTTTCGCCGGTGCTGGGCAGCACCAAGATACCGGCGCCAAGATGGTTCACTGCGCCCCGTACACCTCATCGACCATCGTGTCGAAGTCGGTGTCGCGCAACGGTGGCCGCACCGGGTATCGCGGTCTGGTTCAGGTACAGCCCGGTGCCCATCACTCGTCGAATTCGGTTCAGTGTGATGCGCTGCTGGTTGATAATGTCTCGCGTTCGGACACCTATCCCTACGTTGATGTCCGGGAAACAGATGTCTCGATGGCTCACGAAGCGACCGTCTCGAAGGTCAGCGAGGATCAGTTGTTCTACCTGATGAGTCGAGGGCTCACTGAGTCCGAGGCGATGGCGATGGTAGTGCGCGGCTTCATCGAGCCGATCGCCCGTCAGCTCCCCATGGAATATGCCCTCGAACTCAACCGCTTGATCGAACTGCAGATGGAAGGCGCGGTGGGGTAGGTCGATACCGTCGAGGATGACTCGCGATACGACCCCACTGCAGACCCAAATGAAGGAGAAACTCCTGTGACCACTGAGAACTCATCGCAACTTCCACAGACCTCTTTCGACCGCGCTGCCCAGAGCCAGCCGGTTGATGAGCAGGCTGTTCATTCCCACCTCCACCCGACCCCGTCCTGGGATCTTGCCGACCATCCGCAGCCAACCGGACGTGAAGAGGGGTGGCGTTTCACCCCCATTGAGCGGATTCAACCCATCCTCGACGCCGACGGGCAGGCCACCGGTCAGGTGATCAGTGTCGACCAGGTTGACGGCGTCACCTTGACTGAGCTCTCCGCCGAGGACGCTCAGGCCCGCTCCATCGAACCGCCGGTGGACCGGGTTGCTGCCCTGGCGGCCTCCCGTTGCCCGCAGCCACTTCTGCTGAAGATTGAGCCCAACACCGTCTTGGACGCACCGCTTAACATTTCTGTTGATGGTGCCGGCACCAACGAATCCGCTTTCAGTCATCTGATCATCGACATCGGCGAATGTGCCGAGGTGCAGATGATCCTTGAATACACCGGTGCTGCCCGATTGGCGTCCAAGATTGACGTCCACGTCGGCGACAACGCCCAGGTGAACTTCGTCTACCTCCAAGACTGGGAAGCCGATTCCTTGCACGGAGCCCAGGTGTCTTTCCTGATCGGTCGCGATGCCAAGATTCAGACAGTTCAGGCCTCGCTGGGTGGTGGCGTGACCCGTATCGTCGAGCGCGCCAGCTATGCCGGTCCCGGCGGGGAGATCGATCAGCTCGGTGTCTACTTCGTCGATGGCGCCCGTCACGTAGAACACCGCATGTTCGTTGATCATAACCATCCGTCCACCGTGTCCAATGTTGACTACCGTGGGGCACTCCAGAACCAGGGGGCTCACGCCGTCTGGGTCGGCGACGTGCTGATTCGTCCGCAGGCCGTCGGGATCAACACCTATGAATCCAATAAGAATCTGCTCTTGACTGAAGGCTGCCAGGCTGATGCCGTCCCGAATCTCGAGATCGAGACCGGCGATATTGAAGGCGCAGGCCACTCTGCCTCGACCGGCCGCTTCGACGATATGCAACTGTTCTACTTGCAGTCGCGCGGCATCCCAGAGGACGAAGCCAAGCGTCTGGTCGTCAAGGGCTTCTTCTATGACATCATCGCCAAGATCGGCGTCAGCGAGGTCGAAGACAAACTCACCGCGATCATCGATCATGAATTGACCACCAGCTCAGCGTCAGCTTCAGCAGACAAGGCGGCGGTGGCCTCATGAGCTGGACCCCTGTCGCGACCGTTGACGAACTCACTGAAGGCATCCCGTTAGCGGTGACGGTCGACGATTCTAACCTCGCCATCGTCAAGATCGCCGACGAGATCTTCGCGGTCGAGGATTGGTGCTCGCATGGGCATGTGCCGTTGTCGGACGGGGATGTTGACCCCGACGAGTGCACCATCGAGTGTTACCTTCACTCCGCCCAGTTTGATCTGCGCACCGGACGGGCTTGTAGCTTGCCTGCCACCCAACCCATCTGTGTCTATCCCTGCCGCATTGACGGCGACACCGTCGTGGTAGATATCCATCACCCTCAAACCCAGGAGAAATAAGAACTATGTCGAAACTCGAAATTCGAGATCTGCACGTCGATGTCGAAACGGAATCTGGCCCCAAGCAGATCCTCAAGGGCGTCAACCTGACGATCAACTCAGGTGAACTGCACGCGATCATGGGGCCGAATGGCTCTGGTAAGTCCACCATGGCTTATGCGCTGGCAGGTCATCCGAAGTACACGATTACCTCAGGTGAGGCCCTCCTCGACGGTGAAGACCTGGTTGAGATGTCGGTTGATGAACGGGCCCGCGCGGGTCTCTTCCTCGGTATGCAGTACCCTGTCGAGATTCCTGGGGTTTCCGTGTCGAACTTCTTGAGGACGGCAAAAACCGCGCTGGATATGGGGGTTGCCCCTGCGGTGCGGACTTGGACGAAGACGGTCAATCAGGCATTGGCGAATCTGCGTCTCGACGGTGACTTCGCTGGCCGCTCGGTCAATCAGGGCTTCTCCGGTGGGGAGAAGAAGCGTCATGAAATCGCCCAGCTCGAGGTGCTCAACCCGCTCTTCGCTATCCTCGACGAGATCGACTCCGGTCTCGATATTGACGCGGTGCGGATCGTCTCTGAAGGTATCAACCGCTACCTTGACCAGGGAGATCGGGGCATGATCTTGATCACCCACTATTCACGCATCCTGCGCTACGTCAACCCGACCCACGTTCATGTGTTCGTCAATGGGCAGGTCGTGGAATCCGGTGGGAAGGAACTCGCCGACATCCTCGAGGCTGAAGGCTACGTCCGCTTCCTCGACGCCGCCTAGCGCCGGCCACAGCTAAGACCAGCAAGGTTGGTGTGAGATGACCTTCGATGTGCACAAGATTCGGGAGGACTTCCCGATTCTGCAGCGCCGCGTGGGGGAGTGGCCCCTGGTGTATCTGGATTCGGGGAATACTTCACAAAAGCCGGTCCAGGTGATTGAGGCGATGTCATCTCATCTGCATAGGTCTAACGCCAACGTCGCGCGGGCATTGCATATGCTCGGCGGTGAGACGACCGCAGCCTTTGAGGGAGCGCGGGCGAAGATCGCCGACTTCATTGGGGCAGCAGTTCCAGACGAGGTGGTTTTTACCAAGAATGCCTCGGAGTCATTGAATCTGATCGCCCACTCCCTGGCGTCGGGGTTGAAGATCGGTGCCGGAGACGAGATCGTGGTGTCAGTGATGGAGCACCACTCGAATCTCGTCCCCTGGCAGATGGTTTGCCAGGCCACCGGCGCAACCCTGCGCTGGTTTGAGCTCACCGATGACGGGCGCCTGGATCTGGACAAAGCCCAAGCCGATGCTCTGATCAATGAACGCACCAAGATCGTCTCGATCGCCTGGATTTCCAACGTGTTGGGGACGATCAACCCGGTCACTGAGATCGCCGACTGGGCACACCGCGTCGGGGCCGTGATGGTGGTTGACGGCGCTCAAGCTGTACCGCACCTGCCGTGTCAGGTCCAAGAACTAGGTGCCGATTTCTTGGCCTTCACCGGTCACAAGATGTGCGGCCCTTCAGGAATCGGCGTGTTATGGGGCGACTATGCCCAGCTCAACGCACTACCTCCCTTCCTCGGTGGCGGCGAGATGATCGAGGTGGTCACGATGGAGTCGTCCACCTACGCCCCGGCTCCGCACCGCTTCGAGGCTGGCACTCCGCCGATCACCCAGGCGATTGGGCTAGGTGCTGCGGTGGATTACCTCACCGGGATCGGGATGGACGAGATCGCCGCCCACGATTTCGAGATCACCTCATATATGCTGACCCGGCTCGGTGAGATTGAAGGACTCCACGTCATGGGCCCGATGGATGCCACACTCCACGGCCCTGCGGTGGCGTTCACCATTGACGATGTGCACCCGCATGACGTCATGCAAATCCTGGATTCGCGAGGGATCGCCGTCCGTGGCGGGCACCACTGTGCGGCCCCGCTACACAGGGCGATGTGTATCCAATCCTCGACGCGGGCATCGTCCTATCTCTACACCACTGTTGACGAGGTGGACGCCTTGGCGGACGCCTTGATCTATACCCGGGATTTCTTCCACGGAAAGTTCTCCAGGAGGCGATGATGAGTGTCGAAGCGATGTACCAAGACATCATCTTGGATCATTACCGCGAAAAGCATCACTGTGGTTTGCGCGAACCCTTCGGTTCTGAGGTTCACCACGTCAATCCGTCGTGCGGGGATGAATTGACCCTGCGCGTAGCCCTTGACGGCGACACGATCACCGACATCTCCTACCAGGCCGAGGGGTGCTCCATCTCTCAGGCGTCGGTGTCGGTGATGACGGATCTGTGCATTGGCCGGTCTATCGACGACTCACTCGCCCTCGGTGAAGAATTCAAAGAGGTGATGGAGTCTCAGGGCAAGGCCGAACCAGACGAGGATCGCTTCGAGGACGGTATCGCCTTCGTCGGTGTCTCCCAGTTCCCGAACCGGGTCAAGTGTGCGATGCTTGGCTGGGCCGCGATGAAAGACGCCGTTTCGAGGGCCTTGGCTGAAGCTGATTCAGGCCCTGACCCGGCCACGTCTTCGTGACAGTTGCTTGGCTGATTGTCGAAACCACCACTACGCTACCGATTTGATTGAGGAGGATCATGTTTGACCCCAACGCACAATGGTCGCCTAACACACAGCGTCCATCTGACCTGGTCAAGGATGTTCTGCCTGACTCCGAACATTTCCGCGCCGACAATGACGTCAAGGATATCACCGCCAAACCCACTGAAGAGCAGGTGCTGGAGGCGCTGAAAGACGTCGTCGATCCCGAGTTGATGATCAATGTGGTCGATCTGGGCCTGGTCTATGGAGTCACTATCGACGATGATGCTGCCGTCACCATCGACATGACCTTGACCTCGCCGACCTGCCCGCTCACAGACCGGCTTGAATATGATGTGCAGACCGTGCTGGCCCCCATCTCCACCTCGGTCACGATCAACTGGGTTTGGATGCCGCCGTGGACCTTGGAGATGATCACCGAGGACGGCCGTGAACAACTGCGCGCCATCGGTTTCTGGGTGTAACTCGCACCGCGAAGGCTGCAAGGTTGCGCGGGTCGGCTCCCCTAGGCACAATAACTTCCCGTGTTAGTGGCGAAAGACCTGATGATCCGTGCGGGAGCGCGCCTTCTCGTCAACCCCATCTCTTTTCAGATCGGCAACGCGGACAAGATTGGATTTGTCGGACGTAACGGTGCCGGAAAGACCACGACGATGCGGGTGTTGGCAGGGGAGACCCTGCCTGCGGGCGGGATGGTGCAGCGCACCGGCCCGATCGGGTATCTGCCGCAGGATCCACGCGAATCGGACTTGACCACGACGGCGAAAGACCGGATTCTCTCCGCCCGGAATCTCGACGTCATCTTGGCGCGGATGGTGCGCTATGAAGCCGAGATGGCGACGTCAGAAGGTGAGGCCCGGGAGCGGGCAATGCGCGGATATGCCCAAGCCGAAACCGAATTCCTTACCGCTGGTGGTTACGCAGCGGAGGCAGAATCAGCTAGAATCGCGGCCAATCTTGGACTGCCTGGACGGGTGCTGGCTCAGCCTCTGCACGAACTCTCCGGAGGTCAGCGGCGTCGAATCGAGCTGGCTAGGATTCTGTTCTCTGACTCTGACGTCTTACTCCTTGACGAGCCGACGAACCACCTCGACCAGGACTCCGTCGTCTGGCTGCGCGACTTCATCAAGTCCTACGAGGGTGGGGTGATGATGATTTCGCACAACACCGACCTGCTCAAGGACACCGTCAACAAGGTCTTCTATCTTGACGCCAATCGAGCCACGATGGATTGCTACTCGATGGGATGGAGTCTCTATCTCGATCAGAGGGCTGCGGACGAGAAGAGGCGCAAGAAGGAGCGGGCTGCGGCTCAGCGGAAGGCGGCGGCACTGATGGCTCAGGCGGAGAAACTCCACGCAAAGGCAACGAAGGCGGTCGCTGCGCAGAATATGGTGCGCCGAGCCGAGCAGATGCTCGCCGCCGTCGGGAGTGAAGAGAAGGTTGATCGAGTCGCGGATATTCGATTCCCGAAGCCTGCGCACTGTGGGAAGACCCCGATTATGGGGCGCAATCTGTCAAAGACCTTCGGCTCTACTGAGGTGTTTACTGGGGTTGATCTCACTATTGACCGTGGATCGAGGGTCGTGGTTTTGGGGCTCAATGGTGCCGGGAAGACGACCTTATTGCGGATCATGTCTCGCAATGAAACCCCCGATACCGGGGAGGTCATCGACGGGCACGGATTGAAGCTGGGGTATTTTGCCCAAGAGCACGACGGTATCGACATGGAGCGCACCGTCTTGGACAATATGGCTCGCTGTGCCCCGACTGAGTTCGACGACACCCAGGTACGCAAGGTGCTGGGCTCATTCTTGTTCTCAGGCGACGATGTCTCGAAACCTGCCCGGGTGCTCTCGGGTGGGGAAAAGACTCGCCTGGCTCTGGCGATGCTGGTGGTCTCGAGCGCCAATGTGTTACTTCTCGACGAACCTACGAATAACCTGGACCCGGTGAGTCGCGGGGAGGTGTTGGAGGCGATCAAGTCCTATCAGGGGTCGATCGTCCTAGTTACCCACGATCCGGGCGCGGTGGAGGCACTCAGCCCCGACCGGGTCCTGCTGTTGCCCGACGGCGATGAGGACATGTGGAGTGAGGCCGACTATGGAGACCTCATCGAACTCGCCTAGGGCCGAAGGTCTAGCCGGTGGGTTCGCTGCCGTCACGAACACATCACGACAGCGCTAGGCCGTCCGCGTTGACTCCATCTCCGGTTTTCTTGAAGACGGCGATCTCGACGGAGGAAGTCACCGTCACCCCGGAGTCGGTTTCTCGGGTTCGAGCAGCCTTGGGTTCGACCTGGGGCAGGTGATCGTCTCCAGCGTCGCCGAGGCGTTGAGAGAGCCCATCACTTGACCCGAACCAGGAGCTGACCTCTTCGACACTGTGGTGGAAGGCATTTGGCCCCATCATCACCAGATCAACCAGACCTTCACGGTCGAGCCTGACCTGATCCTCCACAACCTCAACCGCAAGTTGCGAAAAGGTTGCAAAGCTGTTGCGGGTCGTGGTGGTCTTGTCCTCGGGGATGGTTAGCATCGGGGCAATCGCGCGCATCTGATGCAGGTGTTGCGAGGTGGGGTAGGCGATAATGGCGATCCCGCCAGGTTTGAGGATGCGGGCGAACTCGGCAGGGTTGCGTGGCGCGAAAATGCAGATCACGACGTCTGCTGCACCATCTAACACCGGGACACGGCCCCAGGTATCGGCGACGAGCGCACCCATGCGAGGGTTGGCCTTGGCGGTGCGACGAGCCGCGTAGACGGAGATATCCCAGCCGATCCCAACCGAGTGAGCCACATGTTGGAGTGCCCGATCGAGATAGAACCCGGTCCCGGTTCCGGCTTCCACCAGCAGTCCAGCCGGGGAAGCCGCCGTGGTGCGGCTCTCCTCTACACCCGCCTCAGCCTGCGGTCTCAGGTGCTGCGCCACGTCTCCACCGTCGTCCACGCCCGTCTTGGCCCACTGCCCGATCCGATCGGCGAGACGGTCGAAGAGACCCGTGTGATGCACTCTGTCTCTGGCGGCGATCATCTCGGCGGTGTCGCCGTGCGTGGACTTGTGGTCAAGCAGGTTCACATATCCTTGTTTCGCCTGGTCAAACCGATGATTTTCGGGGCAGCACAAGCCCTTGTCTACCCAGGTCATCGGCTGGGTGCAGTGCGGACATGACAAGGACGGGGCTAGGCGCTGCCAGATACTTAGCGGTGAATCGCCAGATGCCATGACGTCCTCCCTGTTGTGATTTCGCTGAACCTCGGGTGTTACAGACGTGAGGATCAAGGCCATCTGTAACAATAAGGGCAGGTGTGTGACCGGGCAACTGATCTGAGTGGCTATCGTGGCCGTCTGGCTCCTTTCCTAAGCCAGGTTCAGTCGCTGGCAGGCCTGAGCTTCTAGGCAGGTTGTGCCCGTCAAACACATCATCGTCGATAGTTCCGAATGAGGTTGATGGGGATTCTCACCATGACTACGAATGATCCTGCGGACACGATTGACTCAACCACCAATTTTAGGGAATACCTCGAGATGCTCCTCGCCGAGGGGTATTCGATCAGTCATGATGACCACGGCTCCGACCCCGACTTGATCGATCCAGGTGGTAACCCGGTAGAAACATGGCGCGAAGGCTACCCCTACCCGGCGCGGATGACTCGCGATGAATATGAGATCGAGAAGTATCGCCTCCAGATCGAGCTATTGAAATTCCAGTACTGGACCCAAGACGTCGGCGGCAAACACATCATCATTTTTGAAGGACGCGACGCAGCCGGCAAGGGCGGGACGATCAAGAGGTTCACCGAGCATCTCAACCCCCGCTACGCCCGCACCGTGGCTCTGGCAAAACCGACGGAAAGAGAAACCGGACAGTGGTATTTCCAGCGCTACGTCCAGCATCTGCCCACCGCCGGGGAAATCGTCCTCTTCGATCGCTCCTGGTACAACCGCGCCGGCGTTGAGCGGGTGATGGGGTTTTGCAGCCAGTCCCAGTACAACCAGTTCATGAACCAAGCCCCGCTGTTTGAACAGATGCTGGTCAACTCAGGGATCACCATAACCAAGTTCTGGTTCTCCGTGACCCAGCATGAACAGCGCACCCGCTTCGCCATTCGCCAGATTGACCCGGTCAGGCGGTGGAAGCTGTCGTCGATGGATCTGCTCTCCTTAGATAAGTGGGGCTCCTACACCGACGCCAAGGAAGATATGTTCGAGCTCACCGATACCGATTGGGCTCCGTGGACGGTGATCAAGTCAAACGACAAGAAACGCGCCAGGATCAATGCGATGCGCGCCTTCTTGGCCCCCTTCGACTATCCAGAGAAAGACACCGAGGTGGTCTACCCGCCCGATCCGCGCATCGTCTCTCGTGGCCGTGACTACGTCGAGGATTAGACAGGTTGGGCACCTTGTCTCGGCTCAGGACGCGAGACTGGCCGGAATGATCACTGACAAGCCCGGGCTTTGTGGAGGGTGAACAAGGATTGGTGTGACATTAACCGGTGGTGTTTGGATCTGTGCCCGGGGTGATTAGGGTAGGTGATGTGATGAATGACAACAAGACTTCTGCCCCCAGGGTCGCCCTGGTGACGGGGGCTAATCGCGGGATCGGCGCCGCGATCGCCGCCCACCTGCGCGATGCCGGATACCGGGTCGCCGGGACCTTGCGGAGCGGCGAACTCGACGACGGAATCCTTCCCGTCTTCTGTGATGTGTCCGACCCAGACAGCGTCGACCAGGCCTTCGCCACCGTCGAGTCAGAGCTGGGCCCGGTTGAGGTGGTGGTGGCTAATGCCGGAATCACCCGCGACAAACTGGCCATGCAGATGAGTGATGACGACTTCCTCGACGTCCTTAACACCAATCTCGCAGGAGCTTTCCGGGTTGCACGCAGGGCTTTGCGGCCGATGATGAAGGCCCGTTTCGGGAGAATCGTCTTGATCGGTTCGACAGTGGCGACGATGGGTAATGCGGGTCAGATTAACTACACCGCCGCCAAGGCTGGCTTGGTGGGAATGGCTAGGACCCTCACCCGTGAGATGGGCAAACGGGGGATCACCTGTAATGTCGTCGCTCCCGGCTTCATTGATACAGACATGACGCGCGCCCTCCCAGAAGACGTGCGCAACACTTATGCAACGCAGATTCCGGCGGCGCGATTCGGCACGGTCGATGACGTCGCTGCTGCCGTGCGCTTCCTCGTTTCGGACGAAGCAGGCTATATCAGCGGGGCGCTGCTGCCAGTTGACGGCGGGATCGGGATGGGCCACTAGCCAGGGTCGGTGAAAGGACAGAAAGGACCAATCGTGGGACTGCTGGATGATAAGACAATGTTGGTGACCGGAGTGACGCACAACACCTCCATCGCCTATGCCGCCGCACAATACGCGACGGAACAAGGGGCTAGGGTCATTGTGTCGAACTTTGGCCGGGCGTTGAGCCTGACGAAACGGGTCGTCCAGAAGATCGATCCAGTCCCGGATGTGATTGAGCTTGACGTCACCGACACGGTTCACCTGGAGGGTCTGGCCGATCAACTGCGCGGCCTAGGGGTTGAGTCTCTGGATGGTCTGGTCCACTCCATCGCCTTCGCCCATCCGGAACGCGCCTTGGGTGGGGCCTTCTTGACGACGGGTTTTGATGACGTCTCTACCTCTGTTCAGGTTTCGACCTACTCCTATGTCTCGCTGGCGATGGCATGTCGCGAATTGATGAAGCCGGGCTCATCCATCGTCGGGTTGACCTTTGACGCCTCGGTGTCTTGGCCGTCCTATGACTGGATGGGGATCGCGAAGGCTGGGCTGGAGTCGGCCTCGCGCTACCTCGCCCGCTACCTGGGGCCTAGCCAGATTCGATCCAACCTGATTTCGGCAGGCCCGCTCGACACCATCGCCAAGAAGGCGATTCCCGGTTCGGAGCGGATGAATGACGAGTGGGCGGCACGCGCCCCGCTGGGATGGGATGCGAAGAATATGCGCCCGGTCGGCAAGGCCGTTGTTGCCCTGCTCTCGGATCTGTTCGAGGCAACCACCGGCGAGATCATCCACGTCGACGGCGGTTTTCACTCCACTGGCTTCTAGAGGCTAGGCGTTCGCCGACGTCAAGGCTGAGCTGGTCGCCCTCCCGGTCGCCGTGACTTGTCAAGCTGTAGACGACGCCGCGTGACTCTCATCTCAGCCAGGATCACCCTGGCCTGGGCGAGTCAACCCTCAATCCGGTTTTTCCCTAGTAGGTTTGGACCATGACCTTTGCGATTGACCTCAAGAACGTGACCGTGCGTCGCGGAGATACCGTCATCCTTGACTCCGTGAATTGGCAAGTTGATGAGGACGAACGCTGGGTCGTCATTGGCCCCAACGGTGCCGGGAAGTCCACCCTGATGTCGATCGTCTCGGCCCAGCTTTTCCCGACGGCAGGCACAGTCTCTCTGCTCGGGGAAACCCTGGGGAAGGTCGATGTGTTTGAGCTGCGTCCGCGAATCGGTGTCACCTCAGCCCTGCTGGGGAACCGGGTCCCGGATTCAGAAAAGGTCCGTGACCTCGTGGTGTCGGCCGCCTACGGTATCGTCGGTCGCTGGCGCGAAGAATACGACGATTTCGACTACGGCCGCGCCGCCGAGCTGATGGGTTTCATCGGGGTATCGCACCTAGCTGATCGGGCTTTCGGGACTCTGTCCGAAGGTGAACGCAAGCGGGTCCTCATCGCCCGGGCATTGATGAGTGATCCAGAGATGCTGATCATGGACGAGCCCGGTGCCGGCCTTGACCTAGCCGGGCGGGAGATTCTCGTCGCCACCTTAGACCGGCTCTGCCTGGACCCGTACGCACCTATCTCCTTGCTGGTCACTCACCACGTCGAAGACATCCCGACCGCGATCACACACGCGCTCCTCCTCAACAACGGCAAGGTGGCCTATTCTGGCCCGGTTGACGAGGTGATCACCTCAGCGCACATGTCCGAGGTCTTCGGGGTTGGGCTGAACGTGGCTCGAGTCCACGGACGGTTCACGGCCTTCGCTGCTGAGCCGGATCAGGCCCGTCCGCAGCGGATGCAGACCCTCTAGTCTCGGCTGCGTTCTCCCTGGCATAGCGCGATGCCAGAGATCCACAGGCAATCAGTTGGACCATGTGGAAGATCATCAACGGCAACACCAAGATCCCGACTGCCTGATTCGCGAACAACACCGTCGCCATTGGCACCCCAGTGGCTAGGGATTTCTTTGTTCCGCAGAACTGGATGGCGATCTGGTCTTTGCGGTTGAACCCCAGCCACCCGGCGACTCGCCAGGTCAGAGACAGCATCAGGGCCAATAGCGCCAACATTACGATGGTGACTGTGGCGATCTCACTGGGGTGGACCAGGGACCAGATGTGATCGCGTCGCCCTTCTGAAAATGCCGCGTAAACCACCACGATGATCGATGCCTGGTCAACATATTTGAGCCAGCGGTGGTTCCTGGTGACGAAGTCGGCGCTCCACCGGCGAGAGAGCTGGCCGAGGATGAAAGGCAGCAGGATCTGGATCATGATGTCGAGAATAGAGGAGGTGCGGAAGGTGATCCCGCCGGTGACTCCCATCGTCAACAACACCAGCGCCGGTGTGATGAAAACCCCGAGCAAGTTAGATGTTGACGCCGACACGATCGCCCCGGCGACATTGCCGCCTGCAATCGAGGTGAAGTTGATCGAGGATTGGACGGTGGAGGGGACCAGGGTGAGGTAGAGGGCCCCCAGTGCCATCGTGTTCGACATCACGGTGTTGGGGAGGAAGGTCAAGGCATAGCCGATGATCGGGAAGACGACATAGGTGAAGGCCAGGATGACCGAGTGCAGCCGCCAATGTTTCAACCCGGCGATAGCCTCGCGGGTCTCTAGGCGGGCCCCGTAGAGGAAGAAGAGGACGAAGATCAACCCCTTGGTGAGCCAGTTCGCCACCGGAACCCCCCAGCCTTGGGCGGGCAAGAGGGTGGCTACGACGGCAGAGAGCATAATCGCCACGACGAATCGATCGATCTTGTGATACCAGGGGGTGCGCTGAACCGTGGTGTGTGCCGATGAGGGGTTATTCGTCATGGGGCTAGCGTATCTCTACATCGACGGTTGCCTCATTCTTCGTTAGGTGATCCCGCCTGATTGATCGAGGACTTAGACGCTAGGGCAGGACAGGTGAGGGCGGGTTAGCCTTGCCGACAGGGGCGGTCTAGCCTGGAGGGGTGGCAGAACTGATCTATGTGACCGATCCTGATGACCCGCGTCTGGATGACTTTGTTCGCTTGCGAGATTCTCAGTTGCGCATCGCCAAAGAGAATCGCCGGTCAATGTTTATCGCGGAGGGAATCAAGATCATCGAACGGGCCCTTACTGCCGGGTATCAGCCGCTGTCGTTCTTGTTGACGAAGAAGTGGTTGGCCGGTCTTGAGCCAGCCCTGGCCTCAGTATCGGCTCCAGTAATCGTCATGGACGAATCCACGATCGAGAAGGTGACTGGATTCCATGTGCACCGGGGTGCCTTGGCTGCCTTTGCTCGCCGTGGCCAAACAGAGGTCTCCGCATTTTTTGATATGAGACGGGTGGTACTGTGCGAAGACATCGTAGATCACGCCAACTTGGGTGCGATCATCCGGTGCGCAGCCGGTTTGGGGTGGGACGGTGTTGCCGTCTCCCATCGCTCCGCCGATCCCCTCTATCGTCGGGCTATAAAAGCGTCAATGGGGACGGTGTTGTCGCTGCCGTGGATTCGGTTGCCTGACCGCCGCGACATCATCGATCAGTTTGTGCGCCACGGATTCACTACTGTTGCATTTGCGTTGCGTGACGACGCTATCCCCTTGGCTGATTTTGCCTCCACCGTCGGGAGGGAGGACAAGATCGCGTTGATGCTGGGGACCGAAGGGGAGGGGCTATCGACGGAGTGGATCGATTCCGCCCAGCGAGTCGTCACCATTCCGATGAGTCGAGGGGTTGACTCGCTCAATGTCGCAGCCGCAGCCGCTATCGGGTGCTACTGTCTGGCGTCCGGGGAGGTTTGAAAAGAAGCCAGCCCTGAGGGTTTCATCGGAGAAACCGGCCAGTCTGCCGGATAGCGGTCGGCTACCTCGAAGTGCTGGGCATCGAGGAGTTTTCGGGAGCGCAGAGAGAGACGGTCGCCGAAGACGGTGCCATTGAGGTGATCGGTCTCGTGCTGTAGGCAGCGGGCGAGGAGTCCGTCTCCGACGATCTCGATGTCTTCGCCCCACAGATTCTGGCCTCGGCAGGTTGCCACGTCCGGGCGAGACAGCGGTTGAAATGACCCCGGCCAGGACAGACAGCCTTCATCGCTGGCTTCGAGGTGGCGGGCCCGGCCTTCTGGCAGGGTGACCACCGGGTTGCACATCGCGACATGGATGATTCGGGAGTCCTTGTCGGGGCAGGAAATGACGAAAAGGGACAAGGAGAGGCCGATCTGAGTGGCAGCGAGACCGACTCCTTCGGCAGCATCCATGGTGGCGTACATGTCCCTGGCTAACTCTCGCAGATCGTCGTCAAAGACGGTGATCGGAGCCGTGGGGCGATGCATGACGTCTTCTCCCCAACGGGTGATGGGGCGCACTTTCCCGCCGTGCAGCAGATCGAGCAGTCGAGAATCCGAATAGGTGGTCATGCTTGTCTCTCCCGGTAATGAGGTCAGGCGCATCCGCGCATCACGTCAGAGCTTACTTCAGCAGCTCAGGGTCACCAAGGTCGACCCCTGGTTGGCTGCTGCCGCTGAGGTGGAGGCAGGGGAGTCACTTGACTTCCCGGCGAGTCACCCCAGGTGTGACCGGGCTGTGACTATGGTTAGGTCCATCACCGAGAAGATGAGGAATATGCGATGGCTGATGATTGCCGGACTGGGCAGGCGGACTCGGCCAAGGCCAGTGCGCACCCCGCGACAGCCTGGGCTGCCCTCATCGATGCCTTCAGTGACTACCTTTCGTCGCTGCGGCACTTCTCACCCCACACCGTGCGTGCCTATCGTGGTGACCTGGAATCCTTGATGAATTTCTGCCTCGCCGATGGGGTTGCCACCCCGGACGAGGTTTCCCTGGCTGATTTGAGGTCCTGGCTGGCCCAACTCCGCGAGGCAGGGATGGCCCCAGCAACTCTGCAGCGACGCTCCGGCACCGCCCGGGTGTTTTTTCGGTGGGCCCATGAAGCCGGCCTGGTTGAATCCGACCCGGCCAATCGGCTGAAATCAGTGAAACTACCCCAGCGACTACCGGTCACCGTCACCCAGTCGGACATCTCCACCATGATGACCTCAATCCTCCATGCCGCCCGCGAATGTGACTCAGATGTGGAGTGGAGAAACTTGGCCATCATTGAGATCCTCTATGGTTGCGGTATCCGGGTCTCGGAGCTGTGCGGGCTCAACCTCGACCAGCTCGACCGCGAGCACGGCACCATCCGGGTGATTGGTAAGGGGAATAAGGAAAGGGTGGTTCCGCTGGGGCGTCCTGGGTGGAAAGCTGTCGACGAGTGGCTGCGCATCCGTCCGTCCTGGCTGCCAGACCTGACCGCGCAACCCGCCACATCCGGCTCACGCCGCCATGGGCGAGCCCAGGTTCTCGCGGACCGGGAGGCTGTATTCCTCGGCAGGCGCGGCGGCAGGATCAACCCGAGAACAGTGCGCACAATCGTCCATGACGCAATCGAGGCCGTCCCTGAAGCGCCCGACATCGGCCCCCATGGGCTTCGTCACGCCATGGCAACACACCTGTTGGAACAAGGTGCAGACCTGCGTTCGGTTCAAGAGATTCTCGGCCATGAATCATTGTCGACCACCCAGATCTATACCCATGTGACCTCTCAGAGAATCCAACAAGCTTTCAACCAGGCCCATCCCAGGGCATGAGCCTGACTTGTCGAGTATCCCGACCCAACAACACGGCAGGGTCGAGATAGGTCTGTCCAGACCTCCACCCGATGTGAACCACTTCGGCGTTCGGCAGATGACCGGGCAGCAAAATCCCTAGCGGATCGCCTCTCTTTACCTTGAGGCCGACTCGGACCAGTGGAGTGAGCGGGGTGTACGTCGTCCGAGTGGAGTCCTCGTGGCAAACCGAGACGGAGGATGTGTCGGCTACTCGGCCGGCAAAGCACACCGTCCCCGATCGAATCGCCTCGACTGGGGTGCCGACCTGACCGGCCACATCGATCCCTCGGTGACCGGGGCCATAGGGATTACTTGGAGGATCGAATGGGCGAACAATGTCACCTGGGCCGGCCGGCTTAGCTGCAGTCTGGATCGGGGACAGACAGGCGAGGGACCCGACGACCACCAGGGATATCAAGCCGGGGGCACGGTGAATCTTCATGACCGTCAATATCGGTGTTCGCCAGTGACGATGCCGCAGCTAGAGCCGACGGTGGAAAACTTCTCGATCTCGGGTCTCAGATCAACCCAATCGGCGCCTGAAGAAACTTTGGAAACCTAGTGCCTTTGACCTAAACTGTGCGATGCAGTCTGAAACCAGGCTGACTACGCATACATCGAGCTGCAGCTCGCATAGCTGCGGTGGGGCGGTGTGTGGTCCTCACCTGACGGTGTCTGAATCACCGAGTGAGGGTGTCCGTCCCGATGTATCAGGGGTGGCGAGACGTATTCCACGTTGAGCCACTAAGTAACCACATTAGGGTTTGACGCGGCTGAACGGTTCGGTGGCGTCGTGCCCGCGTACTGAAAGGACGACCATGGCTGTCGTTTCTACTCGCCAATTGCTGGAGAACGGTGTTCACTTCGGTCACCAGACCCGTCGCTGGAACCCCAAGATGAAGCGCTTCATCTTCACCGAGCGCAACGGCATCTACATCATTGATCTTCGTCAGTCTCTGACCTACATCGAGCAGGCCTACGGTTTCGTCAAGAACCTCGTCGCCAAGGGTGGTCAGATCCTCTTCGTCGGCACCAAGAAGCAGGCCCAAGAGGCCGTGGCTGAGCAGGCCTCGCGCGTCGGGATGCCTTATGTCAACCAGCGCTGGCTAGGCGGTATGCTCACCAACTTCGGTACCGTCTCGAAGCGAATCGCGCGCATGAAGGAACTCGAGGCCATGGATCTCGAGAAGGGCTCCAGCACTGGCTTGACCAAGAAGGAATTGCTCGGTCTCAAGCGCGAGATGGAGAAGTTGCAGAAGTCTCTCGGTGGTATCCGTGACATGGGCCGCGCACCCCAAGCCGTCTGGATTGTTGACACCAAGAAGGAGCGTCTGGCTGTCGACGAAGCCCGCAAGCTGCGAATCCCCGTCGTCGCCATCCTGGACACCAACTGTGACCCAGACGAGGTCGACCACCCGATCCCCGGCAATGACGACTCCATCCGCTCTGTCGCTCTGCTGACCCGGATTATCGCCGACGCCGTCGCTGAAGGTCTCGTTTCGCGCTCACAGGGCACTGCTAACAGCGCCGAAGCTGAGCCGATGCCCGATTGGGAACGTGAACTGCTCGAAGGCAAGACCGAAGAAGCCCCGGCTGAGCAACCTGCCCAAGAAGAGCCCGCTGCTGACGCTGAAACCCCCGCCGAACAGGCATAAGTTCTACAGCACCCCACGATTTGAAGAACGGAAAACAATGGCTATTACTGCTGCTGATGTAAAGAAGCTCCGTGACATGACCGGCGCTGGCATGATGGACGCCAAGAAGGCCCTTACCGAGGCTAACGGCGACTTCGAGCAGGCCATCGAATTGCTGCGCGTCTCCGGCGCTGCTAAGGCTGCTAAGCGTGCCGATCGTGACGCCTCCAACGGCATGGTGGTTGCATGTGGCAACGCCTTGATTCAGCTCGGCTCTGAGACGGACTTCGTCGCCAAGAACGCCGAGTTCGGCGCCCTCGCCGAGCGTGTCGCCGCTGCCGTCAACGAAGCCAAGGCCGCTGACAAGGAATCTGCTCTCAAGGCTGATCTCGACGGTAAGACCGTCGAAGAAACCATTCTCGACCTGGCTGCCACCATCGGTGAGAAGTTGGAGCTGGCTAACGCCGCCTACTTTGACGGCAAGATCGAGGTCTACCTCCACCGTCGCTCCGCTGATCTGCCCCCGCAGGTTGGCGTCATGGTCGAATACGAAGGTGACGACGCCGCTCTGGTTCACAACGTCGCCCTTCAGATCGCCTCGATGCAGCCGGAATGGGTTAGCCGTGACGACGTCCCGGCCGAGATCATCGAGCGTGAATCCCGCATCGCTAAGGAAATCGCTATCGAAGAGGGCAAGCCCGAGAAGATCATCCCGATGATCGTTGATGGTCGCCTCAACGGTTTCTTCAAGGAATCCTGCCTGCTCGAACAGGCTTCGGTGAACGACGACAAGAAGACCGTGGGACAGCTCCTCAAGGATGCCGGTGTTACCGTGACTCGATTTGTGAGATTCTCCGCAGGGGCCTAGACGCACTCATAACGAAGTCGAATAGTGGATTCCCTCAACAAACAACACTAGGCGGTGAGGCCAGCGCGAGCTGGCCTCACCGCCTTTTAATCGAAGCCGAAGAAAAAGCTGGTTCAGCAAGACCCATCCCACAGTCCAGATCACCCAGGCATTGCGATAACCGTCCACCCCAGTCTCACTCCCGATCCGAGCCCGCCAGCCAGGCCGGTGCCACCTGGGTTTCTTAGACGCTGGACGGTTCGGTAAAGTTAGCCGAGGGTTTCCCCGAGTCACACCCTGGCATCTGTATTTCTCAGGAAGGAACATCGTGACAAAGCCCTACCAGCGCGTGTTATTGAAGTTATCCGGTGAAGTCTTCGGCGGCGGCAGAATCGGGGTCGATCCCGACGTCATCTCCGCCATCGCCAAGGAGATCGCCGACATCGTCAATGGTGGAACCCAGATCGCAGTCGTTGTCGGAGGCGGCAACTTCTTCCGGGGAGCCGAGTTGCAAAACCGTGGCATGGAACGCCAGCGCGCCGATTACATGGGTATGCTCGGCACCGTCATGAACGCACTAGCCCTCCAGGATTTCTGCGAACAGGCCGGGGTGCCCACCCGAGTGCAATCTGCCATCGCCATGACCCAAGTCGCTGAATCCTATATCCCGCGTCGCGCCGAACGACACCTGGAAAAGGGACGCGTCGTCATCTTCGGTGCCGGCTCCGGTATGCCCTATTTCTCCACCGACACCGTCGCAACCCAGCGCGCACTCGAGATCAACTGCGACGTCCTCCTGATGGGCAAACAAGGGGTTGACGGCGTCTACGACTCAGACCCGCAGCACAACCCCCAAGCCAAGCGCTTTGACGACCTCACCTACGACGAGTACCTGGCCCGCAACCTCAAGGTGGCCGACGCGACAGCAATCTCGCTAGCCAGGGACAACGGTTTGGATATGATTTTCTTCAATCTGAATACTCCGGGCAACATTGCTCGTATCGTCAATGGTGAAAAGATCGGGACGACGGTCCGCGCCGCCGCTGAGTAATCAGTCCGATCCCACCACGACATTCATTCAGGTTCTCGACATCGACGACGAGGAGACTAGCTCACCATGATTTCCGATGTGATCAAAGATACGGAAAAGCGCATGACCCAAGCGGTGGCCTTCACGAAGGAAGACCTCGCTACGATTCGCACTGGGCGCGCCAACCCGGCCATGTTCAACAAGCTCAACGCTAACTACTACGGGGCACCCACTCCGCTCCAGCAACTGGCCACCTTCACTTCCCAGGATGCCCGCACCATCATCATCACGCCCTTCGATCCTGGGGCCACCCGTGAAATTGAGAAGGCCATTCGTGACTCGGATCTAGGCGTCAACCCGACCAATGATGGTAACTCCATTCGAGTCACTGTCCCGCAGCTCACCGAAGAACGCCGCAAGGAATACGTCAAGCAGGCTAAGGGCAAGGGTGAAGACGCCAAGATCACCTTGCGTAACCTGAGGCGCCAAGGCGTCGATACGTTGAAGAAACTCGAGAAAGACAAGGAGATTTCCGAGGACGATTTGCGTGGCGCTGAGAAGCAGATGGATTCGGTGACGAAGAAGTTCGTCGAGCAGGTTGACGAATTGATCAAGGCCAAAGAGTCAGAGCTGATGGAAGTCTAGCGAGTCCCGCCGCTAGATTTAGGTATCCAGACGTCAGGAGAAACATCAGGTGTCACATGAAGAACTCAACCTCGACTTCGACCATGGCGACCGTGACGAGGTTGGGCCAGCCGACCTGGTGAAGACTCGCTCACGACGTGAGCGCGCTCGCCAACACCTCGCGCCGAGGACGTCTGAACAGGCAGCCGCCGCCCCCGATTATGGCCGTGCCGGACGTAACCTGCCGCTCGCCCTAGGCGTGGCGGTAGGATTGTTGGCCTACCTTATTGTGTCGTTGTTCTGGTTTGGCTGGTTGTTCATCGGTCTCGTCGTGGTCGCGCTGGGGCTGGGCGCATGGGAGTTGTGCTCTGTGGTGGAAGCCACGGGGGCCAAACCCACCCGGATCCCGCTCCTGCTCGGTGTCGTCGTGATGACGATCTTCCCCTACTACACCTATCAGCACTCCGGCTCGCTCCAACAGACGATGATCGTGATGATGGGGTTCGTGACGGTCTTGGTGTTGATCCCCTTGATTTGGCGGCTCTTCGGTGGAACCGAGGGTTACGTCCGAGACGTGTCGGCATCCTTATTCATCTTCGGCTACATCGTCGTCCTGGGCGCTTCGGTTCCGCTGATGTTTGCCGAGGAACACGGGGCTTTGCGGGTGCTGATCTTCATCCTGGTCAACTCGGTCAACGACACCGGCGCTTACATCTTCGGGGTACTCTTCGGCAAACACCACATCGTGCCCAAGATTTCACCGAAGAAGAGTCTCGAAGGATTCCTCGGCGGTTGGTTGATGTCGATGGTCTTTGCGACCGCCTTGATGCTGCCCATCTTCTCCACACCGTGGTGGTCCGGTTTGGTTTTCGGCACCGTCATCTTTGTCTTGGGCACTCTCGGCGATCTCATCGAATCGATCATCAAGCGAGACGCAGGGGTGAAAGATACCTCCTCGATCCTCCCCGGCCATGGCGGGGTTCTCGACCGTCTGGACTCGATGTTACTGGCAGCCCCGGGAGCGTGGCTGGTCTTCTACCTGCTGCTGACTCTCCCCGCTGGCGCTTAGTTGAACCGCGCAGTCCTTGCCAACAGCCCCCCCCATCTGCGCGCCGAAGAGAGGTTCCCCACCATGTCTGATCACCCGCTGCCCCAGGTTCGAGTCGTCGAGCCAGGCACCGAACTGCCGGTGGTGATCTCGTCTCCGCGTCGCGGTAAACCCCCTCGGCACTGGCTCGACCTCACCATCGAGGGCCGCCGCGAAGCAGTGGTCGAACTAGGCCTGAAACCGTTTCGAGCCAACCAAGTCGACCACCACGTTTTTGAACACCTAAGCCTTTCCCCTAAGCAATGGACCGACTTCTCCGCCGCCGACCAGGGGAAGCTGGGTCCCTTATTCACCACCATCTTGACCCAGGCTGGGGTGCAAACCGCCGACCACGGCACCACCGTCAAAGTGCTGTGGCAACTCCACGACGGCTCCACCGTCGAGTCGGTGCTGATGCGCTACCCTTCGCGGGCGACCCTATGTATATCGTCCCAAGCCGGCTGCGGAATGGCCTGCCCCTTCTGCGCCACTGGCCAAGGAGGGCTGCAACGCAACCTATCCACCGCCGAAATCCTTGCCCAAGTGATTGATGCCGAAGCCAGGCTGCGCGACGGTCACGTTGGTGCAGGTCCGACCCGGTTATCCAATGTGGTCTTCATGGGGATGGGGGAGCCAATGGCAAACTATGCGGCCGTCATGGCCGCCATCCGCACCTTGACCGCTCCAACCCCGTCTGGAATCGGGCTGTCAGCCAGGGGAGTCACGGTGTCCACCGTCGGCCTCGTCCCGCAGATGTACCGGCTTGCCGATGAGGGTCTGCCCATGACCTTGGCGCTATCGCTGCACGCTCCTGACGACGAGCTACGCAACCAGATCGTGCCGATCAACCAACGCTTTTCGGTCGACGAGGTTCTCGACGCCGCCTGGAATTACGCGAAGGTAACCAGACGCAGGGTCTCGATCGAATACATCATGATTCGCGACATCAACGATCAGGTGCAACGCGCAGAGCTCTTGGCTCGCCGGCTGCAGGCCCGTGGTGATTTCGGCTGGTTCCACGTCAACCTCATCCCTCTCAATCCAACCCCAGAATCCATCTGGACCGCCTCCGACCCCAAGGTCGAGAAGGCTTTCGTCTCGCGTCTGGAACAAATGGGTGTCCCGGTGACAGTGAGGGATACGCGTGGACGTGAGATTGACGGAGCCTGTGGGCAACTCGCCGCTATCCACCGGAATTCCTAGTCAGAACACCGGGAAGGGATCGAACACCCTCACCATTGCATCCAAACTCCAAGATTTAGTCTCATTATTTGGTCAGTTTGCATGGCTGTAACATCCTTGCGGTGGAATCAGGGGCAGATTCCGAACCGAATGGAGTAATCGTGAACGAGTACCTAGAATCCGTCTACGCCAGTGCAGTGCGGCGTAACCCTTGTGAACCAGAATTCCACCAGGCTGTTCGTGAAGTTCTGGACACCATTGAGCCGGTTCTAAAGCGTCGTCCCGAATACGAGAAGTTCAAGATAGTCGATCGGATCGTCGAGCCCGAACGCCAGATTCTGTTCCGGGTTCCCTGGCAGGACGATAACGGCGTCATTCACGTCAACCGAGGTATGCGGATCGAATTCAACTCTGCTCTAGGGCCGTACAAAGGTGGGTTGCGTTTCCACGAGTCGGTCTACACCGGCATCATCAAGTTCTTAGGCTTCGAGCAGATCTTCAAGAACTCCCTCACTGGTCTGCCCATGGGTGGTGGAAAGGGCGGTTCAGACTTTGACCCCCACGGCAAGTCCGACATGGAAGTGATGAGATTCTGTCAATCCTTCATGACCGAGCTGTCGCGCCACATTGGTGAAAATACTGACGTCCCGGCAGGTGACATCGGTGTTGGTGGCCGGGAGATTGGCTACCTATTCGGTCAGTACAAGCGTCTTCGTAACTCCTATGACGCCGGGGTGCTCACCGGCAAGGGGCTCGACTGGGGCGGTTCCCTGGTGCGCACCGAAGCTACCGGCTACGGCGTGGTGCTCTTCGCTCAGCGCATGTTGGAAACCCTGCGTAACACCAGCCTGTCCGGCAAACGCGTCTTGGTGTCTGGTTCCGGCAATGTCGCTATCTACGCCACGCAGAAGGCTCAGGCCTTGGGTGCCCAAGTGTTGACCATCTCGGACTCGTCCGGCTATGTGGTTGACACCGACGGTATTGACGTCGAACTACTCAAGCAGATCAAAGAGGTTGAGCGTCTGCGCGTGAGCGATTACGCCGACCATCGCGGAGCCTCGGCCACCTTCCATCCTCGCGAAGAAGGTAAGGTCTGGCAGATCCCCGCCGATGTGGCACTTCCGTGTGCTACCCAGAATGAGTTGGATGCCGACGACGCTAGAACCTTGGTCGCTAACGGTGTGATGGCTGTCGCGGAGGGAGCCAATATGCCGACCACCATTGAAGGCACTGAGGTCTTCCAGTCTGCCGGTGTCTTGTTCAGCCCAGGTAAGGCCGCCAACGCTGGTGGTGTGGCCACATCGGGGCTTGAGATGCAGCAGAACTCTGGCCGAACCCAGTGGTCCTTCGAGAAGGTGGAACGCAAACTCGCCGACATCATGGCCAACATCCACGACACCTGCGCCGAGACTGCGGAGGAATACGGGATGCCGGGCAACTATGTGGCTGGCGCCAATATCGCTGGTTTCACCAAGGTTGCCGACGCTATGTTAGCGATGGGCCTGGTCTAGTCAAGCTCAGCAGCCGGGGTGCCTCCTCAGGCGCCCCGGCTGTGTGCATTTTATAAAGCCTTTGCGTGCTCCGCCGACGTCACTAAATACCCAAGGGGAGGGCCGATCCACCTCACCGTCACCAATCCCTGTCGTGCAACCACAATGCAACCAGGTTCATGACTAGGATGGACGTCACAGCAGGCATGTTAACATCAGGAGGCCCCATGCGCGACGTCGTCATTCTTGGCTCAACCGGTTCTATCGGTACTCAGGCCCTTGACGTGATCTCTACCAGGCGTGACCAGTTTCGCGTCGTGGCCCTCAGCGCGGGTGGCAGCCAGATCGGTCGACTCGCCCAGCAAATCGTCGATTTCCAGGTCCCGGTGGCTGCGGTTCCAACCGAGGAACATGCCGATCAGCTTCGGCGCGCACTCGAAGGTCACGCCTGCACCATTCTCAGCGGTCCGGACGCATCCACCCGTCTGGCCGGTGACTACGGTGATGTTGTGCTCAACGCGATCACGGGATCTGCCGGTCTGCTGCCGACTCTGGCGTGTTTGGATGCCGGGCGCACCCTTGCCCTGGCCAATAAGGAATCCCTGGTGATCGGGGGAGTGCTAGTGACGGGAAGGGCGGCTCCCGGTCAGATGGTCGCCGTCGATTCAGAACACTCTGCCTTCGCTCAGGCCTTGCGCGCGGGTAAAACCAGGGAGGTGCGCCGGCTCATTCTCACAGCCTCAGGGGGGCCTTTCCGGGGACGGAGTCGAGCTGAGCTAGCCGAGGTCACCGTTGATCAGGCCTTGGCTCACCCCACCTGGAATATGGGCCGGGTGATTACGATCAACTCGTCCACCTTGGTCAATAAGGGGCTAGAGCTACTCGAAGCGGGGCTTCTCTACGGGGTCGATCTTGACGCGATCCAGGTCGTCGTCCACCCCCAATCTGCCGTCCATTCAGCGGTCGAATTCGTCGATGGTGCCACCATCGCCCAGTGTTCACCCCCGGATATGCGGCTTCCGATCGCGTTGGGCCTAGCCTGGCCAGATCGCGTTCCGGACTCGTGCGCCACCTTCGACTGGAGCCAGTGCCATAGCTGGACCTTTGAACCGGTAGACGATGTGGCATTCCCCGCGGTGGAGTTGGCTCGCCACGCGGGTCGACACGGCGGGACCGCTCCTGCGGTTTACAACGCAGCCAATGAGGTCTGCGTCGATGCCTTCTGTGACGGTCGCATCGGGTTCTTGGATATCACCGACATCATCGCTGAGACGGTGCGCGATCATCTCGAAGATGGACACGTTCCTAATCAGGAGTTGACCGTCGACGCCGTCCTGGGAGCCGACGCCTGGGCTAGGCAGTATGCGCATACCCTGATTGAGCGTCGCAGATGACGGTTGCGGAAAGCTAATGCGACATTTTGGTGACAATCCTGGAACAAAGCGACAGTTTTTTGGTCAAGAAGAGATTGATCCGTTAAGAGTAGTGATGACGCCCATCTTGGATGCCCCAACGATGGGGTTCCGCAACCTACCAGGAGAAGTCTAATGGCGAATCGTCCAGCGAGAGTGTTGGCAGTAGGGGCAAGCGGTTTGGTTCTCGTCGCGACTGCGCTAATTCCGCAGTTTGCAGTGGCAGAACCAGCGGCCGATCATGTGGTGATCAACGAGATCTACACCCGTGGCGGGAGCGCGAATCAGCCCTATAACAAGAAGTTTGTCGAACTCTTCAATCCCACTCCGAATCCGGTTGATCTGTCAACGATGACGCTCAACTATGCCTCCAAGAGCAGTACCGAAGCTGTATCTGGGACCTGTTCCTTGAATGGCACGCTTGAGGCCAAGGGTTACGCCGTGATCGAGATGAGGGGTAATGGCTCAGTCGGCGCTGACTTGCCTGCCGGTGGGATCGCCTGCACGATCAATCCCAGTGGTACTGATGGTGCATTCCAGCTAAAGTCTGGCGACGCCGTGGTCGATACCGTCGGATATGGGACCGCCAAACTCTTTGAAGGTGCAGCAGCCGTCTATCAGGGCAAGAACAGCACCGCCGGTTCGATCGTTCGGACGCACGGAGTCGACACCGACAATAACAAGGCCGACTTCACCTTCGTCACCACCCCGACACCTGGAAGTGGAGACGCAGTCACGCCGACCCCGGAACCGTCCGTGGACCCTGAGCCTTCTCCGACTCCTAGCGTTCCCGGCGGGGACGAGGTAGCCATTGCCACGATTCAAGGCACCGGTCCTGTGACCCCCTACCTGGGTAAGTCCGTGACCACTCGCGGTGTGGTTACCGCCATCTACCCGATTGGTGGACTCAATGGTTTATTCATCCAAACTCCTGGGACCGGCGAGGACCAAAAGACAGACGGTGCCTCGGATGGCATCTTCGTCTACGACGTCCAGTTGGCCAAGTCCGTCAAGATCGGTGAATGTCTGAAACTGACTGGTACTGCGGACGAATACTACGAGTCCACTCAGCTCAAACAGGTCACTGCCTATCAGAAAATCGACGACTGTGCCCCGGTGACCCCCTACCGTCTGTCGGGGTTGCCTGCCAGAGGTGACCGGGAAGCCTACGAATCGATGCTGGTTCTTCCCGAAGGTCCGTACACCATCACCAATAACTACTCGCTCAACGCCTATGGCACCCTCGACTTGACCCCTGGTTTGGAACCGCTCTACCAGGGCACCGATATTGCCCTCCCTGGTGCTGCCGCCGAAGCCGTGGAAGCAGCCAACCTCGACAAGGTGATCACCCTTGACGATGGCACCACGACGAATTTCCAGCGCAATGGTGCCGGTCATACGCTGCCGTATCTATCTGCGCAGACCCCGATGCGGACCGCCTCCCAGGTCAACTTCCTCGATGGCGTGATCTTTGACTACCGCTTCAGCACATGGACCTATCAGCCCACCTCGCCGGTGATTGGTGCCTCCCTTGCACCGTCCACCACCCGAGCTGCCGGTCCAGCGATTCAGACCTCAGAAGGCTCTGTCTTCTTGTCCACGGTCAACGACCGCCCGACTACCGCACCCCAGGTCGGTGGCGACGTCCAGGTCGGAACCTTCAATGTGTTGAACTACTTCACTCACCTGGGTAAGGACGAATCTGGCTGCGGTAGCTATAAGGATTCCAAGGGGAACCCGGTGACCGCGAACCGCTGTGTCGTCCGTGGCGCCTACACCCAGCAGGCATTTGAGGCTCAGCAGACCAAGATTGTGGCAGCCATCAATAAGATGGGCGCTGACGTCTTGGCCCTCGAAGAGATCGAGAATTCAGCCGCGATTGGGTGGGCCAACACCACTAATCGTGACGAGTCACTGGCTATCCTGGTTGACGCCTTGAATAAGGCCGACGCCAATGCGCATTGGGCCTATGTTCCCAGCCCGTCTGAGGCTGCCCAGGTACAGAATGAAGACGTCATCCGCACTGCCTTCATCTACAACAACACCGTGGTCAAGCCAGTAGGTGAGTCACGGATTCTCGCTACCGATCCGGCCTTCAATAATGCCCGCCGTCCGTTAGCGCAGAAGTTTGCCGCCCTCGATTCCGGTAAGGAATTCGTGGCCGTGGCGAATCACTTCAAGTCAAAGGGTTCTGGGACTGACGATGGCACCGGCCAGGGCAATGCTAACCCGGATCGGGTCGCCCAGGCTCGCGCATTGACCTCATGGATCGGTCAGCTCTTCCCCGACGATCTGGTGCTGATCCTCGGTGATATCAACGCCTACACCATGGAAGATCCAGTCCGCACCATTGTTGACGCCGGGTATTCGCGCGTGATCCGCGACATCATTGACGCAGGTCAGGTCAAGCCTGGATCACTGACCTACCAGTACAGCGGACGGCTCGGCTCCCTCGACCACGCCTTCATCGACAATAACCACAAGGACAAGATTGTTGGTGCTGGCGTCTGGAATATCAATGCCGACGAATCTATCGCCATGGAATACTCGCGTCGTCTCTACACCGATGCCGACTATTGGGCTCCAGACGAGTTCCGTTCATCTGACCATGATCCGGTCCTGGTGGGCTTGCAGCTCGCAGAGCCGACTCCTGAGCCCACGCCGGAGCCTAGCCCGGAACCAAGCCCGGAGCCAAGTGGGTCACCCACCCCAACTCCTAGCCCAACCCCTGGGCCGAGTGAGTCACCGAAGCCAACGCCTACACCGACTCCATCGCCGAGTGTCAAACCCGGAACTAAACCGGCCCTTCCTCCCAATACGGGTATGTAAAGAGTCTGGTGCGTCTAGACGTAGACCATGACTGCAGTGGCGGTCGAGAGAGAAGTCTCTCGGCCGCCATTGCAGTTTCAGATAGTTTCGGTGCACAGTCGTGGTGAACTAGGCTAAGGGCTATGGGAATCAATCTTGGCATGCCGGCATTGCCGGCCCCGGTCCTGGCACCACGTCGTCCTACCCGCACTATTCATGTGGGTTCAGTTGATGTCGGCGGTAATGCTCCGATCTCAGTTCAATCCATGACAACGACGAAGACGACCGATATCAACGCCACTCTGCAGCAAATTGCTTCCCTCGCCACGGCAGGCTGCGACATCGTCCGCGTCGCCGTTCCCTCGGCAGATGACGCTGAAGCCTTGCCCATCATTGCAATGAAGTCTTCGATCCCGGTCGTCGCCGATATCCACTTCAATCCGAAATATGTCTTCCAGGCCATTGATGCTGGCTGTGCTGCGGTGCGAGTCAACCCGGGAAATATCAAGTCTTTTGACGACAAGATTGCCGAGATCGCCAGAGCTGCCGAGGCATCGCAGGTTGCCCTAAGAATCGGCATCAATGCAGGCTCTTTGGATCCTCGGGTGATGGCGAAATATGGCTCGGCAACCCCTGAGGCCTTGGTCGAATCCGCTCTCAATGAGGCGCGACTCTTTGAAGAGGTGGGGTTCTACGATTTTGCGATCTCTGTCAAACACCACGACCCGATCGTCATGATCCAAGCCTATGAGCAGCTTTCCGCAGCCTGCGACTATCCGCTCCACCTCGGCGTGACCGAAGCCGGTCCGGCATTCCAGGGGACGATCAAATCCTCGGTCGCTTTCGGTGTGTTATTGGCGAAGGGCATCGGCGACACCATCCGGGTGAGCCTGTCGGCTGATCCCGTTGAAGAGGTCAAGGTCGGTATCAAGATTCTCGAAGCATTGAATCTAAGGCCTAGGCAGCTCGAGATCGTCTCGTGCCCTTCCTGTGGACGCGCTCAGGTGGACGTGTGGACTCTCGCCGAGCAGGTCACCGAGGCTCTCGAGGGGATGACGGTTCCGCTGCGCGTGGCGGTGATGGGTTGTGTTGTCAACGGCCCCGGTGAAGCTCGCGAAGCTGATTTGGGATGCGCCTCCGGAAATGGCAAGGGAAAGATCTTCGTCAAGGGTGAAGTGATCAAGACCGTCCCTGAGGATCAGATCGTCGCCACCTTGGTTGAAGAAGCCCATCGCCTCGCCGCAGAGATGGACGACATCGGGACGCCGACGGTGGAAGTGGCGGGCAAGTAGTCTCCATGGCGGCGACCATCCGGGCACTAACCGCACAAGATAGTCCCGTAGTGCTCGACTTCCTCAACCGAGACCCGATCACCCACATCTTCTTGTTGTCTCGGGTCTATGCCGGGGCACTCACCTTGCCGGGAAGTCCCCTATGGGGGTGTTGGGACGGTGTGCAACTGGTGTCGGTGTGTCACACGGGGACGAATCTCGTCGTGGCCGGTCACCACAGCGACGCCTTGGACTTATTCGTCGAACTCGTCGGCTCTCGACGCTACTGTTCCTTCATCATGGGCGAAGCCCGGGTCACTAGCGATTTCTATGAACGCCTGTGTCACGGTTACGGATCGGTGTGGGATCGTCCCCGAGAGATCCGCTCCTACCAGCCCATCATGGCGATGACTGCGGAATCCGCTTTCCCTGCCAATCCTCGCGTCCGGGTAATGGACCACCGCGACCTCGACGCCTATTTCCGTGCAGCCGTGGCCATGTACACCGAGGAGCTTGGAGTTTCTCCGCTAGATCGCAGTGGGGGATACCGGCAATATGTGATCAGCTTGATCCGTCAATCGAAAGCCTTCGGGATTCTGGAGGCAGACCAGGTGATTTTCAAGACGGATCTGGGTGTCTCGATCCCTGGTGTATGTCAGCTCCAAGGGGTGTGGGTCCACCCGGATTACCGGAGACACGGAATCGGGGCGGGGGCTATTGCAGCCGTGACTAACCACTGCCTGAGCCAATACGGGACCGTCTCCCTCTACGTCAATGACTTCAACGAAGCCGCGCTAGCGACCTACCGGAAGGTGGGATTTCAGCAGGTGGGCGCGATGGCGACCATCCTTTATTGAGGGTTTCCACAAGTCTCCAGCTAAAGAATTCTTCCTCTCCATCCCACCTAGTCACCGGCTTATTTGTGTGACCTAAATTCTCGAAACCTGGCTTTGTCTAGGGGAAATAGCAATTTCATTCGGGTGTCAAATAGGGCGTGGTTCCTGGTTTCATTGTGTGATTTACCTGACCGGCCAGGCCCATGTCGATAGAATAGGAGCGCTCGAGTTTCTATCTGTCGAACCTGAGCGGGATTGACCTGCCCATCGTATGCAGCCTCAACGGTGCGTCTGAGCTGACGCGGTTGTTATCCCTCAACGCTATCTCTTCTAACCTATGTCCAAAGGAGGACGACGATGACCTATCGCATGATATTCAACCAAACCTCGTATTTTGGTCGCGGCGCGATCAATAACTTGGTCCCTGAGTTGCAGTCTCGCGGTTTCACCAAAGCTATGTTGATCACCGACCCTGTGTTGTTGGAGACGGGCACTGCGAAGAAGGTCACTGATCTGCTCGACGCAGCAGATTTCCCCTATGTGGTGTTCTCTGATGTCGCCCCGAACCCTCCCGTAGAGAACGTCAAGGCTGGCGTGAAGATGTTCTCTGAGTCGAACGCCGACGTCCTTCTCGGCCTCGGTGGCGGCTCTCCCCAGGACACCGCTAAAGCCATCGGTATCATCGCCAATAACCCCGAGTTTGCCGATGTGCTTTCTCTCGAAGGTGTTGCAGCGACCAAGAAGCCTGCTGTTCCGATCATCGGCATCCCCACCACTGCCGGCACGGCCTCAGAGACCACGATCAACTATGTGATCACCGATGTGGCCAACCAGCGCAAGTTCGTCTGTGTCGATCCCCATGACATCCCCGTGATGGCCATCGTTGATCCCGACTTGATGGATTCCATGCCTCGCGGTCTGCGTGTGGCAACCGGTCTGGACGCGCTCACCCACGCCATTGAGGGCTACATCACCCCAGGTGCTTGGGAGCTGTCGGACGCTGTCCACCTGACCTCAATCAAGATGATCGCAGCGAATCTGCGTAAGGCAGCCGACGGCGATCCTGAAGCCTGCGAGAAGATGGCCTACGCCTCCTACATCGCTGGAATGGGGTATTCCAACGTCGGCCTTGGCCTGGTTCACGGCATGGCTCACCCGCTCGGTGGCCGTTACAACGCCCCTCATGGTGTGGCCAACGGCATCTTGCTCGCCCCTGTGATGCGTTACAACGCTGAATACACCGGTGAGAAGTTCCGCGACATCGCCGAAGCCTTCGGTGTCGAAGGTGCCCAGACGATGGATCTTGCTGATGCCCGCAAGGCTGCTTGTGACGCTGTCGCCCAGCTCACCGTTGATCTGGGTAACCCGACCAAGATCAGCGAGGTTGGGGTCACTGAAGCCGGTCTCGACGATCTTGCTGATGACGCCTTCGCTGACGTGTGCACCCCAGGTAATCCGCGTCCGGCAACCCGCGACGAAATCCGCGAGCTCTACGCATCGTTGATGTAATCGCTCGCTGTGATTGGGGGCACGCGTCATCGCTATCTCACCGGAGCGATGACGATCCAACACCCATTCCAATGGTGTCAATGCCTCAATGAACGAGCAGCTCTGCTGGTGGCGCACTCTACCAGCAGAGCTGCTTCTTCTTCCCCGCTAAGGAGGGCAAGAGGCGATCTCAGGGCCGGGGATAGACGCGTCTGCGCTTGCCTTGGTGAGTTACGGGTGGTGTTGTCCACCCCACGTCGTGCCCGTCATCTACTCAACCCCGCTGCCCGTCAGCCTGTCCCTAACAGCGCGCTCGATAGGCCCACCCCACGTCGTGCCCGCTAGTCCCCGGTCCCAACTCCACCCCACTCCCGCTCCCGCTCCCCGTCATCGCCCATCCCCACGACGTGCTCGGCGGTTGTGATGCGTAGTACCATGGGGACGCTGTCGAGCCCAAGATCACAGATACACCGATCCAAAGCCCACAGATCACCGAGACGAGGTGAACCGCAGCACTGGCAACTACCGGCGTCACCACGGAGAAAGGCACGTCATGATCACCACCATGAATCAGTTGTTCGTCCGCACTCTGCGTGAGGACCCGGCCGACGCCGAGGTAGCCAGCCACAAATGGCTGATTCGTGCCGGATATATCCGCCGCGTCGCCCCCGGCATTTACTCCTGGCTTCCCTTAGGCCTGAAAGTCTTGCACAAGGTTGAGGCCATCGTCCGTGAAGAAATGGATGCCATCGGCGCCCAAGAGGTCTCTTTCCCCGCTCTGTTACCGTGTGAACCCTATGTGGCGACTAACCGCTGGGAGGAATACGGCCCGAACCTGTTCAGGCTCAAGGATCGGCGCGACAACGACATGCTTCTCGGCCCCACCCACGAGGAGATGTTCACCCTCATGGTCAAGGACATGTACTCCTCCTATAAAGACCTCCCTGTCGCCCTCTACCAGATCCAGAATAAGTACCGCGACGAGGCCCGGCCTCGGGCAGGTGTTCTGCGTGGCCGTGAGTTTGTGATGAAGGATTCCTACTCCTTCGACGTCTCTGACGAAGGTCTGCAAACCTCCTACGACAAGCACCGTCAGGCCTACATCCGGATCTTCGATCGGCTCGGTTTGGACTACGTCATCGTTCAGGCAATGAGCGGCGCCATGGGCGGGTCCGCATCCGAAGAATTCCTGGCCGTGCTCGAATCTGGCGAAGACACCTTTGTTCGCTCCCCGGGTGGTTACGCCGCCAACGTCGAGGCCGTGGAGATCGCAGCACCGGAGCCAGTGGATGCCACCGACGCACCCGAGGCCCGCATCGTCGATACCCCTGACGCAGGCACCATCGAAGCCCTCGTCGAGCTAGCTAACCGCAATTTCCCGCGCCAGGATCGGGAATGGACCGGAGCCGACACACTCAAGAATGTCGTCTTCATGGTTCACCAGGCTGACGGCAAGACCCGTCCGCTAGCAATCGGGTTGCCAGGTGATCGAGACGTCGATATGAAGCGTCTAGAGGCTAGGTTCGAGCCTGACGAACTCGTCCCCTTCGGCGACGAAGACTTCGCGCAGTTCCCGTCGTTGGTCAAGGGCTACATCGGCCCCACCGAGCTAGGTAAGGATTCGGCTTCCGGTATCGAATATCTGTGCGATCCGCGCGTAGTGGAAGGCACCCGGTGGATGACTGGTGCCAATCAGGTCGATAAACACGTCGTCGATCTGGTGGTTGGCCGCGATTTCACCCCTGACGGTGTCTTGGACGTCGCCGAGATTCGCGAAGGTGACCCAGCCCCGGACGGTTCCGGTCCGCTCACGCTGGCCCGGGGCGTGGAGATGGGGCACATCTTCCAGTTGGGGCGCAAATATGCCGATGCCCTCGGGTTGAAGGTTCTCGATGAGAACGGCAAGTTGGTGACTGTCACCATGGGTTCCTACGGTGTCGGGGTTTCTCGTGCCGTCGCCGCCGTCGCTGAATCTACCTGCGATGACAAGGGCCTTTGCTGGCCGCGCGCCCTGGCTCCCTTCCAGGTCCAGGTTTTGGCTACGGGTAAGGGTGATGAGGTCCTAGATAAGGCTCGCGAGATCGCCGAACAGCTTTCCGAACTCGGCGTAGACGTCTTGCTTGACGACCGTAAGGCCTCTCCAGGAGTGAAGTTCGCCGACTCCGAGATCTTGGGGATGCCGACCATCGTCGTGGTTGGTCGCGGCTTAGCCAAGGGAGTGATCGAGGTGCGTGACCGCAAGAGTGGCACCTCTACGGAGGTCGCCGTTGACAACGCCCTTGACGCCATCTGCGCCCAGCTTGCTGATTAGTGAGCAGACCCTCGGTACCAACCTGGCCACATGTGGATCAGCTCACCTAGCGAGTGGGCGATCGCAGCTGACTCGACGATCTGGGCTAGACAGTCCCTAGCCGGGACGAATCCGGCGGCTCCGGCAACTGCCCATGCCGCCACCAGGTCCATCTCGCAGCTTCGCCACAAGACGATGGCCTCTGCCGTCGTGGTCGGGACCGTCGGGGTTTGGTAGGCGACCTCGGGGCTGAGCTCGACGCCTTGGCTGCGGGCTTGTTGCCTGGTTGAGCTGGTTTGGGTGATCTGTTGGGCTAATCGTTCGGTTGCCTGTGTCGACCTCGGGTCTTTGGCTGGGATGTGGGCCATGGCAATCGGCAACAGATAGTTGTATTGATACAGCCGCGACAAGAGTATCGATGCAGCCTCGGTGACAGACGGCACAGTCACCTCGGGATTGGGAGCTGCGTCCGGAGCGACCAAGGTGATGCCGTTAGCGAGCAAGGTGGCGGAGGCTGCCATCGAGATCAGAGCTAGGCGCATCCAGTCGGGTTGGTCGTCACTCAATTGGGATAGGTGGCGGCCGGCTAAATCTCGTTCCCGCTCAGCCAGCGAAGGGGATGGGGCGGTGATTGCGCTCTGGTCTAGCTGAACCGATCGGGGTCCTTCGTGTAGCGGGTCGCGGGCTAGGAGCCAGCCTGCGTGGACTCGGTGGGTCTCGTTGAGGGCCGATAACTCGTATTCGGCGTCGATTGCCTCGTGGAGGCCTGGGATCGGTGACGGCTGGACGGAGGCGGCACTGCGGCCCTTCGCGCAGCCTGCCGGAAGTGTCAGTAGCGCCACCGTGGCAACAATCTTCCCGAGGTCGCGGCGGGAAAGTAAGGGGCCAAAAGTAGTGGTGGCGTGGTGATTGGCTGCACCGGCGTTGGAGATTCCCATGGGGACTAGAGTAGTCGCTGTATTCGGGCTCTTCACAGTGTTCACCCGCGCGGTTCATCTGCGCGGCGGGGTTCCATGGGTGGGTCGCCAAAAGTGGGCGTGGCCGCCCTCGCCGTGGTTGACCGGGGCGAGTGAGGGTGACATGATTGCCCCTTCCGTCGGGTCAAGACGTCGTGGGTTGACGTTGCTGGCCTCGTCCGGGTTTGTGTGATCGAAAACAGTGGAGAAGGCGATTGATGCAGACAAATCTGGAGTAGATGTGGCGAAGCTGTGAAGTGATCGGATGCAGTGGCTAGACTAAGGGAGAAAGTTGAAACCAGGCTCACAAAGAAATCGGCAGGCGTGATGGATCAGAAGAAACTCGCCAATTTGATTGAGCCCAAGCTGTGTGCACTTGGCTTGGAGCTTGATGGTTTGGAAGTCATTCCTGCCGGGAAACGCTGTGTGCTCAGGGTCATCGTTGATGGCGACGGTGACGAAGGTACTGGTTTGACGATGGACGATATCGCCACCGCGACTCGGGCGGTCTCGGCAGTCATTGACGACTCTGACGCCGTCGGGAAGAACCCCTTCACCTTAGAAGTGTCTAGCCGTGGGGTGTCGCGCCCGTTGACTCGTCCTGCCCATTATCGACGCAATGTGTCCCGGCTGATCAAGATCGTTCGGGTGAGTGGGGAGACCGTCAAAGGACGCATTGTTGGTGCTGATGAACACCGCGTGGTGGTTGACCACGGTTCCTCCCAGGTGGAGATTGAATACAGTGACGTTAAAAAGGCCATGATTGAGGTTGAACTGAAATCAAACTCGGCTGAACAGGAGAACAAATGAGCATCGATATGACGATTATGCGGCAGATCGAGATCGACAAAGGCATCTCGGTCGAGTACTTGCTGACCACCCTTGAAGATGCCCTCCTGAATGCCTATAACAAGACCGGCGAGGCCGTCAAAGGGGCCAAGGTTGAGGTCAACCGTAAGACCGGTAAGTTTTCTGTGATGGCTCCTGAGCTGGATGAAGCGGGAGAGATCCTTGGCTGGTACGACGTCACCCCGGACGATTTCGGTCGGGTCGCCGCGTCGACCGCTCGGCAGGTGATCTTCCAGCGTCTACGCGAGGCTGAGGACGAGCAGAAATACGGCCACATGACGGCCGTTGAGGGCGATGTCGTCGCAGGCGTGATCCAGCAAGATCGCGATTCGCGCACCGTCCTGGTTGATCTTGGTGAACTTGAGGCGATTATGCCGTTGTCAGAGCAGGTGCCCGGTGAGAATTACCGGCACGGCACCCGCTTGCGCGTCTATGTGGTTTCGGTGACCAAGGAAGCTCGGGGTCCGCAGGTGCGGGTTTCGCGTACCCACCCCAATCTGGTGCGCAAACTCTTTGCGATGGAGGTGCCCGAGATTGAGTCCGGGGTCGTCGAGGTCAAGGAGGTTGCCCGCGAGGCCGGACACCGCTCGAAGATCGCCGTCTATTCGCGTGACCCCAATGTCTCTGCCAAGGGCGCTTGTATCGGCCCGATGGGGCAGCGGGTTCGCGCCGTCACCCATGAGCTCAACGACGAAAAGATCGACATCATTGACTGGTCCGAAGATCCCGCCGAGTTCGTCGCGAATGCGCTGTCTCCGGCGAAGGTGTCGTCGGTGACGATCGTTGACCGTCAAGCCAGGGCCTGCCGTGTCGTCGTCCCTGACTATCAGCTTTCCTTGGCGATTGGTCGCGAAGGACAGAATGCTCGTCTCGCTGCACGCTTGACTGGGTGGCGGATCGATATTCGTCCCGACACTGCCGTCCAGGCCGATACTGCCGCTGCCGAGTAGTCGGCCACGACCACCGTCTATCCGGTTAGGATTCGTCATGTCGAAGTCTGCGCGCCCGCGCCTGCGCACTTGTGTGGGATGCAGGAGTGTCGCCGATCAGCGAGAGCTGGTGCGCGTCGTCAACCAGGACGGGGCCGCCGTCGTCGATCGAGGCCATGTGCTGCCCGGACGCGGGGCCTGGCTCCACCCCCATCAAACCTGTCTCGAGCAGGCCAGGGCCAGACGCGCCTTGAGCCGGGCACTGCGACAAATCGTTGACGATTCCGGTCTGACTATTGATGATCTCGTTTTTCATCCCGCCGTCTAGGGCGCTACAATAGCCGGTGCATGTCTGCGCTCAGCTAAGCCTCCCGGTGACGGTGGGGCACTCGTGTGCCTTATCCACGTTTGGGCGATGGATTGCGCGCGGACGGCATCACCATGAATCCAAATCAGAAGGTGGGTTTAACGCTCATGACCACTCGATGAGTACGCGCCGATGAGCACCAAGAACAAAGCGGCCTAGGTTGTGAGAACCGGGCCTGAAGGAGAGTAGTGGCAAAGGTCCGGGTCTACGAGCTTGCGAAACAGCTCGGGATGGAAAGTAAAGATCTGCTCAAGAAACTGAGCGACATGGGGGAGTTCGTCAGATCTGCCTCATCGACCCTCGAATCGCCGGTGGTGCGGAGGGTCACTGAAGCGGTCAAGGGGTCTGCTGACGGCGCCGAACAGGCAGCCGATAACGCAACCACTCCGCAACCTGGTGCACCAAAGGTTAAGACGTCAACCCAGCCGCGCACGGCTGATGCTGTCGCGTCTCAACCTGCCGGTTCAAAACGTCCGTCTGCCGCTACCGCAGGCGGGGCTACCGCTAAGCCGAGTGGGGTTCCTCGCCCGTCGGCTATTCCGTCCCAAGGTGCTGGGTCTACCGGGGCTACGAAGTCGCCGTCACCGACACCGAAGACCGCTCAGATCGCGTCGGCGAAACCTGGGCCGGCTGCTGATAGGTCGCGTCGAAGTGATGCCGACGCTAAGCGTGGCGGGGCAGATGCCAATCGTCCCACACCTGCGTCGGTGAGACCTGCGGCACCGCGTCCTGGAAATAATCCGTTTGCGACTGCACAAGGGATGGGGCAAAAGCGTCGCGGTTCCAAGTTTGACTCGCGGGGTCAGGATCGTGCGGGTGCGCGCGAGGACCGTGGCGCAGATCGTTCGGGACGTGGTCGCAGTGGCGGCCCGGTGAATTCCGTCCCGGGGATGCCTCGTCCTAACCCGGCGATGATGCCGAAGCATCAGTCGCGTCACCTGTCTGAATCGGCAGTGGCAGGTTCTGGATCGCAGTCTTCTCGCTACGGCGGTCGTGGCGGCCGTGGGTCTGGACGCAATAGCCAGTCCGGTTCCGGTTCTTTCCCGCCGTCAGTTCCGAATCAGCGCGGTGGCGCCCCGATGGGTGGTGGCCGTGGTGGCCGAGGAGGTCGCGGTGGCTCCGGCACCCAAGGTGCCTTCGGTCGCGGCTCTACCAAACGTAAGGGCAAGTCGAAGAAGCAGCGTAACCAAGAGTCTGAAGTGATGATCGCTCCGCTGGTCGGCGGTGTGCGCATCAAGTCGGGCGAAGGGCAGACGATCCGGTTGCGTCGGGGAGCCTCCCTGGCTGATCTCGCCGAGAAGATCGGTGTCGATGCAGCCGAATTGGTCAAGATCTTGTTCAACATGGGCGAGATGGTCACTGCAACCCAGTCTGTCGCCGATGAGACCTTAGAGATCTTGGGCGCGGAACTGAACTACAAGCTCGAGGTTGTTTCTCCTGAGGACGAAGACCGCGAATTGCTGGAGTCCTTCGATCTCGAATTTGGTCAGGATGCCGGTGATGAATCCGATCTCGAATCCCGCCCGCCGGTGGTTACCGTCATGGGTCACGTTGACCACGGTAAGACGAAGCTCTTGGACGCCTTCCGCCACTCCAATGTGGTGGAGAAGGAAGCCGGTGGTATCACCCAGGCCATCGGTGCATACCAGGTGCGCACCGAGGTGGACGGCCAGAAGCGTCGCATCACCTTCATTGATACCCCTGGTCACGAAGCCTTTACCGCTATGCGTGCTCGAGGTGCGAAGGCAACCGATATCGCCGTGTTGGTGGTCGCCGCTGATGACGGGGTGATGCCGCAGACGATTGAGGCCCTCAATCACGCCAAGGCTGCGGACGTGCCGATCGTCGTGGCAGTCAACAAGATCGATAAGCCTGAGGCCAACCCGACCAAGGTTCGTGGGCAGTTGAGTGAATACGGTCTCGTCCCTGAAGAATATGGTGGCGACACGATGTTCGTCGATGTCTCTGCTAAGCAGGAACAAGGCCTCGATCAGCTCCTCGAAGCCGTCGTGCTGACCTCGGATGCGGCTCTGGATCTGCGAGCTAACCCGAACATGGATGCTCAAGGCGTCACCATCGAGGCCCATCTTGATCAGGGCCGTGGGCCGGTGGCTACGGTTTTGATTCAGCGGGGTACCTTGCGCAAGGGTGATTCGATCGTTGCCGGATCGGCCCATGGCCGGGTTCGTGCCATGATCAATGACCACGGCGACACCATCGATGAGGCTCCGCCGTCGATGCCGGTCCAGGTGCTCGGTTTGACGTCTGTCCCCGGTGCTGGCGATAACTTCATGGTTGTTGAGGACGACCGTATGGCCCGCCAGATCGCAGACAAGCGTGAGGCCCGCATGAGGGCGGCTGCCCAAGCCCGCACCTCCCAGCGCAAGACCCTCGACGATCTGGTCGAGTTGCTGCAGAAGGGGGAGCAGACTCAGCTCAACCTCATCCTCAAGGGCGATTCCGCCGGTTCGGTGGAAGCCTTGGAAGCATCCTTGGCGAAGATCGATGTGGGCGAGGAAGTCGTCCTCAACGTCATCGACCGTGGTGTTGGTGGGATCACCGAAACCAACGTGGTCTTGGCGGAGGCATCCAACGCCGTCATCATCGGATTCAACGTCCGGGCCCAGGGCAAGGCCAAGCAACTGGCAGACGAGAAGAATATCGACATCCGTTACTACTCGATCATCTACCAGGCGATTGAAGAGATCGAGGCTGCGATGCGTGGCATGTTGAAGCCGATTTATGAGGAGAAGACCCTCGGTGAGGCTGAGATTCGCCAGGTCTTCAAGTCGTCCAAGATCGGTAACATCGCTGGCTGTTTGGTGATGTCTGGCATCATTCGTCGCAATGCCAAGGCGCGTCTGTTGCGTGACGGTGTTGTGGTCTCGGAGACCACGATTGCCTCCTTGCGTCGTGAGAAGGACGATGTCACCGAGGTGAGGGAAGGCTACGAATGTGGTCTGACCTTGGCCAACTACAAGGACATCCGGGCTGGTGACGTCGTCGAGGTCTACGAGATGGTAGAAAAGCCGCGCGACTAGCCCTCCCACCCTAGGAAGCCAACTCAGAGAGGGGATCCTTATGTCGAATCCCAGGAATGCGAAGATATCTGATCAGATCAAGTTCGTGGTCTCACACACCTTGTCTAATAAGGTGAAAGACCCTCGGCTCGGTTTCGTCACTGTCACCGATGTGCGAGTCACGGCTGATCTGAGCACCGCTACCGTGTTCTACACGGTTCTCGGTTCCGAACAGGACTTGATGGCAACCGCCGAGGCGCTGGAATCGGCAAAGGGATTCCTCCGCTTAGCGGTGGCAAAGAAACTCGAGACGAGGACGGCCCCGCACCTGGTCTTCATGCCGGATGCGAGTGAACAGGTCGCTCACGACATGGATGATCTTCTCGCCAGGGTCGCCTCGGAAGACCTGCGGAAGGCCGAAGCGGCGAAGGGTGCCAGCTATGCCGGAGATGCGGATCCTTACCGTGGCGCCGGTGACGAGGACGGGCCGGATTTCGGCTCTGACAACGCTGCCGAGTAAGCGATGACCCAAGATTTCAGCGGGCTGGTGATCATCGATAAGTCCGGCGGGATCACCTCCGGGCAAGTGGTTTCCCGGTTGCGCCGTATTCTTGGTATCCGCAAGATTGGTCATGCCGGCACCCTCGACCCGATGGCCACCGGGGTTCTGGTAGCAGGGGTAAACCGGGCCACACGGTTGATGACCCACCTGATCGCCCACGACAAGCGCTATCTCGCTACGATTCGGCTCGGGGAGTCGCGCTCCACCGATGACGCCGACGGTGAGGTGACCGGTGGCGGGGATACCTCAGCGATCACTGACTCTAGTATCGAGTCGGCCATCGCCGGATTTCGCGGAGTGATCTCCCAGGTTCCAGCGTCAGTGTCAGCCATCAAAGTCGGCGGTCGTCGAGCCTACGATGTGGTACGCGGGGGCGACGAGGTCACCCTTCCCGCCCGTGAAGTCACCATTACTCGCTACGATCTTTGCGCGATTCGTCGCACGCACAGATTCATCGACCTTGATGTGGATGTGGAATGTTCCTCAGGAACCTATATTCGCTCCCTGGCAAGAGACCTAGGGGCGGTCCTTGGTTGTGGCGGGCATCTCACCTCGCTGCGCCGCACCCGCGTCGGGGTTTTCTCCCTTGACGATGCGGTGACTCTCCCGGAGGGGTTTGCGAGTGCGTCTGGACGCTCAGCTCAAGACGCCGGATCGATCGATCTCGCCGCTGCTCGCCGTCACATCATGTCTGCCGCGATGACCATGGCTGAGGCTGCCCGTCGCACCATGGACGTCGTCGACATCTCCGATGACCAAGCCCACGCCGTCTCGGTTGGCAGACCCTTGACGCTTACCCTCGACCATGAGCCGACCGGGCTCTTACATCGCGACCGGCTGTTGGGGCTTTACCGTCCTGGAAGTCGCGATCCAAACCTGGCCGAGCCGATCGCGGTCTTGTGTACCCCTGCCGATGTCAGCGGATAGTGTCGCCAATTTGGTCTGCCAACAGCCAACCAATCATTTCATACCAAGACGGGGTAGCTAGTCGCCAGGATTGGGCGAGCCTGACCTGCCCTGATCTCCTCGCGACTAGCTGTGTGAGCCTACTACTTCTTCTGTTTCAGCAGTTCTGCTAGCCGTTGAGCACCCTTGATGCTGAGGTTAGAGGGAGGATCAACCAGTGCATAGGGCACATGGATAACATGACCGTTCTGGACAGCCTTGAGCTGGCTTACTCCATTCATCCCCATGAATATCTTTGTTGCTTCATCGTCGGTTGATGATGAGCTGAGTAAGACGATCCAGTCGGGATTCTTGCTCAGCAGGTCTTCGACTGAGACTTCAAAGACGCGCTTGGGATTGTCGTCATAGACATTTTTCAAGCCATTGATCTTGAACATTGGCGTCACCATCGACGATGACCCGTAGGTCCACAGATCTGGTGAACCAGGCGTGATGAAGAGGGCCGCACCCGATCCCTGATCCTCACCGGCCGTTGGCAGCCCCTTCAGATCCTTGTCAAATTGCTTCTTCATCTGCTCCGCATTGGTCTGAACTCCGAACATGGAGGCAACCCGGTCAATTTCATCATTGACTGCCTGATATGTGATCTCACCTTTCTGATTCTCGGGGCAGAACGATCCCGGAATATAGAACGGAACTCCGGCTGCTTTCAACTGATCTTGATCGACACCGTTCGCATATCCGATTACCAGGTCTGCTTGTTCAGCAAGAATGGCCTCGGTGGAGATGAAATAGCCGCCACCACCATTGGGAGTTGTTTCGAGTTTCTTGATCGCGTTCAATGCCTCGCGCATCTTCGGGTCTTCTTGGGGGACGCGCTTTTCTCCGGCGAGGCCGGTGACGTGGTTGAGGACGCCGAGTTCATAGAGGATTGGTGCGTTGATCTCGCCGATCAGGATGACTTTCTTGGGGGCCTCGCTGAAGGTGAGGGTGGTGTCGCAGCTTTGGACGGTGCTGGGGAAGTTTGCAGCCGCCGAGGCAGAAGCTGACGGGGTTGAGCTCTGCTGGGCTCTCTGTGCCGAGGATTGGCCGCAACCAGCCAGGGTCAACGTCAGTGTGAGACCAAGGCCGATGGTGGCAATTCTGGTCAAAGGATTATGTGACATCTTTATTCCTTGAGGTGTACATATGGATGAAATGGAGTTATCTGAAGGTTTCGCTACAGTGCGGGTCTATGAGATCGCCCCGCACTGATGGGCGAAAAAGGATCGTCTGTTTCCCAGTACGATCCAGACTTGATGAGCGGGTCACTTCGTGTTCGCTGTTGCATTCCCGACAGCACCTAGCTGGCTAACGGATCAAACACCAGATGTGGGCGACCGTTGTGGGTAATCGTGGTCACCTGGAGACGATAGATAGGGGAGATAGTCTCGGGTGTGAGCACCTCTGCGGGGGAGCCGACCGCAGCAACCCGTCCGCGATTGAGTACCACGATCCGGTCACAGCAGCGCGCGGCCAGGTTGAGATCATGGAGGACGACGATGGTGGTGCACCCCATCTCGGCGATCAACCTCAGCAACTCGAACTGGTAGTGCAGGTCTAGATGGTTGGTCGGCTCATCCAAGAACAGATACTTGGTTTGTTGAACCATTGCCCTAGCGATCAGTACCCGCTGTTTTTCACCGCCGGATAGTTCAGTGATTAGCCTCTCTCCCAGCTCAGTGAGTTTGACTTTCCTCATGGCTTCGTCAATGAGGTCCTCATCCGAGGTGTCGCCGTAGTTGCGCAGTGTTTTTGACGCTAAACGTCCCAGGGCAATCGAATCGTGAACCGACAATGGCAGCGAAGCCTCAGTCTCTTGGGCAACGACCGCGACGGTAGCCGCGATCTGCTTCCTGCCGAGTTCTTTCACGGATTGCTGGTCGATCAGTACCTCGCCGCCAGACAGTTCCAAGGCCCGGTAGAGAGCCAACATGAATGAGGATTTCCCTGAACCATTAGGGCCGACGA
>JAEZZG010000004.1 GCA_023442485.1 Actinomycetes bacterium | reverse complement strand
ATTGACTGCCGAGACGATCGAGATGAACCCCTCTTCACCGAGGATTCTGCGATCGGTCAGCGATGTCTGAGATAAATCACCAACGGTGGAGCCGTCAACGAAGATATAGGAGGCATCGACGCGCCCGACGATGGTGGCTTGGTGATCTTCGAGGTCAACCACATCTCCGTCCTGGGCAATAATGGCGTTGCCGCGCGGAATCCCGGTCTTGACGGCGAGCTCGGCATTGGCGATCAAGTGGCGGGCCTCACCGTGGATAGGCATCACGTTGTAGGGCTGCATGATGTTGTAGCAGTACAACAACTCCCCAGCGCAGGCATGTCCGGAGACGTGAACCAGGGCATTACCCTTGTGAACAACATTCGCGCCGATCTTGCACAACCCGTTGATTACCCGGTAGACGGCGTTCTCGTTGCCGGGGATCAGCGAGGAGGCCAGGAGTACGGTGTCACCTGACCTCACCGGGATCACCGGGTGTTCGCCGTTGGCCATCCGGGCGAGGGCGCTCAACGGCTCCCCTTGCGATCCTGTGGAGACGATCACCAGATCAGAGTCGGCGTATTTGTCGATGTCGCGAATGGCGATGACGGTGTCTTCAGGCATGTGCAGATATCCGAGTTCGGCAGCCGTCGTCATGTTGCGGGTCATCGAACGCCCCACCCAGCAGACCTTGCGTCCGTACTCGTGGGCCATGTTGAGCACTTGTTGAACGCGGTGGACGTGAGATGAGAAACAAGCCACGACGATCTTTTGGCGGGCTTGCTCAAAGACGGCTCTCATCGCCGGTTCAATGTCGATCTCGGGGCGGACGAAGCCGGCGGTATCGGCGTTGGTGGAATCGACCATGAATAGGTCGACCCCCTCTTCGCCGAGGCGAGCGAAACCGCGTAGGTCAGTGATGCGCCCGTCTAGGGGGAGCTGGTCCATCTTGAAGTCGCCGGTGTTGACCACCGTCCCGGCCTTCGTCCGCAACACCACCGCCAAAGCGTCTGGGATGGAGTGGGTCACCGAGAGGAACTCACACTCGTATTCTTGACCGATAGTGACCCGGTCTCCTTCGCGCACCACGCGCAAATCGGTACCGGAGAGTTTGTGTTCGGCAAGTTTGGCCCGGACGAAGGCGATGGTGAGCTGAGAACCGTAGACCGGAATGTCTGGACGGGAACGCAACAGATATGGAACCGCTCCGATGTGGTCCTCATGGCCGTGGGTCAAGACTAACCCTCGGATATCGTCGAGACGGTCAGACAGGTAATCGAGACCGGGAAGGATCAAATCGACGCCGGGATGGTCATCTTCAGGGAAGAGAACCCCGCAGTCGATAAGCAGTAATTCGCCGTTGATCTCGAAACAGGACATGTTTCGGCCAATATCACCCAAACCGCCTAGCGGGATCACCCGCAGAACATCGGGGCGCAGCTTCGGAGGTGTTTTCAATCCTTTATCCACGGTTCCAGGGTATCGGTGGTTGGCTATTATCGCACTATGCAGTCGAAAACCTACGCCCAAGTCAGGCTACCGATGCCCGCCGAATCCTCGGCTATCGCGGCCATCCAGTGGGAGTATTTTCAGTCCCGCCCAGAGCTGCGCCCCCTGCTCAGCGCCGACGATGAGGCCTACATCGTCGAGGTATGGAATCGGGCGATCACCCGTCCTGAGCACGCCCATAATCGCGTGCTGGTCTCTACCGTTGACGACGGCACGACGCTGGGGCGTGTGGTAGGTTTCATCGCCTTTGGCCCCTCAGATGATCCCGACGCTGAGCTCGGCGACGCCGACGTGGTCGACTGCATCGTCGCGGCCGAGTTTCGCCGTCAGGGCCACGGCTCTCGCCTCATGCACGCCATGGCTGACACCGTCGCTCAGGACGGCTACCGGCGCCTGACCTGGTGGGTCAACAGCGCCGACGATCTCGCCCACGCCTGGCTAGGCAATGCCGGATGGGCCTTGGACGGGGCCTGGCGGTTGCTTGGCGATGACAGCTTGGGAGATCAGGTGCGGATCAAGCAGGTGCGTTTTCACACCGTCTTGGACCAGGAATCCTGCGACTGTCATTGACGACAATACCCAGCCTGGCCACGGTGAGCCAGACTGGGTATGTCATTGTCTCGACTGCCCTTGACAGCCCGCACTCGCCCACAGCATTGCCGGACCAGCCAGGCAGACCACCACTGATTAGGCAGTTATGCTCCCAAACCCAGGAGGGCATCAATACCTTCCGTCAGGCCGGGATGATCGACGATATAGCGCACCGCTGCCAGTACCCCAGGCATGAATGAGGTCCGCTCGAATGAATCATGGCGGATGGTGAGGGTCTCACCGAGGGAACCGAAGAGGACCTCTTGATGAGCCACCAGGCCCGCCAGACGAACTGAGTGAACCCGGATCCCGTCGACATCGGCTCCACGGGCCCCGTCGAGCTCAGTTTCGGTTGCGTCTTGGATCGCGTGGCAGCCGGCTTCGGCCCTGGCATCGGCGATCAGTGACGCCGTCGTCTTGGAGGTCCCCGACGGCGCATCGAGTTTGCGATTGTGGTGCAACTCGATGATCTCCGCAGAATCAAAGAAGGGGGCTGCCAGTTTGGCGGCGTGCATCATCACGACCGCGCCAATCGAGAAGTTCGACGCGATCAACACGCCAACCTTAGGGTTTTCGCCTAGCCACTGACGCACCTGGGCGAGTCGGTCTTGATCAAATCCGGTGGTGCCGACGACGATGTTGACTCCGTTATCGATGCACCACTTGATGTTGTCCATGACGGCGCTGGGGCTGGTGAAGTCAACCATCACGTCCGCCTGCTTGGCCCGATCCTTGGAGTCGCCGAGGTCAATCGCGGCTACGAGGTTGAGATCATCGGCATTGGTCACTGCGCAGCAGACCTCAGCTCCCATTCGCCCTGAGGCACCAAAAACTCCGACCTTGAGCATGTGTTTTTCCTTCTCTCCTCATTTGATTCGGCTGTGGCGAGCGGGGCGGGGTCTGTGAGTCGAAGAGCGGAGACTCCTAGAAGAGATCATCACAGGCCTCGTAGGCTGACTGCAGCGAAGCCGGTGTCGAACCCAGGTGAGGTGTTCTTGGTAAGGCCAACTCTTGTCTCGTCACCGCCAGCCACAGCCTCGGCTGGCACGAAGATGTGCCAAAAACAGTTCCAGGGCACACCGGAGTGTGCCCTGGATAGTGACGACTACTGATCGTCCTTGGCGTCAGAGGATTCTTCGACTACCGGAACCAAGCTGAGCTTGCCGCGGTCGTCAATCTCGGAGATTTCGACCTGGAGCTTCTGCCCGACCGAGAGGATGTCCTCTACCGCCTCAACGCGCTTGCCCTCGTTGAGCGGGCGGAGCTTCGAGATGTGCAGCAACCCATCTTTGCCGGGGAGCAAGGAGATGAATGCGCCGAAGCTGGTCAGCTTCACCACAGTTCCGAGGTAGCGCTCGCCAACCTCAGGCATCTGCGGGTTAGCGATGGAGTTGATCATCGAGCGGGCGGCCTCAGCAGCTTCACCGGAGTCGGCCCCGATGTAGATGGTACCGTCTTCTTCGATGTTGATCTGAGCACCGGTGTCGTCTTGGATCTGGTTGATCATCTTGCCCTTGGGGCCGATCACCTCACCGATCTTGTCGACGGGGATGTGAACCGTGATGATGCGAGGAGCGTAGGGGCTCATCTCATCTGGCTCGTCGATGGCTTCTTCCATCACCTCAAGCAAGGTCATCCGGGCTTCGCGAGCCTGCAACATGGCCTTGGCTAGTTCAGAAGCCGGAATACCGTCGAGTTTGGTGTCGAGCTGCAAAGCGGTGACGAACTCGGAGGTGCCGGTGACCTTGAAGTCCATATCGCCGAGGGCGTCTTCTGCGCCGAGAATATCGGTGAGGGTGACGTAGCGGGTCTCCCCATCGATCTCGTCGTGCATCAAGCCCATGGCGATCCCTGCGACAGGGGCGCGCAGCGGCACACCGGCATTGAGCAGGGACAAGGTGGAGGCGCAGGTCGATCCCATCGAGGTCGAACCGTTAGAACCAAGTGCCTCCGATACCTGACGGATAGCGTAGGGGAACTCTTCACGGGACGGGATCACTGGGACCAGGGCGCGCTCTGCCAGGGCGCCGTGACCGATCTCGCGACGCTTCGGAGATCCGACGCGACCAGTCTCGCCAGTCGAGTAAGGCGGGAAGTTGTAGTGATGAATGTAGCGCTTCGACGTGGTGGGGCTGAGCGAATCGATCTTCTGCTCCATCTCGAGCATATTCAAGGTGGTGACCCCAAGAATCTGGGTTTCGCCACGCTGGAATAGTGCCGACCCGTGGACGCGCGGCAGAACCCCGACCTGGGCAGACAGTGCCCGAATATCCTTCACACCACGCCCGTCAATCCGGATACCTTCAGTGAGGGTGCGGTGACGGACGATCTTCTTCTGCATGGACTTGAGGGCATTGGCGAACTCGCCTTCGCGTTCTTCAATGAAGGCTTCACCGTACTTAGCAGAAATATCGGCCACCATGCGGGTGCGCAACTCGTTGAGCGCATCGTCACGTTCCTGCTTGCCCGCGATCTGCATGACCTTGACCATCTCGTCGTAGCCAGCAGCGTTGACAGCCTCCCACATGTCATCGGCGTATTCGGCGAAGACGGGGAAATCGTAGGTGTCTTTGGGCAACTTAGCCATCAGCTCAGCCTGAGCGTCGCAGAGCTGTTTGATGAACGGCTTTGACGCTTCCAGGCCTTCACCGACGACCTCTTCGGTCGGCGCGGTGCGACCGGCGCGAACCAGATCCCAGGTGTATTCGGTGCCACCTGCTTCAACCATCATGATGGCGACGTCACCGTCCGGCAGGACCCGGCCAGCAACAGCCATGTCGAAGGCTGCATCCTTCATCTGTTCCACGGTTGGGAAGCAAACCCACTGGTCACCGATCAGTGCGACGCGGACACCACCGATCGGGCCAGAGAATGGCAGGCCAGCCAGGGAGGTTGAGATCGATGCGGCGTTGATCGCGAGGGCGTCATAAATCACGTTGGGGTTGACGGCCATCACGGTCACGACAACCTGAACTTCGTTACGCAAGCCCTTGACGAAGGCAGGGCGCAGCGGGCGGTCGATCAGGCGAGCGGTGAGGATGGCGGATTCACCGGGACGGCCTTCACGACGGAAGAAAGAACCGGGAATCTTCCCGGCCGCATAGGAACGCTCCTCGACGTCAACCGTCAGCGGGAAGAAATCAATCGAATCGCGCGGGGTCTTCGCAGCGGTGGTGGCCGAGAAGAGCATGGTGTCACCGTCGAGGTAGACACATGCGGAACCGTCAGCTTGCTGGGCAAGCAAACCGCTCTCGAAACGCACTGTGTGCTTACCGTATTTACCGTTGTCAATCACAGTTTCAGTGAACTGCACACCAGGTCCCTCCATGGGATTCCTTTCGTTGTGTGCAACGTCACCAGGGTGTGCGTCAGACTCCGGACGAACCGGATCAGGTGATGCCTCATCGGGGTTCAACCGATCTTCGATCGAGGTTGTCGGGTACTAGCCCCGAGAACCACTACCGAGGACCAGATTGGTCTCCGTCGAGGTGGTTACACCATCCGCGATGCGGAACTGAGCGCCCCTGTGCGTTGCGATGGTCATAGATAGTGATCGTGCGCTCCCCCACCTCGAACTCAAGGTCAAGATGGTGGGATTCATCAAGCCCACGAAGCAGATATGAAATTGTGGTTATCTCCGTTTTGATCCTATCGACTTTGCCGACGGAGACAATAATCGAGATCGCGACGGCTCGGATTCGCTCAACGTGGATGTGAGCGGAGCACCGAGTCGAGACAAGCGTCGATACAACAAAGGTGGGGAGCCGGCAATCCGACTCCCCACCTTGAAGATTGTTATCGACGCAAACCGAGACGCTCGATCAACTGACGGTAGTGGTTGATGTCTTCCTTAGCGACGTAGTTCAGCAGCCGGCGGCGCTGACCCACCATCAACATCAAGCCACGACGGGAGTGGAAGTCACCCTTGTGCACCTTCAGATGCTCAGTCAATTCGGCAATCCGCTTGCTCAGGATCGCGATCTGCACGTCCGGGGAACCAGTGTCACCGGGGTGGATGGCGTATTCCTCGATAATCTTCTTCTTTTCTGCAGCGTTCATCTAACCACTCCTTTCGTCATGCCTTTCGGCGTCCGTTGCGCGGCGCTGAGTCAGGCCTGGGATTGTCACCCAGCCTTTGTCGTCAGCTCTTCGGCTTCCGCGGCCGATCGACGGCAACTCAAGATGGTATCAGCTATGGCAGAGGAAACCTAAAACGGAAATGAGGCCTCGCCCTTGTCGAGAAGGCGAGGCCTCATTCACATGGTGCTCACTTGAGCCGTTAGCCGACACCTCAGCGAAACCGTGTAATCGCCGTGAAAACTGTCGAGTTTGCGACTTGGGGGGGGGATTGGTCACATCACCCTCGACAGAAACCCAAGCGAGCCGGGTTCATCCGCGTTGGGGGGGATGCAGATGGTAACCC
>JAEZZG010000072.1 GCA_023442485.1 Actinomycetes bacterium | reverse complement strand
GTGCGGCCGCGTGTGCGGGTGGAGACGCGTCGAAGCCTCAAGTGGGGTTGTTGGTTGAAGCCCGACATCTGACAAAAACTTCGCTGAGTCTCGTTCATCGTGAGACATATTTGGGTCAAACGCGGGTATTTCGAGATGATTTAGGTGATGCCGGGTGTTGGTGTGGGGTCGAACGAAAAGATTTTGCCGGTGATTCAGGGGCGCATCGGTGGCCTATCTCAACTGGGCGACTCTCTGTTTATGGGGTAGATGGGTGCGATATATTCATAAATCGATTGGAGTGTCTCGCAGTTTGTCACCCATGTTCACGCATCGGACAGCTTGCAAGAGTTACGCCTAATCTTTTATTCACAGATCCGCTCTTGATAGGCGGGCATGGCTCGGCATCGAAGGTCCTCTTCGATCCCGTGTCACGTCACCTGCTATCACCAGCAGACTAAGGAGAATTATTAATGAACAAGAAGTTCTATCCCCTGATCGCAGGGGGTGCAGCTCTCGCGCTTGCGCTGACCGGCTGCGGTAAGACGGATCCTTCTTCTGGTTCATCTGTTCCGACAGGTGAAGTGGATTCCGCAAAGCCAGTGGCCTTTACCGTTGGTGCTGATGAATACGCTGGTTACAACAACTCCCTTTCCTCGACCTACTCCACCGGTAACTCCGCCATCAACGACCGCATGATGACTGGCTTCGGTTACTTCCAGGCCAACGGTGAGTGGAAGGCGGGCACCGACCTCGGTTCCTACGAAAAGACCTCCGACTCCCCCCTGACGATCAAGTACACCATCAATGAGAAGGCCGTCTACCAAGGTGGCACCCCGATCACCTGTGAAGACTACTACCTCGACTGGGTTGCCCAGAACCCGCAGTGGATCCTCGACGCTCAGAAGGCTGCAGGTAACGTCGACAAGAATGGTGAGCCGCTGCCGCTGTTCGATCACGTCTCCGGTTCCGACACCTACGCCTTGCCGGTCGCTGACGGCCCGCAGTGTGAAGCCGGTGACCGCGAATTCACTATCACCTATTCCGAGCCGAACCCTGACTGGGAGCTCGTTATTTCTGGCGCGCTGCCGTCCCATGTGATGGCTAAGAAGGTTGGCATCTCTAAGGAAGACCTCTTCAAGAAGCTCAAGGACAAGGACTTCGAGACCGCTAAGAAGGTCGCCGAGGCCTGGAACGGTTGGATCTTCCCGAACGCTGGCGAACTTCCCGCTGACCTGAGCGACGTTCCTTCCTTCGGTCCGTTCACCTACAAGGCTGGCGGCTGGACTGCTGGTCAGTACATCACCCTCGTTCGTAACCCTGACTGGTGGGGCGAACCGGCTGGCACCGAAGAACTCGTCGTCCGCATGATCGCTCCTGAAGCTCAGCTCCAGGCTCTGCAGAATGGTGACGTCAACATCATTGAGCCTCAGGCCACCCAGGACACCCTGAGTACCCTCAAGAGCTACAGCAATGTGACCACTCTTGAAGGCCCCACCATGATTTGGGAGCACCTCGACTTCAACTTCGCCGACACCGGCATCTTCTCTGACAGCAAGGGCGGCAAGGCTCTCCGCGAGGCCTTCGCCTACTGTGTCCCGCGTCAACAGATCGTCGACACCTTGATCAAGCCGCTCAACCCGGACGCCAAGGTGCTCAACCTGCGCGAGTACTTCAACACCGACGCTAAGTACGACGAGGTTCTCTCCGCTGCTTACGACGGCCGCTACGACTCTGTCGACCTCGACAAGGCCAAGGAAAAGATTGCTGAATCTGGCGTGTCCAACCCGACCGTCCGCATCGGCTACTCCGCTCCGAACCAGCGTCGCGCTGACACCGTTGCTGCGATCAAGGCTTCCTGTGACCAGGCTGGCTTCACCATTGAAGACGTCGGTTCCCCGGACTTCTTCAAGCCTTCCGGCGCCCTGGCTACCGGCCAGTACGATGTTGCTCTGTTCGCTTGGTCTGGTTCCGGCCAGAAGGTCTCCGGCGCTAACATCTACATGTCCACCGGCCAGCAGAACTTCGGCAAGTACGCCAACGCTACTGTTGACTCCGAATGGAAGAAGTGCCTGACCAGCCTCGATGACAACACCATGCTTGAATCCAAGAAGATCATCGAGAAGGAACTGTGGGACACCCTCTTCGGTATTCCGCTCTACACCCACCCCGGCATTGCTGCCTACTCGACTGGTGTTGAAAACGTCGAACGCAACATCACCCAGTCCGGCATCATGTGGAACGCTGAGAAGTGGGTTTGGAAGAAGGCTGCCTAGTTAGCCCCTTCGGGTCCGGTGGTGAGGAACTGACAATCAGCAGCACCTCAACGCCGGACCAAACCCGGTGGGTGTGATTGACGACTACATCGCCTGTCTCAACAGTCACGCCCATCACCCTCATCACACTTCAACATCGGTGGCGGGATCGAGAGTGAGACTCTCCACCCGCCACCGATATTCTTTTATGGCCCAACGAAGGTGTCCAGGATGCGTTAGCCGTCCGTGGCCCCACATACCTTCGGGTAGGGTGTGCGCAGAAGTTTGGACGCTATCTGCTGGAGAAACATGCGTGAATGTGCTAGTTGAGTACCATCTCAAGCGCACAAGTGATCGTCTCTGACTGGTCTGAATAGCCAAAATGTGGATTTCATGCCATAAACTGAGACGAGCTTTTGGCCGAGTGTCCAAAATTCCTCGATCCAGGCTTCCTGGAGTCGGGAAGACAATCTCAAGGTCGCGCCGACGACTACTCGCCTCAAGAGAAGGTGCGTCATCCAGACGCGCAGTTTCTGGTAGGTCAGTCCCAAGCTGCCAAACCGGGTGGGCTGAGGAATGTTGATGCAGCAGGCATCGCGGGCTAGTCATGACGAGACTGACAGTAGTAGCTAAGGATCTACTAGTGAAGAAATTTGTAGCGAAACGAGTGGGTATTTCGATACTCATCTTGTTGTTATCGTCCATCGCGATGTTCGTTTTGACGATTAACTCGGATGACCCACTCAAAGACCTGCGGGAAAGTAATGACCGCAACCGAGACAACCTGATGCGCCAACGCATCTTGACCATGCATCTCGATTGGCCCTGGTACATGAGGTACTGGTCCTGGCTTCAAGGCATCTCCAAGTGTTTCATCGGACGTTGTGACTTCGGTCAGAACCGATCTGGCCTTTCCGTCAATGTGCTCCTGGGCAACGCGGCATTTTCCACTTTGAGGTTGGTTTTGCTCTCCGTCGTCTTGTCCATCGTCTTCGGCATCATGTTCGGTATGCTCACCGCGATCCGGCAGTACTCCGGATTCGACTACGGTGTCACCTTCATCGCCTTCGTGCTCTACTCCCTCCCCGCATTCGTCTTCGCCGTTCTTCTGAAGGAATACGGCGCTATTCGCTTCAACGACTGGCTCAACCACCCCGAAGTATCGTGGGTGATGTCGCTGATCATCGGCGCGGTGATAGCGGTCATGATCCAGGCCATGCTCGCCGGTGACATCAAGCGTCGCCTGATCACTGCCGGAATCACCTTCGCCGTCACGGTGGGTATGCTCCAGTTCTTCTCCATGACCGGCTGGTTCTTGCACCCCGTCACCGGATGGTGGATGCAGGTCATCGTCGGTCTTGGGGCTGCAGTCTTGTTCACCTCTTTGTTTACCGGCATCAGCAACCGTCGGGTGATGCTCGTTGCGGTGATTTCAGCAGCCGTCGCAAGTATCGTGACCCTCATCCTCGATCTCACCGGGTCGCTAAAGAATCCGACCTGGCTGTTCATCATCGGAATCGCCTTGCTCGTCGCCATCGTGTGCGCCGTCATCGGCTACTACGGCGGTGGGTATGCCAAGAGATCAGCATTGTGGGTCTGCTTCTGGACGTCTTTGTCGGTCTTCTTCGCGATGGTCTGCGATTTCTTGCTGCGGTCCTGGGCCCTCTATCTGAAGGTAGTGGGATACCGGCCGATCTCGACCATCGGTTCCGAAACCCCGAACTTCCGTGGCGCGGGCATGTTCTGGCTAGAGAATATCGACAACCTGACGCACATCTTGTTGCCGACGATTTCGCTGACCCTGATGTCTCTCGCCGCCTACACCCGTTACACCCGCTCGTCGATGCTTGATGTTCTCGGCCAAGACTATGTGCGTACTGCGCGAGCTAAGGGCCTTCCTGAACGCATGGTGATTACCCGGCACGCCTTCCGCAACGCCATGATTCCGATTACCACCATCGTCGCTTTCGACTTCGCCGGCCTGATCGGTGGCGCGGTGATTACCGAGACCGTCTTCGGATGGAAGGGGATGGGCGACATGTTCAAGGTCGGGCTTATCCAAGTTGACCCGGCACCTGTGATGGCGTTCTTCTTGGTGACCGGTAGCGCTGCGGTGCTGATGAATATGATCGCCGACATCCTCTACGCATATATTGACCCCAGGATCAGGCGGTGAATGAGATGGCGCGTTCAGACAAGTTCACTCCAGAGACAAAAAACATCATGGATCAAAGAGATATCCAAGCTGCCGAAGCGTTTCAGCCTGAGGATTTCAACCTTGTCGACATGGCTGATGAGGTCCTCGATTCGACCACTGATAAGTCTTTTTCCCAGGGCCAATTGGTGCTGCGTCGATTCCTGCGTCACCGTGGCGCAATGATCTCGCTGGCCGTGTTCCTCTTCGTCGTCATCGTGGCGTTCACCTCGATCGGTTTCGGCCCAATTCCTGGGTGGTGGAAGTACGGATACGTCTACACCTCAGACATCGTCAATGGCCAACGCCCCACGATCGGTTTCTTCCAGCTCGGAGAACACCCCTTCGGGCAAGACAACATCGGTCGTGACTACTTCGCCCTGGTGATGCGTGGCACCCAGCGGTCCGTGGTGATCGCCTTCATCGTCGGTATCGTCGCCACCTTCATCGGCACTCTCGTCGGCGCCCTTGCCGGATATTTCCGTGGCTGGATCGAAGCAATTCTGATGCGGATCACAGACGTCTTCATCGTCATCCCGATGCTGGTGCTGGCCGCCGTGATCGGTCAGTTCGCCGGTTCTCGCGGTGGCGTGATCTCGCTGGCTGTCATGCTCGGCTTGCTGTCGTGGACCGGCTTAGCCCGTATGGTCCGTGGCGAAGTGATGTCTCTGCGCGAACGCGAATTCGTCTCAGCGGCCCAGGCCGTCGGTGCCTCGTCATTCCGCATCGTCCTCAAACACATCTTGCCGAACTGTCTGGGCACCATCATCGTCTCGGCAACGCTGCTAATCGCATCGTCGATTCTTTTGGAGACGTCGCTGTCCTTCCTCGGCTTCGGCGTGCGCTCCCCAGATACATCCTTGGGCCTGCTGATTTCGACCTATATGACCACCTTCAGCACCCGGCCTTGGCTATTCTTCGCGCCCGCACTGATGATTCTTGTGATCGCCTTGTCCGTCAACTTCATCGGTGATGGGCTCCGAGACGCCTTCGATCCGCGTCAGAAGGGGAAAACTTCATGAAATTTCTGAGAAAGAAAGAATCTTTAGCGCAAGCGAAGAAACCGGCTCGGGCTGCATCTGAGCCCGATTCCTTCGTCAAGATTCACGAGAAGACTAACGACCCTGTTCTGACCTTCGACGAACTCGACGTCCAATTCAAGACCGAGTTCGGGCGGGTCCACGCCGTCAAAGGTATTCAGCTCGACGTGCTCCCCGGCGAAGTCGTTGCCCTGGTGGGTGAATCGGGTTCGGGTAAGTCGGTGACGTCGATGACCTCCCTGGGTCTGTTACCCGGCAACGCCAGGATCAAAGGTGACGTTCACGTCGGTGGGATCAACGTCCGCACCCTCGGGTCCCGTGGCATCCGCAACCTTCGCGGCCAGGAAGTTGCCATGGTCTTCCAGGAGCCGATGACCGCACTCAACCCGGTGTTGACCATCGGCGTCCAGATGACAGAAGCCTTGGAAATCCACGGTCTTGCCTACGGACGTGACGCTGAGGCGCGCGCCATCGAGCTGTTGAAGATGGTCGGTCTGGAAAAGGCCGAGGAGCACATGCGTCAGTACCCGCACGAGCTATCCGGCGGTATGCGTCAGCGCGTCGTCATCGCCATTGCGATCTCGTGCAACCCGCGAGTGATTATCGCCGACGAGCCGACCACCGCTCTGGACGTGACGGTGCAGGCCGACATCCTCGACTTGCTGCGCTCCCTGAAAGACAAACTCAACACCGGAATCTTGCTGATCACCCACAACATGGGTGTGGTCGCTGACATGGCAGACCGGGTCAACGTCATGTTCAAGGGTGAGATCGTCGAGACCGGCACTGTCGACGAAGTGCTCAATCACGCCCAACACCCCTACACCAAGAGACTGCTGGAAGCCGTTCCACACCTAGGGCGTGGACGCGAACAGTTCGGCTTTGACGACTCGAAGGAAGCCAATCTCGATCTGTCCGCGAAGGTTCTCGAAGCCACCGATCTGGTCATTGAATATGAACGCAACGGCAAGGCTCCCTTCCGTGCGGTGGACCAAGTCTCACTTGACGTGGCCGAGCGTGAGATCGTCGGCCTGGTGGGCGAATCTGGTTCAGGTAAATCAACCATCGGTAAATGCGTTCTCGGGTTGATCCCGGCGGCGGCTGGTTCGATCAAGGTCTTTGGTCATGATCTAGTCGGCATGAGCCGGGCTGAGGCTAAGGAACTGCGGAGCAATATCGGGGTTGTCTTCCAAGACCCTGCCGCATCCTTGAACCCGAGGATGCCGATTGGTGACTGTATTGCAGAACCCCTCGTGGTTCACAAGATCGGATCGAAGAAGGAGCGCAGAGATCGCGTCTTTGAGCTTCTCGACGCAGTTCGCCTGCCCAAGTCAACCTATAACCGCTACCCGCATGAGCTTTCCGGCGGGCAACGTCAGCGTGTGTGTATCGCACGCGCCCTGTCTTTGCGCCCCCGCCTGCTGATCGCCGACGAGCCAACCTCGGCCCTCGACGTCTCCGTCCAGGCCCAGGTGCTGACCATGTTCTCCGAGCTTCAGGACGAGTTCGGGTTCGCCTGTCTGTTCATCTCTCACGATCTCGCCGTGGTCGACATGCTTGCCCACCGCGTCGTCGTGCTGCAGAACGGCAAAGTGGTCGAACAAGGTCTGCGAACCGATGTGCTACACAACCCGCAGGAGGAATACACCCAGCGTCTGTTGTCGGCGGCCCCTGTTCCCGAACCGAACGAGCAACGTCGTCGACGCGAAGAACGCCACGCATTGTTGCGTTCTCTCGGTGACGAAGTCTCTGAACTGAAACTCGACTAGCGCTTCGGGGCCTGTCCTGGCTGCAAGTCAGCCAGGGGTATTCGATCTCAGCTAGCCACTTCGTAAAAGAACGACTCGCGCATACCTGTCCGGGATGCGCGAGTCGTGCCATTTATCTCTTCGAGGGAAGTTAGCTGAACCACATCCCCATCAAGGCAATACTCAGCAGGAAGGCCGCAACGGAACCGAGGGTCAGCCCGACCCCGAGCGGGGACCAGTGACGCTCACATGGCTGATCAGAGTCCTTGTCTGCGAAGCCGTGGTAGTAACGCGAGATCGTGGTGGCGGCTGGGACGACCTCCTCGATCCACAGCGTCTCCTGATCGGCGGCGAAAGCGGGGGCACCCTCGGGAGTGCGGTTGCGCAGCGCTTTGATCCCGGCAGCAAAACCGCCAGTTCCGGTGTAGAGGGTAACCGGGTTACTCATCAGGGACGGATCCGTCAGATCCATCTCCGCGCGCGGATCCAAGGCGGGGACGTCAGCGCCAACCCGCTCCCGGCTGTCTCGGTCACTGCCGTGCGGCTGAGCCTTTGACCCAGATGGCCTAGTCTCGTCGTCAACCCCGTCGTAGCCGGGTTTGTTGGTCACGACGACCATTCCCAACGAGGTTTGCACGAAACGGTAGTTCTTCCAGCCAACGGTGATTGTGCGCAGCCAGTTATTGATGATCAGACGGTCACGGTGAAGCTGAATCTGAGGCAAGAAACACCAAGCGACAGCCAGCATCACCAACGAAGCACACCACAGCAGAGGCGGAATCAAGGTGTAATCGAGACGTTCAATCATGCTTACAACGACGATCACCACGCCGAGCAGAATCAACAAGGCACCCTTGAGATAGCTGAATCGGCGACGTAGACGGAATCGGTCAGACATGGAGCCAATTCTAACCACGTAAGGTAGCAGGGGTGCGGCGAGATTCACCGTCGCCCAATCGCCGTGGCCACGGGTAGCCGCTGCCTGACCGTGTGGAGGCAGTGATGGAGGTCGTCACAGCAAGCTGATTAGATCCAGCGGCTAAACCACATCCTGGCCGCCCATGCACTGCGCGGCATCAACTCGTCCGTCAAGATCGGATAGATGAACCAGAAG
>JAEZZG010000068.1 GCA_023442485.1 Actinomycetes bacterium | reverse complement strand
CCTGGGATTCGATCTCAGGGTCACCAGGGTATTCCGGCTCGTCCTTGGCAGGAATCGTGTTGACGTAGTCAGTCGAGACCAGGGACGGAATCCCCACCCGACGCTCCCGGGCGTGTTCGTTGAGTTTGAGCATGACAAAACGAGCACGATTGATCCCGTCCTCGTCAATCATGCCATCTAACGATTCAAGCCATTCATTCGTTTCTGCCGGATCGGTGTCCGGAAGGTTCGTTGGCTGGCCGTTGAGGATCGGACCAGGTTCGTCGCGTGGAATCACCCTTCATTCCTTTCTAAAACATCGCGTCAGTAATATCGTAACCGTGGTGGCCTAGTTGTGTGACGCTCAGGACTGGCAGGCTTGACTACCTTGCCATGTCTCATAAGGTCGCGATATTTCGTTGTTGAGACACTGACGTCTGTGTCACGTCATCGCCCGTCCGGGTGACCCCCTGCTAAGAGATCTAACAGGTGAGCTTCCCCCATGAAGATCGAAGATTGATCCCAAGACGGGCTGACGTCTCTAGATTAGTCTGCGTTGATCATTATTGATAGGCGATTAGCATTTCCATCGCTTCAGTCGAGGGGTTTTAGGCTAGAACCGCATCGTGAGCCTGGACCGCACCTGAGCGAAGCTGATGAACACTGTACTCAGCGCCAAAACGATCGACACTATTCCCCAATCTAGAAAGACTTTCGCCTCGAAGTCGCGCCAGAGTGAATATGTTCGTGTCTACCTGCAAGATCGTCCGACCCTGAGGCGGTGAACAGAGGGTGTAAAAGCAGGCGACGCCAGGTCAACTGTGAATAGTTGCTCTGGCGTCGCGTCACGGCTTCCATCACTTAGCCACGGATATTGACTCCGCGTTTCTCTCCGATGAAGACGATCAAGAGTGGCACCAGGATCAAGAGGGTCACGATGATTGCGATAGCGGTGACAGGTAGGACTAGGGATGAGTTGGGCGGCAAAGGCGACCATGTGAACCGATCCCAGAGAATCTGCCTGGCGTCGGGAGATAGCGGGACGATACCTGGAACACTCATCACCAAACCTGCGGCAAGCAAATCAACGAGTAGAACCCAGGTGATGATACACACCGCCGAGGCTCCGGCAAGGCTGAGTCTTACCATGGGTTTGATGGTGGTAAGCATGGCAAGGGCAAAGGCAGAGACAACTGCAGCGAGTAGCCCGGCTATGGAGACCAGATAAGTCCACAACGGAATCGATCCCAAGATGCCGGAGAAACCTCTGAGGTAGCTGCCACCTGACCACCACAACACCACGCCGGAGTAGTTTGCAAATGCAAGTATCGAGATACCGGCGAGAATCAACACACCCAAGGTAACCGAGATCATTTTTGAAATAATCAAGACGGTATTCGACATAGGGATGCATCGATAGAAATACGCCAGCTTCCCATAGATGGAACTGAGGACTTTCTTGAACAACGAATACACAACGAACAAGACAAAGCAAAGCAGCCCAGTAGCATAGATGTTTAAGACAATCTCACCCAGCCGAACCGAGGTCTTCATGAGAAGAATAGTTGCGATGGGCAAGATGATGTAGCCCAGAGCAAGGATTCCGAACTGGAAAACCCATGAGCGCAGATCGTGAATAATAGACTTATACATGGGCGAACAACTCCTTAAAAATGCCTTCGACACTGCAGCCGTGGCTTTGTCGTAGGTCTTCGGTGCCGTCATGGATCAAGATTTCTCCGTCCTTGACAATGATCACTTCGTCGGTCAGTGCTTCGAGTTCGTGAATCATGTGAGTCGAGATAATCATCAAGGACTCTTGGGCATAGTGACCGAGGATTCCACTGAGGATGGCCGAGCGAGCCGCGGGATCAACACCCGACAGCGGTTCATCGAGCATATAAATCTGAGATCGCCTCGCCAAGGCAAACGCGATCTGGAGCTTTTCACCGTTCCCCTTTGATAACTCCCTCACCTTCTTCTTCGGGTCAATATGAAAGTTCTCAAGCAACTCCGCCAGGGTTGTTGAATCAAAGTCTGGGAAGAAGTCAGCGCAGATCGAACTCAGCCGTGCCCCGCTAAGATCACCATCAAAAACACAATGATCTGGCAAGTAAGAAATCAGGGACTTTCCTTAAGCACTCCCGGCTTCATATCCGCCGACACGAATCCGACCAGCATTGGGGACTAAGAGGCCACTAATCAGCTTCAACATGGTGGTTTTCCCGCAGCCATTAGGGCCAAAGAGTCCAACAATTCGTGAGCCACCAACAGATAGGTTGACATTCTTGAGAGCTAGCGTTGAACCGTATTTCTTCGTCACACCGTCGAGATGTAACACAGGCTCTCCGGTATTCTTCGTATTCATCTTTCTCACTCCACCGAGATACTGGCATCAAGCTCAATCAGTTCACGAATTTGGGGGAGATCAACACCAAGTCGCCGCATCGTCGTCAAATACTCCTCGGTTGCCACCAAGGCCATCCGTTGCCGACACTGACGAATGGTGAGGTCATCCTCGGTGACGAACCGCCCGGAGGCGCGCTCGGTCACTACTAATCCATCCCGCTCAAGTTGGGCAAACGCCTTCTGTACGGTATTGGGATTGACCAACATCTGTGCAGCCAACTCTCGAACCGACGGTATCTTCACCCCTGGACCCCAAAGCCCCGAGACGATCCTCACCGTCAACTCCTCGCTGACTTGAACCCAGATCGGACGTGACTGATCAAACTCCACTATTGAATCCTTCATCGAACAGGTCCGTCAGGGTGGAGGCGCTAGCATTCCCCCAACCGCTTCACACTGTATTACTACAGCAATACAGTTTATTAGACCAGCTACACACCTCGGCGATTTTGTAGTATCTCTCTACCTATCTTGTATGATCCTTACAATACTTCGGACGTGTAGACGTCACCACCCGTCGATAGCCCATGAGGAGCGCAGATGAGCACCCATCCCACCACTCATCAAGAAACTCACCGCATTACCGGTCGTGACATCATTGGCGACACCGCAACCCGCACCAGACTGGCGAGGAAATTGGCCAGCCACTCAGCGAAGATCACGACTGCTTCCCTCAAAGCGATTGAATCGCGACTACCCTGGTTCTCCCTTCTCGGAGCCCAAGACAGGTCATGGATCACACTGGTAGCCAAACAAGGCATTGACGGATTAGTCGAATGGCTGGCCGACACTTCCGACGAACTCGCCTCTCCCGTCCATCTGTTCTCCGTAGCCCCTCGCGCCATGACCCGCAAGGTGTCCCTGCTCCAAACCGTGGATCTGGTGCGTACCGTCATTGACGTCGTGGACGAGCAGATCAAAGATATTGTTCCCAGCCACGACCGCGATGCCCTCTCGACCGCAGTGCTCACCTATTCCCGCGAGGTCGCCTTTGCCTCAGCACAGGTCTACGCTACCGCTGCCGAATCGCGCGGAAATTGGGATGCTCGGATGGAGGCCCTCGTCGTTGATGCAGTCGTTCGGGACGATCCCGACGCATCCCTGGTCTCACGCGCCTCGACTCTGGGTTGGAAAGTCACCGACGCCATTCGGGTCATCGTGGGCAGCACTCCCCCAGACCCCAGCGTCGATGTTGACCTACTCAGAGAGGAAGCGACACATTGCGGCCTGTCGATTCTCGCCTCGATCCAAGGATCAAAACTCATCGTCATCCTCGGCGGTTCATGTCTCAATGATGACAATGACACCGTCAAGACCGTGACTGACCTCAGTTGCCGATTCGGGGATGGCCCCATCGTCATTGGCCCAGTGATGCCATCCCTGGAAGGTGCCCACACCTCAGCGAAGGTCTCAGCCGCAGGCCTCAACGCCGCCCCCGCATGGCCAGAAGGGCCAAGAATCCTCCATGCTCATCAGTTGCTCCCGGAACGCGCACTAGCCGGAGACGAGTCAGCCATATCGCACCTGTGCAATGTGGTCTACACCAGCTTGGCCGATTCAGGAAATGACCTGCTGCAAACCTGTATCACCTACTTTGACCAAGGATCATCGGTCGAAGCAACCGCCCGGGAACTCTACGTCCACTCCAATACAGTCCGCTATCGGCTCAAACGCATCCACGACGTCACCGGCTACTCTCCGATGAACCCTCGCGAGGCCTATGTGCTAAGGCTGGCTATCTCTCTCGGACGACTCCGGCGACATGACGATGCTCAGCGATGAAAGACAAAGGGAATCTCGTATATTTGAGTGGAATCCACAAAGAGCTGTGCGCTGTGTTCGCGCTGAAACCTCAAAAACCTATATAGTTCCCACAAAGTAGGACTTGCAACTTCGTAGTTCTAGATATGGTAACTCACCTCAAGAATCGAGATGATGGACAAATGCTGTCAGTAGTTGCCCCCGGCCAAGGAGCCCAGACGAGTGGCTTCCTTTCACCCTGGCTTGAACTTGAATCCTTCGAGAAGCGCCTCCACTGGTATTGCGCAGTTCTCGATCTGGACCTAATCCACTTCGGTACCGAAGCCTCCGACGAGACGATTCGCAGCACCGACATCGCCCAACCACTCCTAGTAGCGGCATCCCTGGCGACCGCCGCCGAGCTGTTTACTCCGGGCACTGCTGCCGGTGACGACGTCCGGGAGACCACTGACAGCGACTCCCGCGCTGATTCCGCCACCGCTTCAACCGATTCAGACAAGCTCCCGCTCACATCTGCCGTCGGAGTCCTCGCCGGTCACTCGGTGGGAGAAATTGTGGCAGCCGCCCTGGCTGGCATCATCTCCGAAGAGTCCGCCCTAGTTTTCGTCCGGGAGCGCGGGAAGGCGATGGCTAAGGCGGCGTCTTTGGCACAAACCTCGATGATTGCTGTCCTGGCCGGCAAAGAACCAGAAGTACTCGACGCTATCGCCGAGGCGGGGTTGACTGCAGCGAACTACAACGGTGCTGGCCAGATCGTTGCCGCTGGCACGGTTGAGCAAATCAATGCCTTCAGCAAGAACCCTCCCGCCCGCACCCGGTTAGTGCAGTTGTCTGTGGCGGGGGCATTCCATACCGTCCACATGGCCCCTGCTGTTGACAGACTGGCAGAGCTGGCCGCGTCTATGCCTTGCCGTAACGCTTTGGTCCCCGTGCTATCAAACCGTGACGGCCAGGCCGTCACGAATGGTGCCGACTACGTTGACCGCTTGGTGCGTCAGGTCGCACTTCCGGTGCGCTGGGATCTGTGCATGTCCACCATGGCCGATAGCCAGGTCACGGGAATGCTGGAACTGGCTCCTGCCGGCACCCTAGTCGGCATCGCCAAGCGCAATCTCAAGACGGTGGAGCGTTTTGCCCTAACCACCCCAGACGATCTCCCTGCTGCTCGTGACTTTGTGCGAGCGCACATGTCCGGGATGAGGGGTGAGCAGTCATGAGCTCACTCGGTGTGAGTGCGAGTCGCCCCTACTCCCGATTGATGGGTGTCGGTGGTTACCGAGGGTCGCGGGTGGTCACCAATGAGGAGATGTGCACCCTGATCGACAGCACTGATGAGTGGATTCAGCAGCGCACCGGGATTGTTGAACGTCGTTGGGCTGATGAAGGTGAAACCATCGAGATGATGTCGATCCGAGCTGCCGAGGACGCCTTGAAGATGGCGAATCTTGATGCCGCTCAGATCGACACCGTGATCATCTCCACCGTCTCCTACCACCACCCAACCCCGTCCCTGGCCTGCCACGTTGCCAAGGCATTAGGGTGTCCGGACGCGGCAGCCTTTGACATCTCGGCAGCATGCGCCGGTTTCAGCTACGCCTTGACCCTGGCTGATTCCTTGGTGCGTTCCGGGGCAGGCACCTATGTCTTGATCATCGGAGCAGAAAAGATTTCCGAAATCACCAACATGAATGATCGCGGGACTGCCTTCCTTTTCGCGGACGGAGCCGGTGCTGGCATTGTCGGCCCGTCCGACTTCCCGGCTATCGGTCCGGCGGTGTGGGGATCGCGCGCAGACATGGTCGACGTGATCTCGACTGATCACTGGTGGGATGCGGCTGCCGAGGGCCACTACCCGTTCATCACGATGGAAGGCCAAAAGGTCTACCGCTGGGCAACCACACAGATTTCCGAGAAGGTCGCCGAAGCTATTCAGGCGGCTGGCCTCACCCCTGACGACATTGACTGTTTCATCCCTCACCAGGCAAACGCCCGAATCGTGGATGCGATGTGTCGTCGCATCCACCTTCCAGAATCTGTGGTGATCTCGAACGACATCGCCCACATGGGCAATGCGTCGGCTGCGTCGATTCCGATCGCAATGGCGTCCATGCTTGACAACAATCTCGTGAAATCATCCGACATTGCCTTAATCATGGGATTCGGTGCCGGTTTGGTTTACGGTGGACAAGTACTCGTTCTGCCTTGAGCGACTACGTCTCCACAGAAATCAACAACTGAATACACGCTCAAATCACTGAGAATCCAACACCTAACAAGGAGAAAACCCAATGTTGAGCACTGAGGAAATCCGTACTCGTCTCGCTGACATCATCAACGACGTGGCCGGGGTTGACCAGAACGATGTGCAGCTAGACAAGAACTTTATGGATGACCTGGATGTTGACTCCCTGTCGATGGTCGAGATCATCTACGCCTGCGAGGAGAAGTTCGGCGTCTCTATCCCCGACGAAGATGCCAAGGAACTCAAGACGGTTGGCGATGCCGTTACCTACATCGAAAACCACCAGTAGTTATCACGAATAGTCACGGGCAATACTGAGGCTGACTGGCCTCTATGCCTCTGACTGCCTAGGTTCACCCACACAGGATGGTTAGCTCTGTGTGGGTGAAGAAGAATGTAACTCAACCTGATTTTGTGGAGAAGGCTATGACTGACGTCGTCATTACGGGCGTGGGTGCGATCACGCCACTCGGTGATGATGCCCCTTCAACTTGGCAGAACATGCTTGCCGGAACCTCAGGGATTGTCACGATCACCGAGGAGTGGGCCGATGATCTGATGGTGAAGATCGCCGGCACAGTGAAAGGCGATACGGAATCCCACTTCGAGCGCGCCAAGTTGCGTCGGCTCGACCCAGTTTCCCGATTGACCCTGATCGCAGCGACCGAGGCTTGGCAGGACGCCGGGTATAGCCTGGACAATACCGCCGCCAACGAAGGCGACACCGTTGACCCGGAGCGCCTTGCCGTCTCGATCGGTACCTCGATGGGTGGTCTCCATTCTCTCTTAGATACCTGGGACACCCAGATCAACCGTGGTGCCCGCCGGACTAGCCCATTTGCTATTCCCATGCTGATGCTCAATGCCGGGGCAGCCCAGGTTGGGATGAAGTTTGGCGCTCGGGCGGAGATTCATACTCCGGTGTCGGCTTGTGCGTCCGGAAATGAAGCCATCTCCCACGGTATCGACCTGCTACGGCTAGGCCGCGCCGACGTGGTGATCGTGGGCGGTTCTGACTCACTCATTCACCCCTTCGTCTTGTCGGCTTTCAACCAGATGCAGGCTCTCTCTCGCAACAATGACGATCCGCAACACGCCTCGCGCCCCTGGGATATTGACCGCGACGGATTCGTACTCAGCGAGGGTGCGTGCATGATGGTGATCGAGACCCTTGATCATGCCAAGGCACGCGGCGCAAAAATCTACGGTACCTTGGCTGGGGCAGGCATCTCTGCGGATTCATTCGACATCGTCAAGCCTGACCCGGACGGTGGTGGCCAAGTATCGGCGATGGTGAAGGCCTTGGTCGACGCAGACCTTAGCCCGAGCGATATTCGTCACGTCAACGCCCACGCCACCTCGACCCTCGCTGGTGATACCACTGAGGCTGCCTCTATCCGCAAGGCGCTAGGTGAATCGGTCGATCAGGTTGTGGTGACGAGTACCAAGTCAATGACCGGACATCTCCTCGGTGCCGCAGGGGCGCTGGAAACCTTTGCTTCGGTGATGGCTTTGAAAGATCGCCTCGTCCCGCCAACTATTAACCTGGTCAATCCCGAACCTGATCTCGGGATCGATATCGCCACTGAGCCTAGGCCGCTGCCTGATGGTGACCTTGCTGCGGTCAATAACTCCTTTGGCTTTGGTGGCCATAATGTGGCGATCGCCGTGACCAACGCCAATATCACTAGCTAGTCCGTCAGCCGGTGAGGCTCGCTCAAAACGCCCTACCTGCTTCACACACCTGAGCGCCAGGCTGGAAGCCGGGCCGGAGAGACTAGCTGCCCTCTCCAGTTCGCCTGCGAGAACAGATTAGTGGCCTCTACGCAGATTTGGCGGGTGCTGTACTCACCCGCCAAATCTGTTCTCCCATTATGAATGCCGATGGCAAAGCTGTAGTGAAGGCTTAGCCTCCAAGCGCGTGGATCCACTCCACGGGTGAGGCGTCGGTGGCGAATCTGAAGGTTTCTAGTTCGTCATCCCAGGGTTGCCCCAACAACATCGCAAGCTCAATGCGAATCGCTCCGGAGTTGTCGGCGTCTCGATCCAGTGCTGCTCGAAGCACCTGTTCAGGAATCAGAATGTCTCCAATGGCGGTCGTCTGGGCGTGGAAGAGTCCCAGACTGGGGGTGTAGGAATAGCGCTGACCGATGTCGTTGGTGTGCCGGGCGTCTTCGGTAACCTCGAATCTCAGCCCCTCCCAACCCCTAAATGATGAGGCGATCGTCGCTGCCGATCCTGAAGCCCCCGTCCAGGAGTAGTCGGTCCTCCATGTGCCGGGTTCGGCATATTGTTCGGTCCAGGTACACCGGACTTGATGGCCGAGAATGGTGGAGAGGGTCCACTCGATGTGCGGGATCATCGCTCTGGGGACGGAATGGATGAAGA
>JAEZZG010000036.1 GCA_023442485.1 Actinomycetes bacterium | reverse complement strand
GACGTCAACATCGGCTTGGCCAACGAGTTCGCAAAATACGCTGACTCCATCGGTGTCGACATCTACAAGGTGATTTCCGCCTGCAACTCACAGCCTTTCAGCCACATCCACCGTCCGGGGATCGCCGTCGGCGGCCACTGTATCCCGGTGTATCCGCGCCTCTATCTCTCGAAGGATCCCCACGCGGCCATCGTCCGTACCGCCCGCGAAGTCAATATGACCATGCCGGTCTATACCGTCGGGCTCGCTGCCAAGCTGTGGGCAGAGGTCAACTCCATGCCCACCCCCGAAGCTGGTGACACATCGGTTCTGGACGGGGTGCGCGTCGTCGTCCTAGGTGCCGCCTTTAGAGGAAACGTCAAAGAGACTGCTTTCTCCGGTGTTTTCGAGGTTGTCGCCCAGTTGCGCATGGCGGGAGCCCAGGTCAGCGTCCACGATCCACTCTTCACCGACGACGAACTCGTCGCCCGTGGCTTCACCCCCTTCCACCTCTCAGATTCAGCCGACATCGTGATCTTGCAAGCCGATCATGCCGACTATCTCACCTGGGACGCATCGATGATCCCCTCAGCTAAGGTCCTCATCGATGGTCGCAACGTCACCGATCCGAAGAAATGGGCCGGTGTGCGCCGGGCCTGCGTCGGGAAACTCAACTGACGACCTAGTCAGAGCCGTAAGGAGAGTCTATGTCGAGGGATCAGATGAGAGTCGTCCATCTCACCACCGTCCACAACCCCAGGGATAACCGGATCTTCAACAAGGAGTGCGCCGCCTTGGCCGAAGCCGGATTCGACATCACGTTGATGGCGACCAATGCCGGTGACGAGTCGGTCAACGGCATCCGCATGGTCAACCTGGAGCCGACGAAATCTAGGCTGGGCCGGTTGACGATCAAACAGCGCCAGGCGTGGCGGGAACTGAAGAAGATTCAACCCCATGTGCTCCACACCCACGACCCGGAATGTATCCCCCTGGTGCTGGCGTGGAAGGCTGCCCATCGTGGCCGGGTCAAGGTGATCTATGACGCCCACGAGGATCTAGTCGGCCAGATCGCAGATAAGCGCTATATGAAGGCCCCGGTGAAGGCCGCCGCCAGACTCTATGCCCGTCTGGTGCTGATGATGGCCAATCACCTGTGCGATGCGGTGGTGGTGGCCACCCCGATCATTGAGAAGCAGTGGACGAACCCCTCGGTGACGGTGGTTCGTAACTATCCGTGGCTGAAGGATTACCCGCAGTATTCCGAGGATGGACGTGACGAGGTTGCCGGGCGCGTGGTCTATGTCGGTGGACTCACCCAGGGTCGCCAGTTTGACGAGATGGTCGATGCCACACTGGCTGTCGACGGGGCCACGTTCGTATGTGCAGGCCCGCCTTCGGATACCGCCAAGCGTCGCATCGACGCCTTAGCCGGAGACGAGCGATTCGACTATCGCGGCGTGATTGGACCCAAGGAGGTGCCCGACCTGCTCAGCACCGCTGCTGCGGGCCTGGTGTTCTTGGAGCCCCTACCCAACTACCGGGAATCCTTGCCGACGAAACTCTTTGAATACATGGCTGCCGGGGTCCCCTTCGTCGCCAGTGATTTTCCCTACTGGCGTCAGCTATTTGGCCCTGCCGACGCGGGTGTGTTCGTTGACACTTCTGACGTTCCCGCCTCGGCGAAGGTGATCGGCGAGTTGCTCGCTGACGATGAACGCCGAGCCCAAATGGGACGCAACGGCCGCCGCGCCATCGAGACCGAGTTCAACTTTGAACGTGACGCTCCGCTACTGGTGGACTTGACCGAGTCTCTAGCCAGCCAGGTGCGGTAGCTCCAACTACCGGCAGCGCCTAGATCGTGATCATCTGCGGTGGCAGGTGATCGACCCTGTTGATCCAAAACACGTTGGTTCCGGTCGGCGGTACTTGGGCCACCTCGTCTCCGTAATCAATCAGCGCTGTCGCAGTATTGTCCAGACGGAACCATGGCATCGGGGCGAAGCCCTCTTCTCCAGCTCGGGGACGTTCCCGCGCGTCTAGGGTGTCTACGCTGCCGAGCCCGAGGCTGACCCGAATGAGTTGCTGGGCAAAGAATTGGTGGCAGACAATCGCGACGGTCTCGTCGCTGCGTCCCCATCTCGTCAAGACTCTTGACATCACCTGCTGCGCCCGCAGATAGGATTCCGCCACCGATTCGCGGTGGTCGAGACGATACCAGCCGGTGTCGTCTGCTCCGTCTGGGATCTGGAGCCTGGCGGTGATCTTGATCAATTCGGAGGCCGGAGTGCCGGCAAATACCCGCCGCTCAGAGGAAAGCCCGTGGTAAGGCCCGCCGATCTCGTAGGTATCGAGTTGACCGAGAATAGGCAGGTCGAGGGCGTCGGCGAGGGGGGCGGCAGTCTGGATCGCCCGGCTGAAAAGTGACGAGGTGATCACCGTAGGCTTCACCGGAAGCCGTCCATCAGCGACGGCATCGGCCAGTAGCTGGGCCTGGCGTTTGCCAAGATCGGTCAGGACGGGGTCACTGGAGCGTCCGGCATACCCGCCGGTTTGAATGAACAGCGCATTATTAGCGGATTGGCCGTGGCGAATAATCAGCAACTTCACCCGGCTAGTCTGTCAGGAAACTGCCGGTATTTCACCTCGTCAAGGAACGCAGTCGGCTAGTTCGACAGCAGTTCGACGACGGAGCGGGCTGCCATTTCGTCAATGACCAGATCGGTGACGACGCCTGCGCGCAAGGCTCCCAGCAAGGCGTGGGCCTTGGACGACCCCGCAACAACACACAGCCTGCGCGGGATTTGGCGAAGCTCGTTCGGGTTGAGGCCGGAAGCGCGAGAGTTCAGTGCGATATCGGCCCATGACCCGTCCTCGCGCAAGAACACAGTGTTGACGTCGCCGACGACCCGATCCTTGCGCAGTTGCAAGACGTCCGACTCATCGAGGTAACCGGCTCGGTAGACGTGGGAGGGCATGGTCCCGACGGGAGATCCCACCCCGAAGATCGCCAGGTCCACGCGCTGTTGCAGATCGCGGACGGCACGGACGGAGCGCTCCTTGAACATGGAGTCGCGGTTAGCGTTGTAGTCGAAGAAGGCCGGGACGGGGAAGTGCACGATCTGCGACCCGAAGGCTTCAGCGACCCGGGTGATGATCGAACCAACATAGGGGATGCCGGTGGTTTGCTGGTTAGCCGCCCCATTCATCTGCACCACGATGGTGCCGAAAACCTCCCGTGGGATCAGATATTGCACCACGGTGTCGAGTGTCGTCCCCCAGGCGATACCGATCACCATGCTGTCTTGAACCATCTGAGAGACGAGTTGGCCGGCGATGCGGGCGACCTGGGCGAGGCGATACTGGTCGGAGGTGCCGGATTTCACCGTGACGATGGTGGTGCGGATCTTGAACTTCTTTTCCAGGATTCGGGCAACGTTGGAGTGGGGGCTGGTCGGGTTACTCACGCTGATCTGGACGATTCCAGACTCGCGAGCCTGTTTGAGAAGGCGAGAGACAGTGGAGCGCGAGGTTCCGAGCTGACGGGCGATGGTGTCCATCGTCTCGCCCTGGACGTAATACATGGACGCAGCTTGGTAAGAGTCGTTATGGACAGACTTGCGTTCAGACCTCATAGCGCCCTTCCTAGTAGAGATCTTGGCTGAGTGTGATGCCGACGCTAATCGAAATCGGAGCGAATACCGTGGCTCCGAAGCAGGTGGCACCGATGCTTAGACAAGACACATATCTTGTTGTGCAGCTTCCCGGTCCTTGCCCTAGTAGCCCTCAGTTTGGTCGACTTGGCAGCATTACCCCAGAAACTGAACGTCACCGTATTGAGGGAGTCTAATGCACAAATGTGCATTGTGTCATATTGTTAGTGATTAACTATGAATCTCGCTATACCTAGAGGCCCCCATGACCAAGATGTGTCAGGCTATCTCCAAGACGCGTCGATCCTGAGCTCTATGAACTTTTCCTGGTCAGAAGAGGAATTCAGGAAAATTTCGGTGGGCGAGAGGTAAATAAAGGGGTTTTAATCACCCCACCTCGCAGTTTCAGAATAGACTGGTCTGCAATCGATTAGCCCTAGTGGGGGAATCGTTGCGGGGGTGCAAACCCCTCGGGAGCTCGGCCACTGCCGGACGAGCAACCAACCACAACCAAGGGCTACCAAGCCCCAACAATCCATGGGCGCAAGCCCGCCACAACGTTGTGAAGGATTCAAACAAAATGTCAGAGCAGAAGTACGTACTCGCAATCGACCAGGGCACCACCTCCTCTCGCGCGATCATCTTCGATCACAGCGGACGCATCGTCTCCGTTGGACAGCAAGAGCACGAGCAGATTTTCCCTCGCGCAGGTTGGGTAGAGCACAACCCGATCGAGGTCTGGGACTCCGTCCGTGAGGTCGTCGGACAGGCACTGTCAAAGGCTCAGATCAACCGTCACCAGATCGCTGCTGTCGGCATCACCAACCAGCGCGAAACCACCGTCGTGTGGGACAAGAACACCGGCGAGCCCGTCTACAACGCCATCGTCTGGCAGGACACCCGCGCAACCCGTCGTTGCGACGAGCTGATGGCTGAAGGCGGCCAGGATCGCTTCCGCGAACTCACCGGTCTGCCGATCTCGGTTTACCCGTCTGCCACCAAGATCGAGTGGATTCTCAACAACGTCGAGGGTGCTCGCGAGCGCGCAGAAGCCGGCGATCTCCTCTTCGGCAACATGGACACCTGGGTTATCTGGAACCTGACCGGTGGCCCCGAGGGTGGTGTTCACGTCACTGACGCAACCAACGCCTCCCGCACCATGTTGATGAACATCAAGACCCTCGAATGGGACGACGGCCAGCTCGAAATCTTCGGTATTCCGCGCTCCATGCTGCCCGAGATCAAGTCTTCGTCCGAGGTCTACGGCTACGGACGCAAGAATGGCCTCCTGATCGACACCCCGATCGCAGGTGACTTGGGTGACCAGCAGGCAGCTACCTTCGGCCAGGCTTGCTTCGAGGTCGGCATGACCAAGAACACCTACGGCACCGGCTGCTTCATGTTGATGAACACCGGCAAGGAGCCCGTCCCGTCGAAGAACGGCCTGATTACCACCGTGTGCTACAAGGTCGGCGACCAGGATCCGGTCTACGCACTCGAAGGCTCGATCGCAGTTACCGGTTCCCTGGTTCAGTGGCTGCGCGACAACTTGAAGATGTTCGAGTCCGCACCTGAGATCGAAGCCTTGGCGAATTCCGTCGAAGACAACGGCGGCGCCTACATCGTCCCGGCTTTCTCTGGTCTGTTCGCTCCGTACTGGCGTTCCGACGCTCGTGGCGCCCTGGTCGGCCTGACCCGTTACGTCAACCGTGGCCACATCGCCCGTGCAGTCCTCGAAGCCACCGCCTACCAGACCCGCGACGTGGTCGAGGCCATGGCTGCCGATTCCGGCGCTGAACTCAAGGAACTCAAGGTTGACGGCGGCATGACTGCCAACGAGACCTTGATGCAGTTCCAGGCTAATATCCTCGGCACTGAGGTTATCCGTCCGGTCGTGGCTGAGACCACCGCTTTGGGTGCTGCTTACGCCGCCGGTATTGCTGTTGGCTACTGGGAAGGCGAGAAGGACGTCATCGAGAACTGGGCAGAAGACAAGCGCTGGAAGCCACAGGGTGACAAGGAAGAAATGGATCGCCTCTACCGCAACTGGAAGAAGGCCGTCTCCAAGACTCTCGATTGGGTCGACGACGACGTTCGCGAGTAATCCTGGCGAGAGTGCCGCCTAGCTGATCGAAGGTATTACGGACGGAAACGTCCGATGCCTAGGCCAGCAGGCAGGAGAGCCGCCCAGAGGTGAACCATCCTCGGGCCTCCCCTAACTCTAAGGGCGGGAGCCTAGATTCTAGGTCTAGGTTCCCGCCCTTGTTATTGCCGGTCGAAGCCCACCAGGTCTAGCGCTGAATCTTGATGTCGCGGATGCCGCCTTGGTAGCGTCCCTTGTCAACCTGGGGGAGTTCGGTGAAGTACACCATCAGGTAGCGGGTCGTCGTGGGTTGAGCCGGAGCCAGCACCACCGACTGAGGCCCGACCGAGGCCGGAGGCAAGATTTCTTGCCATTGGCTAATCCCGTCCCGAGGTGGCATATCCGAATCCGAATAATCCGTCAGCGGAATGTAGAGCCCAACCTTGCTGGGATTGGCAGCCGCGAGCAGGAGATGGACCGCCGTCACCTGAGTCTTCTTGCCGAGGTCGACGATGTAGCCCACCCCCGGTTTCAACTTCCCGAAGTTGGCGTAGTTGAGATAGACCAAGGTTAACCAGCCGGTGGATTGGTCGTCATCGTAGGCCAACGGGATCAGATTGTCGTTTTCTTCGCCGTTGCCTCCATCAGCTTCCGGGTCGAAGCTGTAGGCAGCCGAGATCGGCAAGTAAACCGGTTCATCGTTGTCGTCGAGGCCGAGACGATGGTTGCGGTATGTGCCGATACCGAAGGCCAGGCCGATGCAGAGCAAGGCCGTCAAGATGAGCATCCAGAACCATCGTCGATTCTTCGAGGGACGGTAGCGCGGAACATGACGGAAGCGGTGGGTGATGGCGGAGCGAGCCCGGTCTGCGTCGTCTGAAAAGTCGCCCATCTCACCTGCCTGGTCAGTGGCCGCCGGAGATGGCGTCTCGACGATGTGTGGCTGGCTAGGGGAGACGTCGAGGCTGGCAGTGATTGATGGCGACGGGACAGGATGTGGGGAGTCAGATCTCTGTGCATCTCCGAATGAGATTTGAAGGTTACGTCCGGGGACGGGGTGGGCGCTGACCTCCATGACCCGCCGCTCCAGATCGGCGGTGCCGTCGACCGTCCCTAAGACCCGCGATAGAACCTGGGTGAGTTCAGCGCAGGTTTCGATCGGGAAGTCGTCGGCGGACGTGGCAGCACCGAGGAGTTGAGAGCAGATCTGGTTGAGGATCGGGGAGACCCCCGGCTTGATCTCGCGTGGACTGACCCAGCCGGTGCCGGTGCGCGGGGCAACCGGCATCCCCCACTGCTGCGGTTTGGTGAAACTCGGCTCGGCGGGCCACTGATCCACCATTGAGGCGTACATCAGTTTGCCTATCAGCCTCATATCGATGCGCTGCTGCTGGTCCCAGCTAATCATGGCGGTGTCGATGCCGGCCAGGGCGGCATCGATCAAGAGGCCGACGATTTTGACGGCTCCCGAGGTCGTCACGACCACCGAATCAGGGGAGAGACTCAGGTGGAAGATCCCTTGGCTGTGCATGGCCCCCATCGCCTCGCTGATCTCCTTGATCAACCAGGCAGTCTCGATGCCGGAGAGGGCCTTTTGTTGGAGTAGATCGCCGAGGGTGCATCCTGGGGTGAACTCGGCAACGACGAATGAGCATTGGGTGTGGGGCACGTCCAAGATGTCGAGGACGCGCAAGAACCGAAAGTCGGTGGCGATCGCCGATCGGGTGGCTTCGTGCAGCACCAACTTGGTGTGCGGGTCGTCGCTCGGCAAGATGTGGACGAGGACCGGACGCGAAAGCACCAGATCGGTGGCCCTCCAGGTCAGCGCCGTGCCTCGGCGCGAGAGTCTTTCTTCAAGACGGAACCTATCCGCAACGAGGAATCCGATACCGAGCTTTTCACTGGGCGAGGATGACATGTGCGCGATCATGGCCGCGTCGAGGGTGGAGGGATCGCCGTCGAGATTCGCGGGATGGTCAATGTCGTTCTCAATCGGGTGCTCGACGCCGTCGTGGCCGTCGCGGGACGGTTTGAAAGCGGGGTCGAGATCATCCGGGTCGATCACGATCAAACCTCCTGTACTAGTTAGTGACTAGTGTGCCCGGTTTCGTCCTGATCGGCGGTATCAATCGCCGGTGAGGGGCCAAACCCCCAATAAGCCCTAGTGGGTGGGGCCAGGTGAGGGGTCGGGGCGGGGTGGGGGAGCGGTGAGTTCCTCGCGGT
>JAEZZG010000047.1 GCA_023442485.1 Actinomycetes bacterium | reverse complement strand
GTTGAGCCGCTAGCGCCACCCACACCAGAGCCCACACCGGAGCCGACACACGAGCCGACACCCGAGCCCACACCCGAACCCACACCAGATGTCCCTGGAAAACCGGACATTCCCCAAACCGGTTCATCCATGTTGACCTCGCCTTTCGGTAGCAGTGGTCACTGGCTCCGCTGGGTTTCCCTCGTCAGTGGCGGGTTATGTGTCACTGTCATGATCGGCGTGCTCATGTTCACCAAAGGGACAGCTATCACGTCTCGCCGCTAGGCCGACTCACTAGGAGAGCCACGATGACGCCATCGCGCACTCGGGCACACTTGGACTTTCGCCCGAGTGCCGGTGGCGGGTATCGGAGGCAGTCTTTGACCTCGGACAAGTTTGCTGTGGGTTTGGATGGGGTATGATCCTCAAGGCGATGCCTCGTATGGAAAGACAATCTGAATGACAGCGTTGACGCTTAGCTATTCCCTCACCCAAACCCAACTCGATAATGGGCTCACCGTGGTACTCAACCATGACCCACTCGCTCCAGGAGCCGCCCTCAACCTGTGGTATCGAGTCGGATCAGCCGATGAAGTAGCCGGAACCTGGGGTTTTGCCCATCTCTTCGAGCACTTAATGTTTAGTGGCACCGCCAATGTTGGCAACTCTGAATACATCTCGATCATCCAGTCCCTCGGCGGAGACTGCAACGCCTCAACCTCGTTCGACCGTACCAACTATTATGAATCGGTCCCCCTCGAAGCACTCGACCTGGCGCTATGGTTAGAGGCCGACCGGTTGCGGTCACTGAACGTATCCCAGGTCAACCTGGACACCCAGCGCGAAGTTGTCAAAGAGGAAAAGCGGCAGCGCTACGACAACCAACCATACGGAGACCTCCTTCCGAAGCTGCTTTCGCTCGTGTTCCCTCCCGATCACGGCTATGCCCACTCCGTGATCGGCTCCATGAACGATCTCGACTCATCCTCCCTCGACCAAGTCCGCAACTTTTTTGCAACCTGGTATCAGCCGGTCAACGCCACCCTCACTGTCGTCTCTCCCCTCGAAGACGATGAGGTCCTAGACCGTATCAACCGCTACTTCGGTGATCTCACCTCACCCGGGATACCCGAACGCAAACCAGGCCAGCTCCTGCCAGCCCTCACCGGCCACCCTGAACTTCGCTTACACGGCGAGGTCCCTGCAGATCACGTCTATCTCGCATGGCGTACCTGCGACTGCACAGCCGATGACTACCTCGCTCTCCAACAAGCCGTGGCCATCCTCTCCTCGGGGACGTCCTGCCGCTTCTACCAGTCCCTCGTCAAAGATCAAAGACTTGCCGACGCAGCCAGCCTGTCAGACTTCGGGCTAGCCAGAGGGACCTCCCTCCTACTGGCCTCGGCCCAAGCAGCCTCAGGTGTGGAAACGGCGCGGTTGAGAGACGCGATCGTCGACGAAATCGACAGATTCAGACAAGAAGGACCCACCGAGGCTGAGCTAGTTCGGGTCCGCGCCGGATATGAACGAGAATGGCTCTCCGAGCTCGCCCCGATGGATGAGCGGGCCGACAATATCAGTGCATACACAACCATCTTTAGCGATCCCCAGCGCATCAATCGTGAACTTGAGGTCATCATGTCCCTCTCGGCAGAACAGATTCGTGACGCAGCCAGGCGCTGGCTCAACCCTGACCATTACGCATTCATTCCCTACCTGAAAGACGAGAACTGACGGTGACCGACCAGCACATCCTGGCCAGACCAGAGGTCGGGCCATCTAGCCCCTGGACATTCCCTCAACACCACGTCCACACCTTGACCAACGGGTTGACGGTGTGGTGGATTCCCATCCCCGGTCAATACATCGTCGATGTCAAACTCGTGATGGACTCTGCCTCAACCTGCTATGAGGATCGGCGTCTGGAAGGAGTCACGGCGCTAGCCACGGCGGTCGCTGGCGAGGGGACCGCATCCCATCCGGGAATGTCTGCCGCCGAAGCCCTCGAAGCCCTGGGCGGCGACTACTCCGGCAGCTCAGGCACCCTCAACTCAACGCTGACCCTGTCGGTACCCAGCAATCGTCTCCGTCCAGCCTTCGAGCTCTTTGCCGAGATCATCACCGAACCGCAGCTATCTGACGTCGACGTCGACGATCATCGCCAACACATGCTGGCAGAACTAGATGACTACGCCTCATACCCGGCAAGCATCGCCGATCTTGCCTTGTCCCAAGCCATTGTCGATCCCAAGTGCCGTGGCCATCGACTCTTTAGCCATCGCCAAGCCCTCCATGCCATTACTGGCGAAGAAGTCCGCAACTTCCGTCAAAATCACTGGCAACCACTCGGTTCCACCCTGATCCTGGCAGGCGACCTTGACTGTCCCTTCACGATGATTGACGAAGTACTCGGTCACTGGCAGCCGGAAACGCCCGTGCCGGTTCAACCCGACATCACTGCGGCCTCCTGTCCGCCACGGCTCGTCGTGGTTGATCGACCGGGTGCCGTTCAGGCCGACCTGCGAATCGGCGGATTCGGCGTCGACCGCCGCGACTCGAAGTGGGTTGGTTTGAAGGTAGCTGCTACTGCCATCGGTGGCTCATTCAAGTCTCGACTCAACTCAGTCCTTAGAGAGGAAAAGGGATTCACCTACGGCGTCGGAATGAGTATTCGCCCATTCAAGACCCTAGGGACCTTCATCGTCAGTGGCTCATTCCGCACAGAGGTTGCTGCGGAGGCGACCCGGTGCGCCTTAAACCTGATCGATATTGCCGACCAGCCTCTCACCCAAGAAGAGGTTGAAGACGCTAAGAATGTGATGCTGCGTTCAGCCGCACTCAGCTACGACATCTCTTCAGCGATTGCCGCTCAGGCGGCAGCTCTGGCAACAGTAGGTTTAGAGCCCGTCTTCATCAATCAGTATCTTCGCGATCTTTCGACAATCACCCCGGAGCGTGTAAACGTTGATTACTCCCAGGTCATCAAGCCGGACACTGCCACCACGATCATTGTTGGTGACGCAGGCCAGATCGTCCCTGACCTGCAAGGCTGCGGCTTCGACCCAGAGGTGATCACAGTTGATGATCTCTTGATCTAAATCCACCCCACCGTGTATGCAACTTTTTCGCAACGCGGTGGCGGGTAGGTCAGAGATCTAAGGACACAGATCGTGATGTCTGCCCAGCTCAGCAACGACGAGCCGGGCAGACAGCACAGCCGATTCTCATTTCCAAGCCAAGTCTCCTGGCCAAGCCCTAGGGACTCGCCATCTCCTCAGCCGTCATCCCAACCGCTCAGCCTCACGGCTTCGACTCGAGTTCGAGTGCCCGCTGAATCTTTGCCTTGGCCTCATCAATATGCTTCTGGTAGCTGCCCAAATCCCCGTTCTTCATCGCTTCAGCGGCGGCGTCGAAGGATTGGTTGGCCTGCTCAAGCAACATCTGCACGGTCTCCGTCGGCGGATTATCCGGCTGTTCGGGATTGTCCCCCGGATTTTGCGTATCTTCCTCACCGGTGCTGGCACCCGCGTCGCCACGGAATACCCCGTCCAGGGCCTCCTGGAGGGTGTCGCCGATCGCAATGTGGGTGCCGAACCTGGCCACCACAAACCTCAACACCGGATAGGCACCCGAGGAATCATTCTGGACGGTGTAGATAGGCTGGATATAAATCAGGCCGCCACCCAAAGGCAAAGTCAGCAAGTTTCCGTACTTCACCTCGGCGGTGCCGCGACTGGTGAACGGCAACAATGCCGAGGCGACCCTGTCGTCGGTCTTCATCGCGTTGAATGTCTGGCCGGGACCATCAATCTGACGCTGATCGGACAGCTTCAAGACCCGCAACTTGCCGTAGTCCTTCGACGAAGCGTCCGCGTTCACCGCCATGTAGGCGCTGAGGTTCTGCCTGGCCTGGGGTACATAGACGGTAGTCAGGCTAAAAACTGCCTTGTCGTCGCCGGGCCACTTGATTGACAGATAGTAGGGCCGCTCCTTGTATCCGGCATTGGCGGGAGTGGGATCGTCAGGGATCACCCACATATCTGATAACTGATACCAGGTGTCTACCGAGTTGGTGTGGTAGCGGCCGACGACGTCACGCTGAACCTTGAAGAGGTCAGTCGGGTAGCGCAAATGCTGCAATAGATCGTCAGAAATCTCAGTCTTTGACTTCACCAGCCCCGGATAGGTCTTCATCCAGGTCTGCAGAATCGGGTCCGTCTCATCCCAGGCGTAGAGATTCACCGTCCCGTCGTAGGCGTCGACCGTAGCCTTCACCGAGTTGCGGATGTAGTTGATCTTCTTCGACGCCACAGCGGCATCCGAGTTCGTCGCCCCGGCCCGTAGTTGGTTGAGGTCAACTGTGTGCGAGTTCGGGTAGGTCGATGCGGTGGTGTAACCATCGATGATCCATACGGTTCGGCCATCAACGACTGCAGGGAAGGGATCCTTGTCGAGTTCTAGCCAAGGGGCTACCTTCTGCACCCGTTCTTGCGGAATCCGGTTGTAGAGAATCTTTGATTCAGAGTTGACTCGGTCAGAAAGGAGGATGTTGAGGTCCATCTGCGAGGTGGCGAACAACATCTTGCGCCACAACGACCCAACCGGGACACCACCTGATCCGTCATAGACGTTGTACTTTTCACCGCCAGATTCACCGCCGCCAGGGGTGTCCAACTCGACAGGTGGGGAGCCGGCTTCACGACCGACGATGACGAAATCCTTCGACTCTTGACCGTAGTAGATCCGGCCCTGGTGTTCACCGAGCACACCCTGGGGCGGAATCTCGCCTTGAATCCATACAGGTAGGCCATTGTCTTGGCGGCGGTTGCCGTAGGAGGCGACTAATCCGTAGCCGTGGGTATAGACGGTGTGGACGTTATTCCATGAGTTGTCGATACCTTCGAGAGTCATCTCGCGCACAGCCACCACTGCGTCAGTGAAGTTGCCGTCGATGGTGTAGCGATCCACGTCGAGGGTGCTCGGGAAGGAATAGTAGCCTCGGACCTGCTGCATCTGCTCAAAGGTTGGCGAGAGCAGGGAAGGATCCATCAGGCGAATTCCAGGAAGGGCTTCAGCGTCAGCCTTCAACTGTCCGGCAGATACTTCGGTTTCTGCCGTGTAATGCTCGATTTCGAGATCGCGGATAGCGTAGGCGTCCTTGGTCGCTTCCAGGTGTTTTTGAATGAACGGCGCTTCTTTCGTCGGTTCGTCAGGCCTGACGTTGAACCGCTGAATAATCATCGGGTAGATCATGGTGATAATCAGCGAAGACGCCACCATCAGCACTAACCCGATGATGGGAAGGGACCAGCGCTTCAACCAGAAGTTAGCGATGAAAACCGCCCCGATCAGTAGCGAAATCACTGACATGATCGTGTAGGCACCGATGTTGGCGTGCTGATCGGTATATGTGATGCCGGTCAGCAAAGACCCTGAGTCAAAACTCAACTCGTAGCGCGACAAGAACAAAATGATTGCATAGAGGATGAAACCGGACCCTAACAGAATCGAGACGTGGCGTTGGGCCTTGTCTGTGAGTGGGCCGGGCCCGCGCAGAGACAGAATGGAGGTGCGTGCACTGCTCGATACCCGCACTGCCCCAACAGCGGCGTGAACCACCAAGGAAACCACTAACGCGACTGCCAGGATGAACAGTAGCTGACGTACCAGCCACGTCCACCACGGGTAGCCGAAGATGAAGAAGGAAATATCGTGACCGAAATAAGGGTCGACAACCCCAAAAGACGTCCTGTTCCACCAAGCCAGGAAGACATCGATTTGGGTCAGCGAGAAGAATCCCATGATTAGGCCGACGATGGCAGAAAATCCGATCACTACGGGTTTGAGTTTGCGTCGCAGCAACATTCGCAACTGGGCGAGGGCATCAAGCTGGGTAGAGCGGATTGCCTTCGGGCCCATGTTGAACGCGACGATCGCATTTGTGGCGACGACAGCCGCCGCCACTATCGCCACTGAGAAGAATAGTCCGGCTCCGGCCGCGATCCGCACCCAAAAAACTCTGGATGCGTGCAGTTCGGAGAACCAAGACAGATCTGTCCAGATGTTGGCATAGATAACAAATGCGATAACCACGACGGCCAAGATCACAATCGTCGGCAGTAGAGCTCGGTTTCGCGGTCGGGTTCTAGCGTGTGGCGTGGTAGTCACGTCAGCCTCTCTTGTGGTTATTGGGAACTTGGTTGTCAGATTCAAGGGTTGCCATCAAGGCACGCTCCAGGACAGGGATCATCCCCGGGCCTTCGAGTCTCTCGTCTGGATGGGATTTCAGACGGGCGACGGTGTGGGTTGACCCGTCTCTAAGCACCGCAACTATTACCCGAATATCTTCACGCTGCGGATGGTCGGCAACAAAAGCGGGAATGAGCGCCGGGTCTTCAGGAAGCTGATCTTCCAGCTCCGCCGGCAAGAAACACCGTTCAGTGCTGAGTGCGACACCCTCAACTGATTCAGGCCATCGAATCTGAGCTAAGACATCGAGAAGATCATCGCCGGCATGGAAGTCTTCCTGCTCGATTGACGACAAAGAATCCGCCGCCGACGCGGTGAGTTGGTCGGCTAGTGAGGGCTCGGCCTCGATCAAGTCTAGGGTTTTGGCCAACGCAAACAGTCGCGCCGGTTGATCCCAGTCTGAACGTGAGACATAGGCCTCGATCTCACGCGAGGCTTCCACCAGCGGGTGGTCAGGGTTCAAAGGTTGAGTCATGAGCAGTGTGGAACCTCAGCGTCGGGGTTATCTTTCAGCGTATTCAAGGCGTTGACCGCATCGGTAAGGCTATCGACGGGAACGACCTTGATCCCCTGATGGGGTCGGGTAATGTCGGAACAGTTGCTGGTTGGCACCAGGAAAATCTCGGCTCCGTCACGTTGAGAGGCCTTGATTTTCTGGTTCACACCGCCGATGGCAGAAACCTCCCCGGTGGGGTTGATCACTCCCGTCCCGGCGATGGTTCTGCCGGCAGTGATGTCTTCTGGTGTGAGTAAATCATAGATGGCCAACGCGAACATCAACCCGCCGGAAGGCCCGACGACGTCTTGATCCAGATTCAAGGTTACCGATACGTCGTAGCGGTAACCGACACCGAGATTGATCCCGACGATGGGCACGGTTGGGTCATCGGAACTCGACACCGTCACCACGTTGACGTCGATGGGGGCATCGTCGCGCAGTACCGTAAACTTCACTGACTCCCCCACCTTGTGGCTGCGGATGGCCTGGCGAATCTGATCGGTGGTTGAGACGGATTTGTCATCGATAGCGAGGATCTGGTCGCCTCCTGCCAGCCTGGTGTAGCTAGGTCCGGTGACGACGACACCTGAGATCATCGGGATTTCGCGCACCGGGTATCCAGCCTGTCTCAAGGCCGCGACTATGCCTAAGCGTTGAGCTGACGACATCTCAGCTTTGCCGCTGTCGACGATCTCGCGGCTGGTTTGACCTTCGGGATAGACGAAGGCGCGCGGCAAGACGTCTTGGTCAGAGGAAAAGAAACTCGCCAAGGCCTCGAAAATAGAGGTTGCCGAATCAGCCGACGTCATCGACACGGTAGTCATGTTGAGTCTGCCATTGATGGGGTAGCTTTCGGCGTATTTGATCTCGATAGCCTCGACGGGGGACGTCGCCGACAGCTCATACGACTTGCCTGGCTTGCGGGCGATGAGCCCGGACGGATACAACACCAACGTCAACACCAATCCCGCCAAGATGACTAGCGAGACGAGGGTGGTCACCGTCGCGGGGGCGATGGATTTCACCTGGCGGCGAATCGGGAGACGTGGCGACATGGACACTAGCCTACCTGGATCGCGCCGCGTCGTGGCTGATTGACCATCACGGTAAACTAAATCAATAACTACGTTGAGAATTTTGGGATGAGGAGACCTGCGGTGGACCACCCTTTCAACCCCGATCCGGATTTCGACAAAGATCAGTTTTCGCCAGATAACCAGGATGGCCACGACGGCTCCGGTGACGCAGGAGAAGGAGAATCAGCAGATGATCTTTCACATCTGCTCGATGATGATTTCGTCGCCCGGTTCAACGACATGGCAGGACGTCTAGGTAGCTCCGACGCTGATGCCACGACGGCTGACCCGGATGTCAATCCGAACGCCACCGACGACCACACGCATGACAGTGAGGCTTCTTTTCAGGCGGGCCAGCCGGGTGAAGCCGATTCTGCGCACACCTCAGGGGAAGATTCTAGCCATCCCAGTCTTGACGACATCTTTTCGCAACTGGGGATCACTCCCCCCACCGACGGGATGCAATTTGCATTCCCGCTGCCCAACGGCGTCGATCCAGATTCTTTCATCGAGCAGATCACCTCGATGATGTCGAACCTGATGAATCAAAGCTCCCAGCCTCAACCACCGACGGTTGATTGGCAGCAAACCAAGACGATGATCCGCCACGCCGTCGCAGCCAAGGGTGAAGACCCAACCCCCAAGGCAAGTCACCGTGCCGAGGTTGCTGATGCGGAGCGCCTGGCGAATACCTGGCTGAATGAGGTCACCTGTTTTCCAGCTCCTGGTGAGCCGACTCAGGTATGGTCTCGGGCACATTGGGTGGAGGCCACCTCTGACGCCTGGTGTGAAATCGCCAAACCTGTGATTGAGTCCCTAGCCACTGCGTCAAAGGGATTGGTTTCGGGCTCCGATCTGGATATGCCCGGATTAGACGAAATCTCGAAACTTGTCTCTCCGCTCATGCAGCACTCCTTCGCCCAGATTTACACCGCGCAGATCGCCGAGGCCATTGCGTCCTTGGCGGGGACGACGCTCACCGGCACCGAGATCGGCTTGCAAATCCTCAACCGCCCGGCTGTGGCGCTGCTTCCGACGAATTATGAACAAGTCATCAAAGACTTCAATGTTGACCGCAATGACCTGTTGATCTATCTGATTCTTCGCGAGTCTGCCCGACAGAGACTATTCGGTTCCGTGGGCTGGCTTGGTACACAGATTCTGGCATTGGTCCAGCACTATGCTGCCGAGGTACAGTTCGACCCGTCGACCCTGACGGATTTCATGGCCGGGTTCGAGACTTCTTCCCCCAATGCGTTTGATTTTTCCAGCTTGACTGGTGATCTCAAAGGGAAACTTTTCTCCCCTACTCTAACTGACGAACAAAAGGGCATCCTCTGCCGTCTTGAAACTCTCCTTGCTTTGGCGGAAGGCTGGATTGACACCGTCACCTCAAAGGTCGTCACCAAGTGGATGCCACACACCGACGCCCTCGGTGAGTTGATTCGTCGACGCCGCATCACCGACGCAGGTACCGATTCGGTATTGAAGGAACTGGTTGGGCTAGAGCTGCATCCGCGCCGAGTCCGCGATGCCTTCAACCTATGGAATGCTCTGGACGAGGCTCGCGGATCGGACGGACGTGATCAGGTCTGGCACCATCCCGACTTGATTCCTACCGCCGCCGATCTCGACGACCCCCTCGGCTTCGTCAGTGGCGACACTGCCCCGTCATCGAATGACGAATGGGATGCCGAACTAGCCCGACTACTCGAAGAGGAAGGAAACGAGGGCTAGTCACTACGGCAATCGACGAAGTGAGCCCGAATGCCCGGTCCAACCAGGACGATCCGGGCCGCCTCACCTGTGTACATCGCCATCGATTCCTTCAGGTAGATCATCATCTGGGTTTCGATAGCGATAGCCTGCCGTCCATCCCCGCAGATATAGGTCAGCCTCGGCCATCTTCGGGTATCTGTTCACCAAGGCCTTGAATTCTCGATTGTGACTTGGCTCGATCAAGTGCGCGATTTCGTGAACCAGGATCGCGTCAATCACCCAGTCGGGCATGTTCTGTAGCCGGTGCGACAACCTGATCTTGCCGGTGGAAGGGGTACACGATCCCCAGCGGTGGTTCTGGTTCGTAACCCACACAACCGCCGACGGGCGCGGATTCAAATCCGCGAAATACCGTTTGATCAGCACCCCAGCCCTGTCGTCCAGATTCGACTCAGATGTGGTGGTCTTGGCCAGGAGTGAAGAAACGAGCTTGTCAATAATGGGTTGGGCTTGACGCTGGCTGATTGTGGCAGGTAGTTGCACGATGATTCGGCCATCGCGCAGCTTCGCCGAGACGGTCTTTCGTCTAGCAGATGATCTCCGCAGCACCAGTTCGGGATGCCCGGCAGAGGCCGGAATGATGGTCTCACTCACTCTCGCCGCCATTCGACCTCCTCGAATCCAGCTCACCTAGGGATCAAGTTATTCCAGGGCCGACCCGCCAACTCGATCCTCAAGGTCGAGATTCGTCGATCGGCTTGACCAAGTCTAGATGGGTCGAGTAGATTCTTCTCAAGCCCTTAGCAGCGTTCATGGACAGGGGAAGGTCGATGATCGCAGCGCTAAGGGCCCTCATCTTTTTATCAACGTCTAGGCCGATGGCCTCTCCATCGAGTCCCCCACCACCAGGCAACCGTCTAGACGTTGGGCTACCTCACGTCGATCTCAACCAAGGCTCGATCCGGTTGAGTCCTCGCGCTGATTCTTGGGGTACTTGATCGTGGGGTAAAAGCAAAGGTGGGAGTAGCTGGCGCTACTCCCACACACCTTGGAACCTGACGTCACCTGCTCATCTGATGAGCCCGTCTGCAAACCAGTTGATACTGCACTAAGTACTGATCGAGTCGGTTGACAGTGACGAAGATCTATCGGTCCTACTTGGCCTTGCCAAGAATGCGGTTCAGCTTGGTGTTGCATTCCGGGCATTGACCCTTGGCCATCCGGGTGCCCTTGTCGTTGACGACGACATTGCCGGTCGTTTCACGCTTGGCCTTACACTTCACGCAGTAGAACTCACCAGTGTAGGTTTCTTCAGCCACGGTTCCTCCTTAGTTGGCTTTCTGTGTGATCGAAACTACTTATAGCAATGATCTTCCTACTTAGCGAACTGGAAACCCGTTTTGAACACATTAATTCATCAACTTTTGTCCGAAACCGCCATTTAGGCTCCGAGTAGGGGAAAGCCTGCAACTCGGGGGTAGGTAGCTGGGGTGCAGGATTGG
>JAEZZG010000044.1 GCA_023442485.1 Actinomycetes bacterium | reverse complement strand
GGAGTCGGCGTAGGCTCTTCCTTCGGGTTGACCACCTCAAGCTCCACGACCGCATCCTCAGTCACAGGCGGAGTGATCTCGAATGGAACCCACGGGTTCTCAATCACATAAGGCTCGGGAACGGTTGTTTCTTTCAGTAGATACTGGCCGGGCTCGTATGCTTCACCTTCGGGCAAAACGTAGTGTCCTGCGTTGTCGGTGACGATACCGGACTTAACCATCTTCAGCTTCTTGGTCGCACAGCTACCTTCGCTGTCGCATACCTCGGTGTCGACGAAACCTTCAGTATCGGCGACGACACCACAGGGGCTAGCAGACTCGGACAGAACCTGGTACAGCTCAAACTGTGCACCCTCGACCGCCTCACCGGAATCGCTCTTCTTGTTGATTTCAAAACGTCCTGGGAGCGGTTCGTAGGTGAAGTAGAAGTGCTGAGTATCGAGTCCAGTCTTGTGGTAGGACAACACGAAGTTCTCTTTAGCGCCGAACACTAACGGATCGGAACCGGCAGGGGTCGAAACACCCTTCTTGTTGATCGGCAGGTCATTCGTGACCAGACGGTACCCGGGGATGGCTCGCTGCAACGACTCCAGCGTGGGCTTATATGGCAACGACTTGTACTGACCATCGGCGTCGCGATATGGATCAAAAGTTTGGGTGTTTCTGTTCCAGTTCATCACCCGCAACCCAGCCAGGGACGCCCAGTTATCAGGCATGTTCACATAGAACTCCCACGGCCAACGGGCCAAAGCATAAGAACCAGACCCATCTTCAAAAGTGACCCTGTCGGATGCGGACTCCGGAAGCTCTGGATAAATCTCTTTGGTCTCGATGCCGTTTGCCATCGGCGTAAGCTGCTGATTCTCAAGGCATTGGATGATTTCATAAGTCGAGTTATCGACGTTGCCCGAGTAGCCAGCCAGCCTCCGGTTCGGCAGTTTCACATCTGTTGCGGACGTGCCATCACCGCTGCCAGAGGAATCCGGGTCGGACGGCAACTGGGCTAGTCCTTGTGAAGCGCGGTATTCGGAGTCGAGGACGTAGCGGAAATCTGCCCGGGCCGGGATATTGACCATTAGCCCATTGGCTCTCGCCCCGATCACTCCGCCAGGTGAGCCGGAAGAGCCGGTGCCCCAGGTAAGCCCACCCCAGTCAGCGAAGGCGGGCAGATAGAAGTCGTACTGGATCGTGTGCTCTTCGGTTGGGCCGAATTCGTCCTCGAAAACATAGTGGATTGGCTGATAGAAACCCTTGCCGTTTCGCATCCGCACCGGGTTACCGTCCTTGTCCCGGACGACGGGGTCTTCCGCGTTGTACTGCTCTTTGGAGACGGGCTGGCCGTCATAAAGGAAGTTTTCGACCGGTTTGAGGATGTAGGCGTTAGGGTCGGGATCATCCATCCGGGTGTATTGCCACGTCGTACCGAAGCGGAACGCCATCAAGGTGTTAGCGGTAGCGGAGCGGGAAAAGAAGCGGATTTTCACCCGCACCCCGTCGCAGGGATAGATCACGGTGCGGAAGGCGAAAGTCGATAGGTGTTCGATTTTAGGGTTGGGGCTGCGCAGACAACCATCTCCGACGGGATTCGAGGGGTCAAAATTGGGGTCCTTTTCACCCCGAATCCACTCGAAGGTCATCTCGTAGTCTGGGAATGGGGCTGCAGCCTGACTTTGAATAGGGGTTACGAAAGAACCCAGAGTAAGCATTGTGGCGATAGCCAAGGTTGTCAATAATGTGCGCCACTTGTGGCCGATGGCAGCCATAATTCCCCCATAAAGTTGCGGATTCGGTCGATCCTAACAAAATTCGATGACAACATCCACCCGCCGACTAGGGATTATTCAGTGCATCCTGGCGCGAGTTGTGCGTCTTCATACTGCAAGCCGATCGGCGGGCTGAAAGGTCGTCGAGAACACGAAAGGCGACCTAGAGACACCCTACAATCAGGGTGCCGCTAGATCGCCTCAGATTCGCTTCTCCCCCGCCTAAGCGAGGACGACAAGCAGGCTTAGACTGCACTCATGACTTGCCGAACAGTGTCGGCCAAATGCTCGGCACACAATCCGTACTCGGCTTGGAGGAAGTCTTGAGAGCCCACCTGGCCGAAGCGGTCGTTGACACCATGACGACGGAACACCGGATTCAGCGGTGACTCAGCCAAGGTCTCAGCGACCGCCGACCCCAGACCGCCATAGATGGAGTGGTTCTCGAAGCTGACCACAGCTTTCTTCCCCGCTGCGCGTTCCAACAGCAGTTCGGAGTCGAAAGGTTTGATGGTGAACATGTCGAGGACTTCACAAGAAATCCCCTCGTCAGCGAGCATCTCGGCGCAGTCAAGTGCGTCACTGATGATCTGGCCTGCGGTAACAATCAACACGTCGTCACCTTCGCGAGTAACCACACCCTTGCCGATCTCGAAGGTGGTTCCCGGTGCATAAACGTTGCGCACCGCCTTGCGGTTGGCCCGGAAATAGTTCACCCCAGGACGATCGGCGACGGCGCGCACAATCCATTCGAGCTGCACCGCGTCCGCAGCGTCAAGGATAGTCACGCGCGGGATGGCACGCAGGATAGAAATATCCTCGTAGGTGGTGTGGGTGCCGCCATTGGGGCCGGCAGCGAAACCAGGGTCCGAGCCGTAAATATTGATCGTGTTGCCCGCATAGGCACCGGACAAGAAGATCTGATCGCAAGCGCGCCGGGTAGCAAACGGCCCGAAGGTGTGGGCGAACGGGATGTACCCAGTGGCGGACAAGCCAGCGGCCACCCCCATCATGTTCGCCTCCGAGATACCGCACTGGACGTAGCGTTGCGGATGTGAGGCGTGAATCCTCGACGTCTTACTTGCCCCGCCCAGGTCAGCTTCGAGACACACCACGCGATCATTGTGGTTCATCAGTTCTTGGAGAGCTGCGACGAAAACGGCGCTCAGCTCATCCCCTTTGACACGACGGTCTTCACACAGTGGCATCGGCAGACTCCTTTTCGATGATGGCATTGAGAGTGTCAATCGCGTCCGCGGTGGCCTGATTGATCTCGTCGTTGTTGAACTTCACCGAGTGGTTGTCAAACAAGGTCTCGAAATACTCCACGCCCTGGCCCTTGATCGAGTCGAGGACGATACACACGGCCTGGTCGGTGACCTGTTTGGCGGTCGTGATGGCAGCGTCGATAGCGTCAATGTCGCCACCCTTGACTGTCTCGGTGTGGAAACCGAAGGAGCGCATCTTTTCGGCGATGTCGAAGGGGCGGATGACGTCGGCGGTGAAGCCGTCAAGCTGTTTCTTGTTGTCGTCAATGAACACGATGCAGTTGTTCATCGCGTAGCTGGCCAGATAGGAGAAGGCCTCCCAGCACTGGCCCTCATTGAGTTCACCATCGCCGACGATGAGATAGACGTAGCGGTCAGAACCGTTGAGCCTGAGCCCAGTGGCGATTCCGGCGGCGGTGCTGGTCCCCTGCCCCAAGGAGCCGGTCGTCATATCGACGCCGGGGGTGCGGAGCCGGTCAGGGTGGGACGGTAGCTGGGTTCCGCCCTGGTTCAAGGTGAACAGCATGTCGCGATCGAAGAAGCCACGCTCGGCTAAAACGCTGTAGAGGGCTGGGCCTGCGTGACCCTTGGATAGGACCAGGCGGTCCCGATCATCCCATTGCGGGTTAGCTGGGTCGTGACGTAGATGCTTGCCGTAGAGGACAGCCAGCAGGTCCGCGATCGACAACGATCCGCCGACGTGTCCGTACCCGCAGTGACTCAGCATCTCCAATACGTTGCGCCGAATCTTGGCTGCCAGGACAGCTATTTCTCGATGTTCTTGCAAATCCATGTACTGAACTCCAGTCATGTGAAAAGGGAGTGGGGTCACTGAACATCCAGTAACCCCACCATTGACAGAATCAGACGGCCTTATTCGGCGCTATTCGGCGTCGAAGGCTGCCTTCAACTTGGTTTCGATCTCGTTGAGATCCATGAGCTGATCGAGGACGATCTTGCGCGAGAATCCGCTGACCTGGTGTTCGAGGTCCTTGCCGACGACGACCAGATCTGCCGTCGAATCGGTGACCTCACTCAGCGAGGTGTGGGAAACCTCGACCCCGCTGATCCCGAGATTAGACAGAGCCTTCTCGACGTTCATCCCGACCAACATGCTGCTCCCCAAGCCGGAGCCGCAGCAACAAACAATGGACTGAATAGCCATGTTGATAACCCTTTCTAGCTGAACACCTGAGCCTAGGCCTCGACCTCAACCTTTGCCTTCTTCTTCGGGGCAACGTAGTTGTAGACGATCGGCAGCAGGTAGACCACGGCGCACACGGCTAGCAAGCCAGGACCGTGAACGACGCGTGCGATGTTACCGAAGACAATACCCATCCAGGAGAAGTCAGCGTCGGAGAACGTGGTATTCGCGAAGTTCAACGCACCCATGACTGGCATGCAGATCGCAGGCAAGAAGGTGATCAACAGACCGTGCATAAAGCTTCCGAAGATACAGCCCTTCAAGCCGCCTTCAGCGTTAGCGAAGACACCCGCTGAAGCGCCACAGAAGAAGTGCGGGATGACGCCGGGCAGGATCAGGGCGACCGGTACCAGGGCGGTGTTGATCAGACCGAGCACTGCTAGACCAACCAGGCCACCGAGGAAGGAGGTCAGGAAGCCGATCAGCACAGCGTTGGGGGCGTAGGGGAAGACGACCGGGCAGTCAATAGCCGGGATTGCGCCAGGAACGAGCTTCTCTGCGATACCACGGAAGGCCGGGACGATTTCGCCGACGATCAAGCGGACACCGGAGAGGATGATCGACACGCCAGCGGCGAAGCTAAGACCACGCAGGATCGCCCACACTGCCCAGTGAGTTGGGGTTTCAGCACCGATGTTGAGCAGGGTCGAAAGGTTGGGGTACTGCTCGACGATGGCGTTGGCGTCACCGCTGAGCACACCGCGACCGACTGCGACTGCCGTCACGATCAGGAAGAACAGAACCATGGTCAAACCGATGGCGACGGTGGTATCGCGAAGGAAGGTGAGGCGCTGGGGGAACTTGACGTCTTCGGTGGACTTGCTGCCCTTGAAAACCTTGGCGCACTGAGCCGAGAACCAGTAGCCGGCACCACCGAAGTGGCCGAAGCCGAGTTCGTCGGTGTTGACGATCTTGCGCATGGTCGGCTGCAGGAATGCCGGCGAGAAGGCCATCACGAAGCCGAGGAGGAGGCCGCCACCGAGCCACAGCTGCCATCCGTCAAGGCCACCGACCTTGAGGATCACGGCGAGCATACAAGCCATGTAGAGGGTGTGGTGACCGGTGAGGAAGATGTAGCGCCAGCGGGAGAAGCGGGCCAAGATGATGTTGAACACCATGCCCAAGCACATGATGTAAGCGGTGGCGGTGGCGTAATCCTCCAGTGCCAACGACACGATAGCTTCGTTGTTGGGCACCACACCTTGCATGTTGAAGGCGTAGTTGAACAAGTCACCGAACGCGCTCAGCGACCCGCTCAGCAGGAAGCTCGCACCTGCAGTCAAGACAAGGAAACCAACAATGGTTTTGATGGTCCCCTTGATGACAACTTCAACTGGTTTGCGTTGAAGAACTAAACCGAGAAACGCCAACAAACCAACCAGAATTGCTGGTGTTGACAAGACGTTGATAATGAAACCTAGCATCTTGATTCTTTCCTACGATGTTGAGAGATGGACGGCAGATGTGGCGGCGACGTCACACTGCTTCAATGAACACGCGATAAATCTCGTCAGGGCTGGTTGCACACAGAAGCCGCCTGGTTTTTTCCTCGCTCGAGAAAATCTTCGAGATGGCTTTGATCCCCTCTATATGGGAATCCGAGTCAACTGCGGCGAACGCCACCAGCACGCGGACGTCATAGCCGTCTGGCGAGAACTTCACCGGCTCGTCCAACAGCGTCACCGCTAGTTGGGTTCCGTTGACGCCGACCTTGTTGGTGGCGTGGATCAACGCCAGATTTTCGCAAAGCACGTAGTAAGGACCGTTTTTTTCGGTGCTTTCAAAAATCGCGTCGACGTAGTCTTGTGTGCAGTACTCACCTTCGAGCAGCGGCTCACAAGACACCCGGATTGCCTCTTGCCAATCGGCGACCCGTGGAACGATACGGCAGTTATCGCGAGCTAATACATCTTTGATATCACTCATGTGTGCCCTTTCTATGGCGGTAGCGTATTGCATGACGAACGTTTTGAACATGCCAATTTCTTGCACAACACCTGTGCAGACAATGCACAGTCAAAGATTTTGCGTGAAACTGTGCAAACTGTTGGTTAGTTTTCGTCGCCGGTCGCCAACTCATCGGCGGCGCCGTCAGCGAGGAAACCTTGAAGCAGAGCCAGAACTTCGTCACGGGTTTCCCCTCGGGCAATCGACTGAATCGCCTTTTGTTTAGAAAACACCGTCAAAATATCGTTGAGGACGCGGATGTGCTTGGTCTGGTCCTCGGCCGCCAATGCGATGATGATCCGCGCCTGACGGTCATTCGGGAACACCACCGGTTGAGCGAACACCGTCAAGGCCACGTCGAGACGATGCACCCCGAACTGGGTGCCTGAATGAGCCAGCACCAGCGAATCCGCCAAGAACATGGCTAGCCCCCGGTTCGTCTGGTCAGCCAGAATCGCTTCAACATAGGACGGATCGACCGATCCACTATCGACGAGCGGCTGGCACGACAGTCTCAACGCCTGAGCCCACCCCATCGATTCGTGACACACCTGCAGATGGGTGTCGTCCAGGTAGCCCAACAGTCCGTCACCGAAAGCGCTTGTCGGGACCAGCATCCGCGAGCTAGAGAAGTACCTGGTTAGGTCTTGGGCGAAGTGTCGCTGCTGTTCGGCGTCAAGATATTTCGAGGCGATCTTGACGATGTCATCGACGCGGTTTTGCGCCACCGGCTCGACACTGGCGCAACGAGACAAGATGGCGACGCGATCTTGGTCTGTGAGGATGGGGTGGACGACAATGAGGTTTTCTTCATTGGTGATCGTCACGGTAGAGACGATGACGTCGTAGCCGTGATCAGGGCGGTAGGAACTGAGCGGAATATTCTCGATCTGGCTTCTAGGCATCAACCGCGACACCTCGTTGCGCAGCATGAACCCGGTGCCGATCCCATTGGGGCAGATGATGGCAATGCGCAAGTTCTTTTCGCTGCCGCAGCTTAGCGTCAGGAATGACCCGAAGTGCAGCGTGAGGTAGGCGATCTCGGCGTCAGAGATGGGGCATTCCAGCTCTTGAACTAAGTAATCGCACGATTTCTTCGTCAACTGAAAAATCTCAGAGTATTCGCTGGTGATTTCGTCTAACAGCGGGTTGCCGAGTTGAATACCGAAGCGGTAGCGGTACAGCGAGGTGCGCAGGTGGTTTTGGATCGCCTCGGTCAGTTCGTCTTCGCGATCGAATTGCATACATGCGATATCGCAGAATCTCGCCACCAAACCGCGCGCGAGTTCGTAGCTGCGCTCATCGGGAGGTGTGACGTCGACCGGGACGGTCTGCAGCCGAGACCCGAGGAGGTGGAGGGAGACATAGATCTTCTCGGTATCGACCAGGTCGGGGAAATACTGGGCGGTGAGCTGGTATTCCTGGGTGGCCATGATTTCGTCGAGGTCGATCCCGGCGAGGTCGAGAAGGTTGTCGCGAACCCCGATCGTCGACATGAAGATTGCGAGGACGGACAAGACGTCTTGGGCATATTCGACACCAAGTTCGTGCTCGATCTTGGTTAATATCGGCATGATTTCTTTCGCAGCTTCGGGGTTGCCGATCCCGATCACACCGCTGGTCACGCATCTTAGTTCCGGTGCCAGCATGAAGAAGATCGCCCGACGTTTGACGTTGTCACCACGGATTCGATAGCCCTGTTTCGCTAGATACACCAGGCTCAAGCCGATGCTGGTGAGGTAGTCGCTGACGTCTTTGAGGTCGGCAACCGTGGTGTTGCGACTCACCTGGCACAGATCCATGAAGTCGGCGATCAGCATCGGGTGGTCTCGCACCGTGATCGCGCAGATGATCAGGGCGCGGCGCTGCTCTGGGGTGAGAATGTCGCACCCTAAAAGGATCTCGTCACTGACCTCTTGGCGCAGACGAAGGACGGTCGCGGTGTCCACCGAGAATCCCCCACCGGCGAGGGTTTGCAGGGGTGCGATACCGCGTTGACTCAGCCACCGATTGACTCGTTCTAGGTCATAGTAGACGGTGCGCCGCGACACTCGTAGCTGCGTGGCGAGTTCCCCGACCGAGGTGTTGCCTTGGGCGTTGATGATCTGCCTCAACAACTCCCGGCATCGAGGGGTGAGGTCGAGACTCATCACGAGTCCTTCCCCCGTCGCTCTCGGGCCAACTTGAGGGCTTGGCGCACCTTAGATTCATAGGGGGTGTGGTCGAGGAGCCGCTTCGCGACGAGAAGTTGCTTGGTCGCCTCGGCGTGATCGCCTCGATAGTGGTATTGGAGACCTTGCAGGTAATACAAGACGCCGAGGGAGTGATCGTCGGGGTCTTTATTCCCTTCGTGCTCTTCAATGAGGGTTGCGACGGCGTCAATGTCGCCGGATTGATGCTCGATCAGCACCCGATACCAGAGCCCATAGTATTGCGCCTCTTTCGGGCTGACGCTGTCCTCTAGCCACTCCAACATGGCTTTGGACAGTTCTGCGTCCTCGGCGTCGATGAAATAGAAGAAGGTGGCGGAGGCGACGAAGCGGGCTTCGTGAGGAGACAAACCCATGCGCATCATGCGTCGCGTAATGGCAGAAACCTCTGCCTTGTTGCCTTTGAGGAGTTGGATTCTCAGCTCCGCCCAGCCGCGTTGAAAATCGCTGAGGATCAAGGAGGCGAACCGAGATTTGACGGTCTTCATCGCCTCGTCGAGTTTCTTGCGACGAACCTTCGATTGAACCCTGTTCCACAAGATGGAGCGCAGAGTAAATGGGACGATGACGCCGATAGCGATCACAAGCAGAACGAAAATGATGGTGAGCGGATTCATGGTGCTAGCCTCCTTCAGCGCATGATACCGACCTCGACCCACAGATGAGCCTGCAACACCGTTTGTGCCAAGTTTTATGCGACACCCGGCTTCAAGTCGCCACCCGTTTCGATCCGGGCGTCGGCGCTCCCACCGGTTCCACCTCACCAACACCCCACACCGGCACCGCCGCACCGGCACGATTCTCCGCCTCAACCCACAGGTTCAGCGGCGGCGCGTCGGGCCAATCAATTCCACGTCGACCAGATGTAGCTGAACTGCTCGGCTAGTTCGGCGACGTATCTGGGCTCGAACTGGTCTCTGGAGAAGTAGCCAAACACCTTGTCACCGTTATATACCCCACACATCGCGCCCCCGATCGCACCCAAGGTGTCGGAGTCACCGCTGGTGTAGCACAGGTCTCGCATACAAGCGAAAGGGTCGTTGCGCGACCTCATAAAGACGGCGAAAGAGGTCATCAACGCCTCGTTCGCGATACAGCCCTCACCAAAGTAATCGCACGGGTTACCTGAGTCGGCTGCGAATTCGTCCCAGCGTCCAGACATTTCGTCGATGAGGCTAGCCAGCTCGTCAATGCTGCTGCCGTAGCCGGACAAGAGGGTCAAGGACGCGACGACGTCGAGGCTTTGCCGAAGCGCCGACATCAGATCGGCGACACTATCGAGGTGCCCATCGCACAGAATCTTCTTAACCAGGACGGAGCAGGTTGCCGCGCTCACCCACGACAGCGGGTGGCCGTGAGTGACCTGGGATTGCAGTACCGACAAAGCGGCGATGGTGTCAGCGTCGAGATTCAACAGCCCGAGCCAGGGCGCGCGCATGATTGTGCCGGCGCCAAGGCTGTCGTTGTGTACCGGCCCGTCCAATGGAAGGGCCCCGCCCTCGTGGAGATAGATCGACTCCATACAAGTCATGCCTGGGGCGCGGTCGTTGGCTGGGTCATGTCCAAAAACTAGGTAGGAGTCGGCAAATTCCTTGCGGGCGAGGTATTGGGCGCTGGGATCGTCGCGGACGTCATTGAGGTTGATCTTCGTGACGATCTGCCGAACTGCCTGGATGGTGTAGAGCGCCATTTGGGTGTCGTCGGAGATCACGAGCCTAGACGGAATGCCTGGTTGGCGCCGCATGATTTCTTCGTAGGGCTCGAACTCGACGAGATAGCCCCCCGCGTCACCGAGGGCGGAGTTGTAGATGCAGGCCTCGATGCGCGCCTTGAGCTGGTCGCGATCGAGGTGGCTGGGATGGCTCAACCGTGTTGACGGTGGGTCATCCACTCGGGGAAATCGTCCAGAACGTCAAAGAATGCCACGTCAACGAGATCCTGGGTGATCTCGCAGTTGTCCCCGCAATCACACCACTGCATACCCGTCGTGGGCATCTCCCACACGTCCGGGACGGTGCTGATTTCGGTGACGTTTTCCTGCTGCTCAGTGAGTGTTTCGCTGGAGCCGACGGATACCCGGCCTCACTCGCTCACACCAGCCATCGCAGTGAACTTCGTCATCTGTATCCTCCTTAGCGTCAGTGAATGAAGGAATGACGGGATAGAAGGGCTGCCGGTGGGCAGATTCGCCCGACACCTCATGCTATCTAGACGCGAGGATTCTTAGAGGCTATTGCGGAACCTGAGGCTCATCAAAGCAGCGAGCGCGATCAACCCTAAGCCACCTATGGTGAACCACAACGCCCCTACCCCGCCTGACAGTGGCAAGGTGATCGACGGGGGCCGGTAGTTGATAAAGGGCTCGTCAAACGCGAAGTTCGGTTGCTGGCGCGTCAGGGAGAACTCGTGGCTGTCTTCCGAGGTCAAGTAGCCCTCCGGTGCGGATTGCTCGCTCAGCACATAATCGCCCAGCTCCAAATCAGACACTGCAAAAACACCGGGTTGAGGGTCTTTGTCAAGGCCTTGACATTGCTCTGCCGAACTGGCCACGCAATCGTCGAAGGTGCTCGCCTGTCCACCTTTGCGAACCAGGGTCCATGCGGAACCGGCCAGCGCGTTTCCGTCAGAATCAGACTTCTTGAAGGTGACGGAACCTCTCGGCACAACCTCTTGATTGACAAAGGTGCAGGTGACGAGGTCACCAGCAGAAACACTCAGGTTAGACACTGTTACGGTGGAGTCATTGGTCGTAAAAGTAGACCCTAAGTCTTGCCCGTTGCGGTTGCATGAGCCGGAGACAAAGCGATAGGTCTTATCCCCTGCCGTCAAGCCTTCGCTGAGTTTGACTGTCCCAGACGGTAGCGACCACGTCGCGGAGCCATCAGTTCCCGTGCGCAAGGTAGTGTCAGCCGGGGTCAGCGAGGCAGCACCGGCGTCAATGGTAAATGGCCAATCTGCAAGCGCCTGATCGTTGGATCCGTCTGCACTGCCGTTGACTGGCCTCAGCTTCTTAACCACTTTGACTTGACCCGACTTTGGAGTCGGCTTGTTCGTGATCGTACAGCTCACCCGCAAAGACTTGGTTGCTCCCTCAGGCAACTGCGGCATGGTGAGCGTGTAACGACCGACCTGGCCGGAAACCGGCGAGACGGTAACCTTGAGTTGCCCGGCGTAGGAGGTCTCCTCACATTCGATACTCGGCGAATATAGCGACAAGGTCTCCCCCGACTGCGCGCCGGTCAAGGTCTCGGAGAGAATCAGTTTAGCTCCGGGGTTAGTCGGCAAGGGTCCGACATATTCATTCTGGACCCCAACGGCAGTGCCGGTCGTCGTCTCGGACGCGATCACTGACGAATCTGAACGAGAAATCGCCAGGTTGAACTGATGCTCAGGCCTGACCCGGTTAACGATCTTCTTGTGCAGTTCGACGGTGTGCGGGAAGGCACAAGAGGCGAGGTCCATACCTTCTCGGAGACCCGAGTTCGTCCGAGTTTTTACCGAGGGATTAGACGGGTTGAATGACACAGACGAGTCAAGGTCGGAAATGATGACGTTGCCAGTGGGGAATTCGTAAGCCACACCGGTGTTCTGATCTAGCCCAGAGAGAGTGACAACCCTGCCCGAACTGAATTTTAGAGAGGTGGTAGCTGTCGCCGCATCGAGATCGGCAGCACGGACAATGTGGACTTGGGTCTGCCCTTTTGCTACTTCGGGACCGGGGCCATTGTTGAACCCGAAAAGAGTCTGGAGGATGTGGGCGTTCCCGGAGGCGTCGAAATAAAGATCACCGTTTGATGCACCAACGCGAGGCGAGCCGAAACGCGGAATGAACGCACTCCCTTTAGCTTGAATCGCCCCGGTCGCGGGATCTACGCGATATAGCAGCGCCCGCGTATCTAGCAAGCCGACTGAGGTCTGGCTCGCACCGACAGCGTCATAAGCTAGCACCCAAAACGAGCCGTCTATCGGGTTGACCGCACCGCCGATGACTTGGTTGAACACCTCAGCTTGGGTGTTATTGGGGACTTGGTACCAGGTTGCAGGCATGGCCCTACCCACTGTTCCGCGACCGAACTCGGTCCACCCATTCGTGGCATCTGCGCGAAACACGATGATTTCCGGGACGAAGGCGCCTGAGCTGGTCTTGACTGTTCGACGCTGCAAGGCGTACCAGACGGTCTTGCCTTTGACGACCCCCACACCGAGGCTGTTGAGCTGCGGCTTTCGACATGTCACGGGGTCAACTACCGTACACAACTCGGTTTGCCAATCCCGCCGTGGGACGGACAGAGAGAAATTCGGCATTGCCGTCCATCTGCTGTATGTCCCCTGTTTGAGTTCATACATCGTGCCGTCACGCGAGATGGCGTAGACCGACGACGGGGCACAAGCGGGCGCGGCTTGGGCGGCGGCCGCAATGGCGTTCACCCCAGTTGGGGAAGAAAACGAAGGGGACGGTGAAGACGGTGCAGGCGAGGACGGGGTCGACGCTGCGGGCAAGGTGGAGGCTGATTGAGTGGCCGAGGCTGGGGCGTCTTGATCAAGGCCTGGTGAAGGCGCAGTCGAGACTGCTGGCTGCCCGACTTCGCCCGAGACTGGTGGCACCGCTGGTATCACAGAGTGGTACGCACCCGCATCATGATCAAATGACGCAGATGCACTAATCGGCGTGGGGCTAACTGTACTGGACGAACTATCCCCGTCTTCGGCTTGGACCACCGGAGACAGTGTCAGTGCCACGAGTGCAAGTAAGAGTGTGGCCGGTCTTATCATTCGTTGTGCTCCTCATACTGCACAATCGCGCCTAGAAAGAATCGACTTGCAATGACCGTAGCGGAAAATCCCCTAGAAAGCAGCGAAAGACCGATGATTGTCGACAGTCGTACCCGGATGCATGGCCTCACCCTTGACACATAAAAGATCCTTATATAAATTTTCCTGCATGGATGAGGCACCGCTACAAGCCGACGAACCCGTCGTTACTCTCTTCGGCGCGCTCGCCCATCCGGTGCGCTCCAGCATCGTGCACCGGCTGACCACGTCGCCCGCCGACGTCACCGAGCTTGGGTCTTGGCTCCAGATCAGCCAACCACTGGTCTCCCATCACCTCAAGATCCTGCGCGAGGCTCACCTCGTCCAGGCAACCAAGGACGGTCGGCGCAGCGTCTACACCCTGGTCGACGAACACGTCGCCCACATCTTCCTTGACGCCCTAACCCACATGAGGGAGCACACCAAAGATGACTGCCACCATTGATTCAACCCTGATCTGCACCTGCGGAAACTGCGACGACGAATGCGTGATTTGCGCCTGCACCGACTGCACCTGCGAGACTTGCGACCACACCAAGTGCGAGTGTGGGAACTGTGACGATGAATGCAAGTCCTGCACTTGCGGAGCCTGCACTTGCCAAAAGTGCCAGCACTAACCCACTAGCGACGAACGCGGCCGCCGATTGAACCCCGGTGGCCGCGTTTTATATGCGCTGACTACGGTTAACGGAGTCGCCTTAACCCAAACATTGCCCGGTGCGTTCTTAAAAGTGAGGTTGGAGCGAGGAAAAACACCAGGCTGGCCCCGCTCCGGATTATCTAGTCGGCTACCAAGAGCAGCCAATGCGGTTGGGCTTTGATTGAAAGCCAACCATGTGAACCGGCGCTGGGATATCGGCTATCGTACTGATTGGCCCGATCAACTATTCCGTCAGTGACGGAAGATCATCGTCGATAAGCAAGGGAATCGAGGTTGACTTATGGGACTACTCAGTTGGCTCCGAGGCTTGGGCAATAGCGTTTCGACACAGCCACCAGTTCAAAGCTCAACCCGTCCTGAGCCACCATCACATCAGCAACTCGTTAGCAACTATACCGACAGAATGCCTGCGGTTGGCACTAACGGTTGGTTCATGCCCAAATACAAGGGCCGCGATATATGCGACTGGGGGATCGAAATAGCCCGACTCAAACGCGAAGCTAAGCTCGATGATGCCCTCGCATTGGCGACGGGATGTATGCAGGAGATGATGAAAGCAGCGCAGAAGTCTCCGGTTAACGTCATGGAGCACTACGTCATTGAGGTTGCCATTATTTTGCATAAAATGAAGAAATACGCCGATGAAGTGGCGATGATTGAGGACTGGCTCAATCGAGGTTTTCCGGCACCGCGCGAGGATTTCCGGCTCGACCTCAGGAAACGCCTAGCTAAAGCTCAGGAACTGTGGGCTAAGAGCGAAGGACGCGACTGGAGTACATTCAACGCTGAGTGGAAACAACTCGTGGCGCTGGCTAAGCAGCAAAAGCAGGCAGCGGCGGAGGCAACTGCGCCAGTGATCTCTTCTGGACGCTCCACTGTTCAGCCAGCAGGCTCCTACCGTCGTCAAAGGTCTTCATCACGCCTGATACCGAGCGAGTCGGAGTTATTGGCACACGGTTTCGTTGCAGTTGATTTTGAGACGGCAAATAGCGACGGCGGCGCATCGGCGTGCCAGATCGCCCTCGTCAAGGTAATGAAGGGCGAAATTGTTGACCGATATTCAACCTTACTCAAACCACCACCTGGATACGATTTATTCGAGTTCACTTATCTTCATGGAATCGACGCCCATGACGTGAAACATGCACCGATGTGGCCTTCCGTCTCAAGCCTGGTTTCTCAATTCATTGATGGACTGCCGGTTTATGCACATAATGCGTCATTCGATGCCAGCGTTTGGCGTGATCTCGACAGTTTCTTCGGCACGCACTCTTTACCTCACCCGTTCTTCTGCTCCTATAGAACAGCACGACAGATTGTGCCCGGGCTTGAAAACTATAAACTGCCGACCGTTGTTGCTGCCTGCGCACCTGGATATCATCTCGATCACCACCGAGCTGACTCAGACGCTGAAGCGTGTGCCCTGATCGTCACATCCTTACAGCAACTCGTCTTAAACGGACGATAAATAACTGCGCCCGACTCAACACGTCAGCGCCATTACTCCAGACCCCATCAGTCCAGGAAATCCTTGAGGCCAACGGCGTCCAGGCGCTTCCGCTTCAGCTCCAGATCGGGGCGTAGGTCAAAGGGATTGACCTCGTGGCCATCACGGCCTCGGCCCACCACGCCACCGCAGATTCGCTCTTCATCGCCAGAGGCAGCGGCTGCCTGCGCGAGGGCATGCATAGCAGCGCCGTAAATACGCAGGGTCTCGGCACGATGCTCCCCCTCGGTCTCGATAGTGCCCCGCACGAAGCGTTGGAACTC
>JAEZZG010000013.1 GCA_023442485.1 Actinomycetes bacterium | reverse complement strand
CGATACACGCCTTTGTACGGGGTCGCAACGATTGTTCGCTGGCCACAGATGCACGGAGACTTCGTCTTCATTAACGGCTCCACGAGACCGCCGGAGAGTCTGGGTTTCGCCATCGCCAACATGGCTATCTGGGGTCTGATCTTCCTAGCACTGTGCATCATCGGCTTACGACGCAGAACCGAGCGGTAAAACCTCGTTCTCCATGACACCATCTCCTGAAGTCGCTCGCCGATTCACCCGGCGAGCGACTCACCGTCACATCAGCATCTCGGCAGTTTTATCGATAGGGTGGCAACCATGCGTTACACGGGACATCTATCCCCGAATGAACGGCTAGAAGTTGGTCTCTATTCTGGGGTCTGGCTCATCTTCTTGTTCTACGCATGGAACGAAGTCCTAGGCTACGACGGCTTTCGACGAATCCTCGGAATCTTGGGGCTCATTCTGTTCGCGATCACCTACATGTTGGCCTTCCAATTCCCCCGACCGACCTAGTGGACGTGAACGGTTTGGACTTAGATCTACACCCTGATCTTGGTGGTGACGATGACGATGTGCTTCGTCCCTTGGGTGTATTTCAGTACCTTCTTGTGCGCGCTGTGGTGTTTCAGCCACCCCATCACCATCGGAGTCCCAGCCGGTACCGCCGTCGTAGTGATCTGCATCGGGCAGTCATCCATCGCCAATCCCGGTCAGTTCACAAACATCATCCTCACAGCCGGTATCGGGGTGGTCATCATCATCGCGACGCGGGTAGCCACGGAGTTTTCCACACGGCACATCGCCCTCACCCGTCAACTAGCCCTGGCCAACCAACGCAACGAGGTTGCCTCCACCATCCACGATCTGCTCGGCCACTCCCTCACCGCAATCACCGTCAAAGCCCAGCTCGCGCAGCGCCTACTGAAATCCGACCCGAAACGCGCCGAAGACGAACTCGACGACATCTTAGCTATTGCCCGCACCTCTCTAGCTGAGGTCCACACCACCGTGACCGGACTGCGCTCACCATCTCTGACTGAACAACTCGACACTGCTCGGCGCACCATCTTAGCCGCCGGAATTAAGCCCATCCTCCCTAGTGAAGAGGACATTCCACACTACAGGAACGACATCGACTCGCTCTTGGGGTGGGCTATCCGCGAAGGGGTAACAAACGCAGTGCGACATTCTGGGGCAACCGAGATCTCAGTCACTTTGACCCCCACCTGCGCCTCTGTCACCGATAACGGCTGCGGGCTCAGACACTCCGGCTTCGGGATGGGCCTGACCGGATTGGCTCGCCGCGCCAAAGATGCCGGGGCCACACTCACCTTGACCGACGCACATCCTGGAACCCGACTCAGCGTTACCCTCCACGCCAAGCAGAATCCGCCCCAGCGTCTTACCAGAAATACCGATCGAAACGGAACCGACACCAACGACTGTGATGGAATCCACCAATGACTAGTACCCCATCTGCCGCCCCGATTCGGATTCTGGTCGCTGACGATCAAGAGCTGGTTCGGGCAGGGCTGGCCGCGCTGCTCGACTTAGAGCCAGATATTGACGTCGTCGCCCAAGCTAACTCAGGAAAGGACATCGTAGGTATCTGTCGCGACTGTAACGTCGATGTCGCCCTCGTCGACATTGAGATGCCCGAGATGGACGGGATTGCCGCAACCCGGGCACTGACCGAGGCCGGATCGCGCACCCGCGTTTTGATCGTTACCACTTTTGGACGGGCTGGCTATCTGCAGCGGTGTATGGCTGCTGGCGCTGCAGGCTTCATGGTCAAAGACGCTGCAGTCGAAGAGCTAGCTCAGGCAATCCGCACCATCGCCGCTGGCGGACGAGTAGTCGATCCCCTCTTAGCGGCAGAAGCGCTGACCGCCGGACCAAATCCACTCACTCCGCGCGAGCGCGACGTCTTGAGGGGTTCCCTCAGTGGAAAAGACCTGAAGCGGATCGCCGCCGAGTTATATCTGTCTCCTGGAACCGTGCGAAACCTGGCCTCAGCTGCGATCACGAAGACTGGCACCAGCAACCGTCTCGAAGCCTCCCGTTACGCGGAGAAGATGGGGTGGCTGTGACGAGCACAGATCACGACCACCCTGGGTAGCGTTGTCTATGCCTCGGCGGCTAGTCGGGGCACCGTGGAATCAATCGAGGAGGTCGCGGATGATCTGGTCCGCGAGCAAGATCTTGCGGCGAGCCACCCTGACCCGTCTTGAATAACCTGCTGAATCGCGTCCTTCCCTCTCCCGGGCAGGTCCCGACACGATACCGTCTGGGACCCATTCACACCAGCCTTGATCAAGGAAACCTTCTAGCCGAATCCGCTCCGAGTCAGTGAGCAGATCAACCTCCATCCCTTCGGCCAAGCGCAACCTCAGCAGCACCTCTTCTTCATGGCGTTCATGATCGGTGAGGACCTCGTGATCTGCGGCCGGAAGGTGGCCACCAGAGAGTTGGTCGACGTAGGTGCGGGGAAGTTTGACATTCCACCAGCGCAGCCCGTTGATGTGGGAGTGTGCCCCAGGGCCGATCCCCCACCAGTTATCAGACCTCCAATACAGCAGATTGTGACGGCATTGGTTGCCCGGCTTAGCCCAGTTAGACACCTCGTAGTTCACTAACCCCGCTGCCGAGAGCACCTCCTCGGCGATCTCGTACTTATCGGCGAAGTCATCCTCGTCAGGGGCAGTGACTTCTCCACGACGAATCTTGCGAGCCAATGCCGTCCCGGGCTCGACGATCAGCGAATACGCCGAGATGTGGTCGGGCTCAACGCCGACCGCCTGGTCAAGGGTGTACCGCCACTGGTCAAGGGTTTCCCCGGGAGTGCCGAAGATCAGATCGAGGTTAACCTCAAATCCTGCCTGTTTCGCCCAGGACGCGACGGCGAGGGGGCGTGCAGGTTCATGGATTCGATCGAGAACGGCCAAGACTGACTCCACCGCCGACTGCATCCCCACCGACAGCCGCGTGAAACCACGCTGGCGCAGAT
>JAEZZG010000080.1 GCA_023442485.1 Actinomycetes bacterium | reverse complement strand
ATCTGCGGGACGGTGACGTGGGATTCGTCCACGACGAGAACGAAATCCTCGGGGAAGTAGTCGAGGAGGCAGTTCGGGGGCGACCCCGGCTCGCGCCCGTCGATGTGACGGGAATAGTTCTCGATTCCGGCGCAGCTACCCATCTGCCCCATCATCTCGAGATCGTAGGTAGTGCGCATCCGCAGCCGCTGTTCTTCGAGGAGTTTTCCTTGGTTGTGCAGCTCTTGGAGACGCTGGTCTAGTTCAGCTTCAATATCGCGCATGGCCCGCTCCATCCGTTCCTCACCCGCTACATAGTGAGAGGCCGGGAAGACGTAGAGTTCCTGATCTTGGCTCAACTGCGCCCCGGTTAGCGGGTGGACTGTGGAGAGGGCGTCGATTTCGTCACCGAAGAACTCCACCCTGACCGCATTCTCTTCATACATCGGATAGATCTCGAGGGTGTCCCCACGGAAACGGAAGGTGCCGCGCGTTTGGGCGACGTCGTTGCGTTCATATTGCATGGTGACGAGCTGGCGAGAAATATCGCCACGCTCCCATTCGTCACCGATCCGCAAGGTCAACATCCGGTCGACATATTCTTGCGGGGTGCCCAGACCGTAGATAGCCGAGACCGTGGAGACGACAATGACGTCTCGCCTGGTCAGCAAGGAGTTCGTGGCAGAGTGACGCAACCGCTCAACCTCTTCGTTGAGGCTAGAGTCCTTCTCAATATAGGTGTCGGTCTGCGGGATGTAGGCCTCGGGCTGGTAGTAGTCGTAGTAGGAGACGAAGTATTCGACCGCGTTATTCGGGAAGAAATGCCGCAACTCATTGGCGAACTGCGCCGCCAAGGTCTTATTCGGCTGCATCACCAACATCGGCCTCTGCAACTGTTCTGCAACCCAGGCGACGGTGGCGGTTTTACCGGTTCCGGTCGCGCCGAGGAGAACGACGTCTTTCTCACCGGCGTTGATTCTGCGGGCGATCTCGGCGATCGCTTCGGGTTGATCACCGGAGGGGCGAAAATCCGCCTCCATGGTAAACCTGGCGACGGTTCGCTGAATCTTCTCTACCGGACGCATGGGGCTAGCCTAGGTCGTTGGGAGCGAGAACAAAAACCTGGTTCAGCCGGACCGAAGACTAGTCTGCCCCGGCGAGAGAATTCCTCGTCGAGGCAGCGGGATCGTCTTTTCAAGGCCGCACCGGTTGTCGTCACCGCAGCGGCCTGGGGTCATCGTGGATCGCGCACCGCTAGTGGTTGTGCCGTGAGCGCGTCAGGAATTCCGGCCACAGCTTCTCGATGGCTTGGCGAACATCGTCACGGCTCGGAGAGTTATCGATGACGTAGTCAGCGGCCTTACGCCGCTCGTCCGCATCGATCTGGGCGTTGATTCGGGCCGTCGCCTCCTCGGCGGAGTAGCCGTTACGTTCCATGAGCCGGGCCATCTGCTCGTCTGGATCAATGTCGACGACGAGAACGGCGTCAAAAGCGGATTTCAGACCGCCTTCGACAAGCAACGGGATCACATGGACGATGATGTCGCCCCCGGATTCACGTTCCTTCTCCCAGGCCAGCTCACGGATCGCAGGGTGGGTGATCTTGTTCAGCTCTGCCCGAGCCTCGTCGTCGTGGAAGATGATCGCGCCGAGACGATCGCGGTTGAGGACGCCTTCCTCGGTCACGACGACGTCACCGAAATGGGAGACGATGGCGTGGAAAGTCTTGGTGTGGGGAAGGACGACTTCGCGGGCGAGGTCATCCCAGTCGATGACGACTGCACCTAATTCACGAAAGACTTCTGCGACGGTGGACTTTCCTGAACCGATTCCACCAGTGAGACCTATCCGAAACATGGGAATAAGTGTGACATGAAAACCGCCGAAGTGGGGATAAGGGCGGATAGTAAGTCTTGCCGTGTTGAAACTAAGAGATGGTTGACGACCTTGTGTCGGGGTTTTAAAAGCACCTGGTGGGGCGGATCGGAATCCACCCCACCGAGGACTGGGTCAGCAAGAACTACTGCTGAGAGTTCATCTGGTCGCGCAGAGCCTGGAGGCTTTCGTCAGAGGCGAGGGAGCCAGCAACCGGCTCGTCACCCTTGGCGGAGTAAGCCGACTGGGCTTCCAGATCGATGGCCGCCTCGTTGTCAGCCTGCTCGGCAGCCTTGGCCTGGGCCTTGTGAGCCAACCAGCGCTGCTGGGCCTGGGCGTACTGCTCTTCCCAAGCACGCTGCTGTTCTTCGTAGCCGGGCTTCCACTCGTTGGTCTCGGGGTCGAAACCTTCGGGGTAGATGTAGTTGCCGGCTTCGTCGTAGCTGGCGGTCATGCCGTACAGGGACGGATCGAAGTCGTCAGCGGCGATGTCGATGTTCTCGTTAGCCTGCTTCAGCGACAAGGAGATGCGGCGACGATCGAGGTCGATATCGATGATCTTGACCATCACTTCGTCGTTGACGGAGACAACCTGCTCCGGGATCTCGACGTGACGCTCGGCCAGCTCGGAGACGTGAACCAGACCCTCGATACCTTCCTCGACCCGGACGAAGGCACCGAACGGCACCAGCTTGGTGACCTGGCCGGGGACGATCTGACCGATCTGGTGGGTACGAGCGAAGGTCTGCCACGGATCTTCCTGGGTGGCCTTCAGCGACAAGGAGACGCGCTCACGATCGAGATCAACGTCAAGAACCTCGACGGTGACGTCCATACCCACTTCGACAACCTCAGACGGGTGATCGATGTGCTTCCAGGACAGCTCGGAGACGTGAACCAGACCGTCAACACCACCAAGGTCGACGAAGGCGCCGAAGTTGACGATGGAGGAGACCACGCCCTTGCGGATCTGGCCCTTCTGCAACTGGTTGAGGAAGTTCTGGCGAACCTCGGACTGGGTCTGCTCCAGCCAGGAACGGCGAGACAGCACCACGTTGTTGCGGTTCTTGTCGAGTTCGATGATCTTGGCGTCGATCTCCTGACCAACATAGGGCTGCAGGTCACGGACGCGACGCATCTCCACCAAGGAAGCCGGCAGGAAGCCACGCAGACCGATGTCAACGATGAGACCACCCTTGACAACTTCGATGACGGTACCGGAAACAACACCGTCTTCTTCCTTGACGCGTTCGATGGTTCCCCAAGCGCGCTCATACTGGGCACGCTTCTTGGACAGGATCAAGCGACCCTCTTTGTCTTCCTTCTGCTGCACCAGGGCTTCGATTTCTTCGCCCTCTTTGACAACATCGAAAGGATTGACGTCGTGCTTGATCGACAGTTCTTTAGACGGGATCACACCTTCGGTCTTGTAGCCGATGTCAAGGAGGACCTCGTCCCGGTCAACCTTGACTACGGTACCGGTGACGATGTCGCCGTCATTGAAATACTTAATCGTAGAATCGATAGCCTGCTCAAAGGCTTCGTCGGACCCCAGGTCGTCAACGACAACCTGTGCGGCCTCTGGAGAGGAGGTCATTAATATGTCTCCGATGAGTAATGAGAGATTGATGGCCGTGCCCGGACACAAGCTCAGAAATCGCCCTGACTAGAGATTTAATTCCGCAAGCCTGCGGTATCGTCTACTCCGTCCGAGACGATACAGACACAACGCATTGGCAAGTGTAGTAGCGCCTTTCCTACAGGGTCAATTAGTCGTGAGGAGAAGTTAATCCCACAGTCAAACCCCGGTCAGGAAAATCTGCCCTCGAACTGGGCGAAAAATCGGGTAATCTCTGTTTCATGACTCTTCCACCACGAGGGGACGATCCCCAGGTCACGTCAGATTTCAACTCAGACAAACCGGGCCCGCAGAACGCAACTACCCCTGCTCGAGCAGCACAGTCTCAATCGTCTTCGCGGTCCAAGACGGCGATTGCGATCCTGATCGGCATCGTTCTGGCGGCTCTGATCGTCGGGCTCGTCTACAGCCAGATTCGCCCCGGTAAGAACGACCGCACCGTGTCCTCGTCGACAGAAGAAGCTCTTACTCCGCTCCCCATCCCGACCCCGAAGGAAACCGATGCCTCGCTGGTTGGTTGCGCGACGACGTTCACCCCGATCGTCCCGGTGCGGATGGAGGTCCCGCAGCGCGGCTGGGATATCCCGGTGATTCAGACGGGACTCGACTCCAATGGCTCCCCCGCTGCCCCGCCGAAGAATGAACCCGGCATGGCGAGCTGGTGGACTGGTTCTCCCATGCCTGGCTCTGCCGAAGGCATGTCGACCTTCATGATCCACACCTATCGCAACGGTGGCGCCCTCGGTAACTACATGTTGGATAAGACCATCGGTATCAAGGACGGAGACATCATCCGCGTCCACGGGGAGGACGGCACCGTCTTGTGCTACAAGTACACCCACCAGAAGAAGATTTTCGTCTCCGAATACGACAAGGACTCTGACGACGTCTACCGCTTCAACGGGACCCCTGGCCTCGACATTGTGGTCTGTGACGACTTTGACTGGAACCAGGAAGAATGGTTGTCGCGCGTGGTCTTCTACGCTGATCTGATCGACCCGACCAAAGAGGCTGCTCCCACCGCCAACGCGGAGCAGCCCACGCCGACCCCTCAACCATAGTTCCTCGTCGCAGTAAGGAACAATCCACCTAACCAAACCCGGTGAGCCTGGCCCAAAGCCCGGCTCACCACTGTTTTATTAGCGCCCCGTTTGAGTAGCCCACCCTAGTGCTGGGCCTGATTCCAGGTCTTGCCGACACCGACAGACACATCCAGGGGAACCACCATCGTGATCGCGTGACTCATCACGTCCACGACGAGTTCGCGCACCGCATTCTCTTCCCCGGGGGCAACCTCGATGATCAACTCGTCATGAACTTGCAACAGGATGCGCGATCTCAGCGACTGTGCCGCCATCTGATCGAAGACCTTGATCATGGCCACCTTCATGATGTCGGCTGCCGAGCCCTGGATCGGGGCATTCAACGCGGCCCGCTCCGCGATCTGGCGCAGACGGCGCTGATCGGACACCAAATCAGGCAGGTAGCGACGCCGACCCAAGATAGTTTCGGTATATCCGGTCCGTCTCGCCTTCGCCACCACACCGTCGAGGTAGTCGTGAACCTTGCCGAACCTGGAGAAGTAGACCTCCATGAGTTGCTTAGCTTCGGTATTCGTGATCCCGAGCTGTTTGGCGAGTCCGAAGACGGACAGGCCGTATGCCAACCCGTAGTTCATCGCTTTGATCTTGGACCGCTGATCAGAGCTGACCTGGGCGGGGTCCACGCCAAACACCCGGGCAGCCATCTCGGTGTGGAAATCCTCCCCAGACCGGAAGGCTTCGATGAGGTCTTGATCCTGGCAGACATCGGTCATCACCCTCATCTCGATCTGCGAATAGTCGGCGCTCAATAGCGACTCATAGCCGTCACCGGGGATGAATGCCTCACGGATCTGACGTCCGAGTTCTGAGCGTGCCGGGATATTTTGCAGATTGGGGTTCTTCGACGACAGTCGGCCAGTGCTGGTCGTGGTCTGCATGAAACTGGTGTGGATTCTGCCGTCGTCAGCAACCGCCTTGATCAAGCCCGTGACGATCTGGGACAGCTTGTTTTGGTCGCGATAGATCAGCAAGGACTCCAAGAAGGGGTGCTGGGTGGTGGCAAACAGCTCAGTCAGCGACTCGGCATCCGTGGAATAGCCCTTCGCGATCTTGCGCGTGGGCGGCATCTTCAATCTCTCGAACAGAACCTCTTGGAGCTGCAACGGGGAATCCAGGTTGACCTTCTCCCCCAAGATGTCGATGGCTTGCTGCTGAGCCTGGGCGGCGGCCTGGTCGAACTGCGACCTCATGGTGTCGAGATAGTCGTGATTGACGGCAATCCCGGTTCTCTCCATCGAGGCGAGGATGTGCTGGAGAGGCATCTCCACCTCATTGAGTAGTTCCATCGCGCCTTGGCTGAGCTGCTCAGGTAGCTGCTGTCCGAGGCGGCGGGTCGCCTCGGTTCGCTCGGCCTCGATTGTCAGACGTTTGCGCCTCTCTTGCGGATCCTCGACCATCACCGGCATTTGGTCTTGTTTCTTGCGCGTTTTCTTCTTCTTTTCGGCCTCCGTGATGGAGACGAAAAGGTATTTTTTGGCGAGATCGTCGACTGCGTAGCTCTTCTCCGACGGTTCCAGGAGGTAGGCGACGAGTTCGGAATCGCAGACCACCCCGTCGAGAATCCAGCCTCTATCCCACAGGCACAGCAAATCGGGTTTGAGATCGTGGAGAATCTTGGGTTTGTTCGGGTCGGCCAACCACGCCGCGAGAGCCCGCTCGTCGTCAACACTCAGATCCACCACATCGACGTAACAGACCCTACCGTCGACGGCGATCAGCACGGCTTCTAGTTCACCCCCGCCAGGCTCATGCTTGGTCAGGAATCGCAGACCCACCTGAGAGTCAGACAGATGCTTCGCCATCCATCCAGCTAGTTCGCCTGGGGCCAGCTCCTCAAGTTCTGCCTCGATCGGACGGATCTCTTTCTGCTCCGGCACCCCAGGCACGGGCCTGACGATCGGCCAGGTAGAGAAGAAACGCTTCCTCAGGTTGGTGAACTCAAGACTGGCCATCAACTCTTCCACCGCGTCCGGGTCGATCGGGCGCAGTTCACAGTCGTCGATACCAACCGGAAGGTCAAGGTCGGTAACCAGACGATTTAGTCTGCGGTTACGCTTGACCAGGTCGATGGATGCCCGCAGATTCTCGCCGACCTGCCCCGCGATGGAGTCGGCATGGGCCAAGATGTTGTCTAGTCCGTCATATTGATTGATCCACTTGACAGCGGTCTTCGGCCCGACCTTATGGACGCCAGGGAGGTTATCGGAGCTTTCCCCTACTAAGGCAGCCAACTCGGGGTAGCGATGCGGGGGAACCAGGTAGGTCTCCTCGACCACCTCAGGGGTGAACCTGGTCATCTTCGTCACGCCCTTGACCGGGTAGAGCAGGGTCACTTGATCGTTGACGAGTTGGATCGCGTCCCGGTCTCCCGAGCAGATCAAGGTCTTCATCCCGGCGCGGGTACCGGCGACAGACAAGGTCGCGACAATATCGTCGGCTTCGTAGCTGCTGACGGCCAGATGGACGATGTTGGCGGCGCTCAAAAACTCCTTGATGAACGTGATCTGCCCCTTGAACAACTCGGGGGTGGGAGGGCGTCCTCCCTTGTAATCTGGGTATTCCTCAAGTCTGAAGGTCTGATGTGACTCGTCGAAAGCCACGGCAAGATGGGTCGGTTTTTCCTCCCGCACCAGCTTTACCAACATCGAGATGAAGCCGTGGACGGCATTCGTACACTGCCCGGTTGACGTCTGAAAAGCCTCAGGCTTGGTGGCGTAGAAGGCCCGGAATGCCAGCGAGTGCCCGTCGATGAGTAGCAGGGTTGAATCAGTCACAGCTTTACCCTACCTGTTGAACTAAGGCTGTAGCTCCCGTGGCGGCGAGGTCGCGAAGTTTAGCGAAGTTGCTAAGCCAGGCGACGCCCTGGATTAGAGTGTGCACATGTCTGAACACACCGAACTCTCCCCCGACCCGATCGATCTTGATCCAGGGATCGCCCAGTTGATCAGTCCCTTGGACACGGCCATGGGTTTGCGGATTACCTATGCTGATCTTGACGAGGTGAGGGCAAGCCTTCCAGTGTCTGGCAACACTCAGCCCTTCGGCTATCTCCACGGTGGCGCCTCCGCCGTCCTCACCGAAACCCTTGCCTCCCTAGCCTGCTATCTCAGGGTTGGCCCAGAACAGATTGGTTTCGGGGTTGACCTACACGTCACCCACCACCGCAAGGTTTCCTCAGGTGAGATTCACGGCGTCGCCACCTGCATCCACAAGGGACGGACGATGTCAACCTACGAAGTGGTGATCACTGATGACTCCGATCACCGCATCGCGACCGGACGCCTCACCTGTGCGCATCGAGATGCGCCGGGAGTCTAGCATCTCGTCGCGCACACGGGCTGTGACCCGCCTCAAGGCCGCGCAGATGACCCCTGGCAACCGCCCTATTCAGCGTCCTTCTTCGCGTGCTCAATAACACCCTCGGCGACCTCACGCATCGACTTGCGCAGGTCCATCGCGGTCTTTTGAATCCAGCGAAATGCCTCGGCCTCGCTCAACGACAAGCTCTCCTGCAGAATCCCCTTAGCCTGATCGACGGCCTTACGAGAAGCTAGCCTTTCCTCGAGGGTGAGGACTTCCTTCTCCACCGCGCAGATCTCTGCAAATCTAGCCATTGCGATCTCGATGGCGGGAACCACGTCAGAAGCATCGAAGGGTTTCACCACATAGGCCATCGCCCCTGCCTCGCGGGCGCGATTGACCAGGTCTCGCTGGCTGAAGGCGGTCAGCATCACCACGGGGGCGATTCTCTCTTCCGCAATGATCTCGGCGGCGCTGATCCCGTCCATCTTCGGCATCTTGACGTCCATCACCACCAGGTCTGGAGCTAGTTCACGAGCCGCTTTGACGGCAGCCTCTCCGTCTCCGACTTGGGCCACGACGTCGTACCCCTCATCATTGAGTAGTTCGACTAAATCCATCCGGATCAGCACTTCGTCTTCAGCAACCAGTACCCGGGGACGGTCTTGATTATCTTTTGCGGTCTTAGCCACTTTCATATACCTATCACTTCGTTGTAATTCGTAGAGCGTTCCACAGTTACCAGCACGAACACCCGATGACAAGTCTCCGTCGCTCAATGTGCAATATCAATGGTTGTTTCATCCCCTTGCCCACCCGCTGCACGGCTTCACGACTAGGTAGTTTCCCCGTCACTAGGAGTCCGCGCAACCAGTGTGCAACCAGGTAGTAACTCAATAGAAGCTGGGGAATTCACCGACACCCCATTGGGGACACAGGCTCGTGGTATTGGCTCAACCATATCAGCCTGACCGCTCATGACGACGAGCTTCGGCAACAATAGCGGCAAGGCAGCGGTCTACGGGTGCCACGGCGTTGCGAGTCCATCGCCGACCAAGTCACCGAGTTTCGCAATGTCGGCCAGGTGTGGCAGAATAGAACCCGCTTCCAAGCCCGAGTGGCGGAATGGTATACGCTGTCGGCTCAAACCCGGCTGGTCTTACGACCTTAGGGGTTCGACTCCCCTCTCGGGTACAACAAAGGCTCCCGGTTCTTCCGGGAGCCTTTTCTTTTCTCCGTCGTCGGTTCACCTTCGCCGTCGTCAATCGCTTAGAATCTCCATTTCACCGCCCCGACTAGGGGGAACGCTAGCTCTCGAAGATTCCTTGGACGGCGTCCGGCCAACTCCTAGAGCTGGACGTCATACCACCAATCCGACGGCTTGATCCGGTGGACCTGAACCATATTCGTCTTTCCGGGGATACCAACCGGCGAACCAGAAACGATCACAACCCGCTCCCCCACTTCACAGATGCCGCGTTCCAACAGAACCTCGTCCATCTGACGCATCATCTCTTCGTGATCGGAATATTCCGGGATTTTGAGGGTCTGGGCACCCCACACCGCACACATCTCGCGCACCGTGGACTCTTCCGGAGTGAACACCAGAATCGGTACCGGAGGACGCAGCCTCGACAGACGCAACGCCGTATCGCCAGACTTGGTGAAAGCCACCAGGAACTTCGCGTTGACACTCTTGGCGACGTTGACGGCTGCCCGAGTAATCACGCCGCCAGTCGTGCGCGGCTCCCAGTGAATATCGTCAATGGAATCGATACCGGACTGTTCGGTGGTGTCGATGATGCGGGCCATCGTCTCCACCGTCTGCACCGGGTATTGACCAATCGAGGTCTCTCCCGAAAGCATCACCGCGTCAGCGCCATCAAGCACAGCGTTAGCCACATCGGAGGCCTCCGCGCGGGTAGGACGCGGGGAAAAAATCATGGAGTCCAACATCTGAGTGGCGACGATCACCGGCTTAGCCCATTGCCTAGCCGAACGGATGATGCGCTTCTGCACCATCGGCACCCGTTCAAGATCAAGCTCCACACCCAGGTCGCCACGAGCAACCATGAAGGCGTCAAAACTATCGATGATTTCGGGCAGGTTCTCCACCGCCTGAGGCTTCTCAATCTTGGCGATCACCGGGAGGCGACGCCCCTCTTCATCCATGATCTCGTGGACCCGTTTGATGTCGTCGGCGGAACGAACAAAAGACAGCGCAATGAAATCAACATCTTCGCGAAGCGCCCAGCGCAAGTCATCCTCGTCTTTTTCACTCAACGCAGGGACCGAGACGGCAACACCAGGCAGGTTGATCCCCTTGTGGTCAGAGACCGGACCACCCACCACGACCTCACACTCGACGTCGGTAGCGGTGACATTAGTCACCGTCAGGCTCAATCGACCGTCATCAATCAAGATGGTCTCACCGACGCTGACGTCACCGGGGAGTCCCTTGAAAGTGGTGGAACAGCGCAAGGCGTCACCGACGATATCGTCAGTAGTGATGGTGAACTTGCGTCCCGGGATCAGTTCAACCTGGGGTTCAGCGAAAACGCCGAGGCGAATCTTAGGGCCTTGCAGATCGGCGAAAACACCGACGGTTTTCCCGACATTGCGGGAGGCCTGACGGACCAGATCGAGCCGTTCTTTGTGCTCAGCATGGGAGCCGTGACTCATGTTGAGCCTGGCCACATCCATCCCAGCACGCATCATCTCTTCGAGACGCTCAATAGTGTTAGTTACTGGACCTAAAGTACATACGATCTTTGCTCTACGCACATTTCGAGCCTAGCAAGACCCGCTTCAGAATCACGCATAAAAGTCGTCCTCGACCATCTGAAGTGCGCGTTGCAGATCGTCGGGGTATTCCGAAGTGAAGGTGACGTATTCACCCGTTCCTGGATGGATGAATCCGAGTTCGACGGCGTGGAGCCACTGGCGTTCGAGTCCGAGTTTCTCGGCGAGCACCGGGTCTGAACCGTAGAGCGGGTCGCCGACGCAAGGATGTTTGATCGCCGACATGTGCACCCGGATCTGGTGGGTGCGTCCGGTCTCTAGATGAATCTGCAGCAAGGTGGTGTTGAGAAAGGCGTTGAGGGTTTCATAGTGGGTGATTGACCGGCGTCCCCCCTCGACCACTGCCATCTTCCACTCCGAACCGGGGTGGCGGGCGATCGGCGCGTCGATGGTTCCGGTGAACGGATCTGGGTGGCCCTGCACCAGGGCGTGATAGATCTTGTGGACTTCACGATCGCGAAATGCTTGCTTCAACACCGAGTAGGCGTATTCGGACTTTGCAACCACCATCAAACCGGAGGTTCCTACATCGAGACGCTGGACGATGCCTTGACGTTCGGCAGCACCGGAGGTGGTGATCGAAAAACCCGCAGCCATCAAGTGTTCGAGGACACTGGGGCCGTCCCAGCCGAGAGTGGGGTGGGCGGCGACGCCGACAGGTTTGTCGACGACGATGATGTCGGCGTCGTCGTAGACGACACTGAGCCCGGCAACCTCTTGGGGCGTGATCTGGACTTCGCGGGTGAGCTGGCCGGTGTCGACGTCGACGAGATCGCCGGCGCTAACACGGGTCGACGGCTTGGTGACGACCTGCCCGTTGACAAGGAGATTGCCCTCATTCATCACCTCGACGACGCGGGCGCGGCTCATCCCGGTCATGCGCGCGCAGGCGACATCGATCCTCTCGCCATCGAGACCGTCGGGGACGAATAGGACACTCACGAACTCACCTGATTCCCCTGGTCACTACCTCGACCAGCACGGCATGATTCGGCGATGACTAAGATGACCAGCAGCCCTGCAGCTACGGAGATCCACACGTCGGCGACGTTGAAGACAGCGAAGTGTTTGACCGAGATGAAGTCGATGACGTGGCCGTGGAAGAAACCCGGTTCACGGAAGAGCCGGTCGGCGAGGTTGCCGCTGACGCCGGCGAGTAATAGGCCACAAACGACGGTGGGGAACCAGGACGATAGCCGCACCAGCCCGAAGATGATCAGCCCGAAGAAAGCCACCAGCGCTAAGAGAGTGAACACCCAGGTCAGCGAGGTGCCCATGGAGAAGGCCGCTCCCGGGTTGGCCACGACGGGGAATGACAGCCAGCCAGCAAAGAAAGATGGTGGCTGGGGCCGGTTAGCCAGGTGCCGCAAGGCCAATTCTTTGGTGCCTAGATCGGCGAGGAATCCAGTTACCGCGATGGCTAAAAACCAGATCCGGAAGCGGTTGCGATTCACGACGGCACTCGGATGAGCCTGCGTCATTAACGACGTTCCTCGCGTTGCTTACATGCCACACACAAGGTTGCCCTCGGGAATGCTTGGAGGCGGGCCTTGCCGATGGGCTCGCCACAGACCTCGCAGTAGCCGTACTTACCTGATTCCAGAAGGGAGAGGGCAAGCTGTGACTGCTCGTAGAGGCCACGGACGTTGTGGGCCAAGGAGACTCCTTGGTCGCGTTCATAGTTGGATGAGCCAACGTCAGCCGGGTCGCGCCCGTTTCCGTCCGCGCCACTGTCCATGAGCTGATTGAGTTCAGCCTCTGCTGCCTCGACAGCCTTGCCCATGCGTTCGACATCTTCGATGAGCTCAGCACGAACCTCAGCGATCTCCTCTTCGGTCCACGGTTCCTCACCTTCACGAATGGGAAGGGAAAGAATCTCCTTCTGCTTCTCATCAGCCATAGTTTCACTCCAGTTAAAACGGGAAAGCAGAGCCCTGCAGGCACTCAAAGTACCGTATTTAGGACTCTACTTTCCACTAACGTGCCAAGATTGAAATCTTTACTGTTCTGCTAGCAAGGCATCGAGACGAGGAGTTGCCGAGGATTGCTGGACTTCGTCGAGGAGGACCGGCTTGTCTTCGGGCTCGAGAGCGGTGGAGTTGAGCTTGTCACGCATCGAAGCCATGAAGGACTCGAACTCGTTGCGGTAGTTCTTCTCGAAGTCGCGCAGACGCGAGACCTTGCCGACCAGGACGTCGCGCTGATTCTCCAGCTCGGCGAAGAGTTCGCGGCGCTTGTCTTCGGTTTGCTGGTAGAGACGATCCGCGTACTCCTGAGCTTCCCGGGTGACCCGATCGGCTTCTTCCTGGGCGTCGCGGGTGGTCTGGGAGGCTTGAGCGTTAGCTTCGGAAACCATCCGGTCGGAACGGATCTGGGCTTCGCCAACGATCTGATCGGCACGCGACTGAGCGTTGGTGGTCAGTTCCTGGGCCTGGCTGTTAGCTAGATCAACGACGCGCTTGGCTTCTTCGTTGGCCTCGCGGGTGATGGTCTCAACCTGTTCGGTGGAGAGGGTGACCATGCGGGCGACGGCGGCACCGGCCTCAGCGGAGGTGGTGACCTCGATGCGCTCTACACCGTCCTGGATCACCGGGATGTAACCGGTAGTACGGGAGGCTTCCATGGCCTGGGCGCGGGCAGACTCGAGATCGGCGCGAGCACCGTCAAGGTCGTGACGCATATTGTCAAGATCGGAGCGGGTCCGGTTGAGATCGTCAACCGTAGTGCCGAGTTCACGACGGACGTTGTCGAGTTCGCCGTTGGCGTGATCAAGATCGGCGCGAAGCTGGGCATTCTCTTCGCCGAGACGAGAGATTTCGGCGCGCAGGGCTTCGTCAGGATCTTGTCCTTGGGCAGACGCGACGGCGGCGGCTGCGGTGGTCTTAGCTTCGGACAGCTCACGGTTGAGCTGGTCGACTTCGGCGGAACGCTGGGAAGCGCGCTCTTCAGCCTCAGCGGCACGCTGGTGGGCCTGATCCAGTTCCGCGCGCAGACGGGCAAGCTCGTCCAAGTTCACCGATTCACCGGTTGTGCCCGGTTCGGTGCCACCGTCAGCTTGCAGGGCTTTAACTTGAGCATTCAGCCGTTCGCGCTCGTCTTCAAACTCAGCGAAGGCCAACTCAACCCGGTCGACAAAATCGTCCACCTCAGTCGCGCGGTATCCCTCTTGGGGCCGCTTTGCCATCGGGAAGCGAATTTGGCGAACCTCGTCAAGGGTCAGCGTCATAGTGTGTACTCCCAGCTAGTGACTTGGATAGAAGGTCAATCCGCACCGATGAGGCTACGGAAACATGATTCAGGCTACCTCAGTCAGGAAAGGCTTGACCAGAATGGGCGCAAAATACGGGCTAAACCCTCAAGCTGAGGAAGAGATTTTCAGTAGAAGAGGCCGATGACGACCCGTCGAAGCACCAGGATGAGGAAGAAGAGCACCATGAAACTGGTGTCGATGGCGACTGCCCCCACCCTCAGCGGGGGAATGAAGCGTCCTAGGAATTTCAGTGGCGGATCGGTCAGGGTGTAGATGACCTCGAAAATCACCGCGACGAAGCCGGACGGACTCAATCGCGGCGATAGGAAGCTCATCCACGACAGAACCATTCGAGCAACCAACAGCCACAGGAAGATCTGCAGCACGAGAAGGATCCCCACCGCTAACAAATGCATGAGGAGAGTCTACCGGGAATGGTCAAACCGGCGTCGGGGCAGGCTGGATCGTCTCGACCTTGCGGGGTGGCTCCCGGTTAGGACTGGTTGAAGAAACCTCCGGAAGAGGCGAATCGTGCCTTGTCTTCGTCGGCGACGGCGACGTTGTGCGGGGTCAAGAGGAAGACCTTGGAGGTGACTCTCTCGATACTTCCGTTGAGGCCGAAAACTAGGCCGGAGGCGAAGTCGATGAGGCGTTTGGCCTCGTCATGTTCCATTTCGGACAGGTTCATGATGACCGGGACGTGGTTGCGGAAGTGCTCCCCGATGGTGCGGGCTTCGTTGTAGGTGCGCGGGTTGATCTTGATGATGCGGTCCAGGTCAGCAGCGCGCACTTGGCTCTGCTGGGGCTGGGATTCATCGTCGTAGTGTGACTCACGGGAGCGACGACGTTCCGAGATGGGCGTCACTACTGACGGTTCCAGCTCCATCTCGTCATAGACTTCGCCGGTTTCTTCCACCGACGTCTCTTCGTAGTCGTAGCGATCGTCAGAATTCGACAGACCGAGCCACTCCATCACACCTTTGAAACCCATCAATCAGCCTTCCATTTGCCACAGCGTCCGCCGTGACTACCCCAGTAGCCAAAGAACAAGCCTTGGACAGTTGGTTCGAGATTACCTGGAATAGCTAGGGATACGAAGTATCGACGCCTTAGACACGCCAAATGATTCCGGCTACACGCCCTGCCCGATCGCCGTCACGCCGGTAGGAGCTCAACTCGTCGCTAGTGTAGGTGCACAGACCCACCTTGAATACCTGAACCTGGTGTTCGAGCAGGATCTGGGCACAACCGGCTTCGAGATCAAGACTTGGCGTTCCCCACGACGTCTGGCCAATGGCCTGAGGGAAACGACGACCCACCTGTTCGGCCATCTCCGCCGGGACTTCGTAGCAGTGTGCGCAGATGTGGGGACCGATCCAGGCACGTAATCCGGTGGCGCCGAGGGCGATCATGCGGTCAATGGTTTGTTCAATCACCCCGTCTAGCCATCCGCGACGCCCGGCATGGCAGGCGCCGATCACCGTCCCGTCATGGGAAGACAACAGAATAGGAACACAGTCGGCCACCTTGATCACCAAACCCACTCCAGACGATGTGGTCACTAACCCATCAGCTTCGGTCAGTTCAGCGCCTAGGGGTGTACCGAGGTGGTCGTCGGTGACGGTGAATACGTCGGTGCCGTGAACCTGCGAGACCCCGACGATGGTGTCGACTCCGATGGATTCGGCAATCAGCTCGTAGTTGCGCCTGACGTTGTCGGCAGGGTCGAGGTCGAGTCTGCCAAGATTCAGTGGCCCCAGGCTGGGGCTGGACACGCCCCCATTCCTGGACGTGAATCCAACCTGGACGGCTCCGGTTATTCCGTCACGAAAGACGAACATTCCGGCTACATGAACGACGGGATATCGAGCTCGTCGTCGCTATTGTTGGACTTGGACGCAGCGGGGGCGTGTTCTGCTGCCGGGGCAGACTGTGCCGACTGGCCTAGGGCTGCCTGACTGGATTGCTGCGCGGCGGGGTTCGACTGGGTGGGTACTGCTCGGCGGGTCGAGA
>JAEZZG010000029.1 GCA_023442485.1 Actinomycetes bacterium | reverse complement strand
CTCTAGCGCCTCAGCGAGCACGGTGTGGTTAGTGTAGGCGAAGGTGTGGGTGACGACTTCCCATGCTTCGTCCCAGCCGAGGTGCTGATCGTCCATCAGGAGACGCATCAATTCGGGGATGGCCACCACCGGGTGGGTGTCGTTGAGCTGGACACAGTTGAAGTCGGCGAACTTCGTCAAATCGGTGCCGTGGTAGTGCTTGTAGATGTCGATCATCTCTTGCAGCGCCGCCGAGACGAAGAAGTACTGTTGACGAAGCCTCAGCACCTTACCGTCGAAGGTGGTGTCGTTGGGGTAGAGAACGCGGGAGAGATCATTGACGCGTTCGCGCAGCACGATGGCGTCGGTGAATCGCTGCGAGTTGAACATCTCGTAGTCGAACTCTTCCATCGGCTCTGCCTTCCACAGACGCAAGGTGCCGACATTCTTCGTGCCGTAGCCGGTGATCGGCATGTCGTAGGGGATGGCTCGGACGTCCATGTCAGCGAAGTGGACGATCTTCTGCTCCTCCTCGCGACGGATGACGAAGGGGTAGCCCTCCTCCATCCACGGATCAGGAGCCTCAGCTTGGAACCCGTCCTTGAAGGACTGCTTGAACAGTCCGTAGCGGTAGAGAATCCCGTAGCCGATCGCGGGCAGATTCTGGGTGGCACATGAATCCAGGAAACAGGCGGCCAGTCGTCCCAAACCACCATTGCCGAGAGAGGCGTCACATTCCTCTTCGAGCACGTCGGATAGATCGAAGCCGTAGGCCTCAACAGCGGCTTTGGCTTCGTCAATCAACGACAGATTCGTCAGATTGTTCAGTAGGGCGCGCCCCATCAGGAACTCTGCGGAGAAGTAGTGCTGCTTGCGTTCTTTGGAGTATTGAGCAGCCGTCCTTTCCCAGTTGTCTGCGATTCGTTCAACAATGGCCTCGCTCAGACCGGTCCAGATCTCCATCGCGGTGCAACTCTCAGGCTTGCGCCCGGCAACGGATCGGACAAATGAGCCTACCGGTTGAATCAAATCGGACATGTAATATCTCCTTCGTCGTGTTGGCATGGAAAGAGTTGGACAGTGGCGAACCACCGCCCAACTCTTCAAGGACTAACTACGAATCTTGGCGGCTAGCTTCATTCTGGTAGTAGCCGGTGATCGACGCGGACGCAATCGCGGTCTCTTTGATGATCTGTTCAACCTCGGTTGCGGTGGCGTCGTCAGGAACGTCCAGACGAGGACGCGGTAACGCATAGACGGTGTGGATGTAGCGGTGCGCGGGACCCTCGGGCGGGTTGGGCCCGCCGTAGCCGAGATAGCCGTAGTCATTGACCCATTCGCGGGCAGAGAAGGGGATCACCGCATTTTCGCGAATCGACGTGGTGAACTCGGGAATGTCGATCACTAGGTAGTGCCACCAGCCTTCGGGGCGCGGGGCGTCCGGGTCGAAGATGGTGATCGCGTAGCTCTTGGTTTGGAAAGGGGCCCCGGTCCACGCCAAGGCAGGACGGATGTTTGCGCCCCCACAGCCCGGTTCTGCACAGGGCTGCGGGATCGATTGACCGTCCTTGAAAGTGGTACTCAGTACGCGCATGTCGACTCCTACCGTCGTTGTGCCCCAAGGTGAAAACCGTGGGGCTAGTAGTGAGCCTACCTCAGGGCGTGCCAGTCTCTCACTTTACGAAGGCGAGTTCACGTTCGGGAGTGTCAGTTAGTTCGGCCCGTTCAGCGATTTCGGGGATGGCTAGCGCAGATTCGTCGCTGATTTGTGAGGCGAACTTGCGCCGGTGCCGCCTGAGGTTGTGGATGATCAACACCACTAAGAAGAGGATGCCGTTGACGAAAGCCATCATCGGAGCGGTAGAGAGGGTGAAGACGTTGGCCGTCCAGAAACCGATCAAGGCTGAGGCGATGGCGAAGACCTGGGACATGATCATCAGGGATGAGAATCGATGCGCGAAGACGGCGGCCGCTGCTGGGGGGACGATCATCAAGGCGACGACGAGGATGGCGCCGGCTACTGAAAAAGCGACCACCACGGTTAGCGACACCAGGGTCATAAGACCGAGGTTGACGGCGTTGACGGGGAAGCCCATCGTGCGGGCCAGCGTCGGGTCGAAGGTGGCGAGTTTGAGGACGCGCCAGAATACGGTGACGTAGATGGCGTCGAGGGCCAAGACAGCGAGGAGATGCCACATCGTGCGTGGGCCGTAGTCGATTCCGTTGAGGATCAGGTGCTCGGTTTGCAGGGCCATCAGGTTGATGTCGCCGGTGAGCACTGTGTCTTCGCAGACGTGGACGGAGGAGAGAACGGTCGAGAGCAGGATGATCCCGACGGAGAACAGGAAGGGGAAGAGAATCCCCTGGGACGAATCTGAGGTGATCAACCCGGTTTGCCGGAATTTCTCGGCGCCGATGACGACGATCAGCCCCATCAAGGAGGCGAAGAAGATCATCCACACCGAGTTGGTTCGACGGGAGACGAGAACACCAATGACGATCCCAGGCAGGACGGCGTGGCTCATCGCCTCAACCAGCATGGATTGTTTGCGGATCACGAGGAGGGAGCCAGGGAAGGCGCATACGCAGGCAGTGATTACGCACAGCAGGACGACGGAGGTCATGAAGCTCATCGGGACACCACCTTCACTTGTTGTTTGAGCTGATCCATGTGGCGTTGTCGGGCCACGATTGAGCGGATAATGGAGCGCTTTGGCGACAACAGCACAGAGGCGATGAAGACGGCGAACAAGACCAAGACGATCACCGGGCCGGTGGGCACCCTGCCGATATTCACCGACAGATATGAGCCTGCGACCCCGCCGAAAGCGCCGAAGGCCATGGACAAGGCCACCATGGTGGATAGGTGATTGGTCCACTGTCTAGCAGAAGCGGCTGGCATCACCGAGTAGCCGACCATCAAGATCAACCCCACAGATTTGACGCCGATGACGATGGCGACGGTGATAGTAACCAACATGATCGGGTCGAGAAGACGGGATGTGAATCCTTGGGTGTGGGCGAGAATCGGGTCAAAGGTAAATAGTTTGAACTCCTTCCACAACACACCCATCACGATGAGGGCGAGCAGAGCGAAGGCACAGACGACGTAGAGGTCGCTTTGGGTCATGGTGGCGGCGTTGCCGAACATGTACTTGGTGATCCCGCCACGGTTGGGAAGTGTGGAGTGGGTGATCCAGTTCATCATCACCATCCCGCCTCCGAAGAAGATCGACAGGCACACCACCATCGCGGAGTCGATACCGAGCCGGGAGTGGCGCGCGATCAGATTCGCGGCGATAACAGCGAGGGAGGAGGCAATCAGCGAGCCAATGGTCAGCGGTAACATGGCCCGTCCGTTGACACCTAAGACAGTGGCGCACACCACGAAGGCGATGGTGATGCCAGCAACCGAGGAGTGGCCAATCACGTCAGAGATCAGAGATTGGCGACGCAGATACAAGTAGGTGCCGAACGCCCCAGAAACTCCACCGATCACCGCAGTGCCAATCAGCATGGTGCGGAAGGTGTAGTTGCCGAGGAAGTCGATGATACTGATGAGCTGGGGAAGGAGGACGTTCATCGCACACCTCTGGTCTCGAAGATGGCGTGAGAAATCCCGTAGGCTTCCCCGATCACCTCGGCGGTGAAACATTCGGACGTCGGGCCGGTAGCGACGACCTTACCTTCTTGGAGGACGGTGACGTCAGTGGCGAAGCTAGTGACGGTCGATAAATCATGGTGGACAATGACGATGGTCTTACCGGAGGCGTTGAGGTCTCGCAGGATTGTCATGATGGTCTGTTCAGACGCGACGTCGATCCCTGCGAATGGCTCGTCCATGATCAGAACCTCAGGGTCTTGGGCGAGGATGCGGGCCACAAAGGTGCGCTGCTTTTGCCCGCCGGATAGCTGGGAGATTTGCCGGTGGGCGAGATCGGCGAGGCCAACCATCTCCAAGGCGTTGTCCACCAGACGCATCTGCTTCGGCCCCGGCCTGCGAATCCAACCGAGCTGCCCGTAGGTTCCCATGGTGACGACGTCTCGGACGGTGGTGGGGAAGTCCCAGTCAACTTCGGCGGACTGGGGCATATAGCCGATTCGGCGGCGCACCTTGCCCAATGGTTGGCCGAAGAATGATGCCGTCCCGGACAGGGTCGGAATCAGGCCCATGGCGGCTTTGATCAGGGTGGATTTTCCGGCTCCATTCGGGCCAAGAATGGCCATGAAGTGACCGCTGTTGACGGAGACTGAGACGTCGTTGAGGGCCAGGTTATCGCGGTAGGCAACGCTGAGCTGGTGGGTGCTGAAGCTTGGTGCAGTCGGTGAAGAGTTCATCTGGCTAGTTTCGCGGGGTCGCTAACGGGATATGCGGGTACGGTGGATGTAGGGGATTCGACCAATATGGCTGATATGGCGGACGTGGTGGGTGTGGGGCCTAGACGGTTGGTTTCGGCCCCACACATGCTGCCTTAGGATCGTGGAGCCAAGGCTTCGACAATGGTGTCGATGTTGTACTGGAAGGCACCAAGATAGGTATTCGTCGGTGCCGATTCACCCAAGGAGTCGGCGTAGAGAGGCTTATTCGAGACCTGAACCTCCCAGCCCTTAGCCTTGACGGCGTCTTTCAGGTGGTTGATCGCGTCGGGGTTGGCCAGGTTGTCCTGGAAAATCGTCTTGATCTTCTTGGAGACAATCAAGGATGCGAGTTCATCCATCTCGGCGGCAGAGATCTGTGCTTCAGAAGAGACGAAGTCGGTGGCGTGAATCTCAATATCAAAGGTCTTGCCGAGGTAGTTGAAGGCGTCGTGGCCGGTGATCAGGACGCGATTCTCAGCCGGAATAGCGCTGAGCTTGGCCTTAGCGTCGTCCTTCATCTTGATGATCTCCTTGTTGTAGGCCTCTGCATTCTTCCGGTAGGTGTCGGCATTGGCGCTATCAATGGTCGCTAGCTTGTTGGCAATCGCAGTGACGACAATGGTCCAGTTATCGGGGGAGTTCCACACATGTGGGTCATGGCCCTCGACCTTGCCGTCCTCTTCCCAGGGCAGTAGATCGGATTCCGGAATGGCCTCGGCAGCAGGAATCTGCTTGTCACCCAGGTTGTCAAGCTGATCCATCATCTTGTGTTCCATGTCATGAGAGGTCCACACGACCAGATCGGCGTCGTTGATGGCCTGGGTGTTTTGGGTAGTCAAGCTCTGGGTGTGGGGGTCGCCGCCAGGGGCGACCAGGACGGTGATCTCGGCGTCAGGGGCGATGTTCTTGACGGCGTCACCGAGATAACCGGTGGTTGCGACGATCTTGAGCTGTTTGGATGGGGCGTCAGTCTTGGTGTCGGTGGAAGCTTCCTTGCCGACGGCACAGGCTGTGAGTGAGACACACAGAATGCTCGCGGTCAGTGCTGACGCAATTCTCGTCCAGCGTGGTAAACGCATGGTTTTCCTTTCAAATACTGATTCATGTGCGGCACTATGTAAGGGTGGCCTTACCTAATAAGGCTAACTTAGGTTTACTTAACTTGTTATTGCTTGGATGGAATTGCACAAGGATCGGTGGTGGCTCGTCAGACGTTCATACGGTAAACGCTGCCAAGTTGTCTGGTCATGGCCTGAAACGGGTGTTGACTGTCGTGGAAAGACCCGGGTTGAGGCATTTGACAAGGCTATCCTTAGAAGATTCGGGTGCCAAAATGCTTGCAAATATCGTTACGAAGTGGTCGAGATTGTGTGCCGGGCGGGTTGTGTGACCAGACAGAGTAGGGGGTTTCCAGGACGGCTGAGCCAGATGCTGGATGGTGTTTGGG
>JAEZZG010000012.1 GCA_023442485.1 Actinomycetes bacterium | reverse complement strand
TGGCCATTGCCGGAATCACTGTCGGTTCAGTATTCACCCTCGCCTACGGCTTGCGTTTCTTATGGGGGGCCTTCGCGGTCAAACCCAACGTGAACCAGACTCAGATGACGATCAGTTCGCGACTCCTGCTCACCCCACCCATCCTATTAGGGGCCGTCTCACTGATCTTGGGTTTCCTACCCGGCATGGTCGAGACCCACCTGGTGGGCTACTCCAATCTCTACTGCCAGGACTGCACACACCTGGCTTTGTGGACCGGTTTTTCGCTGCCACTGCTAATCACCGTCGGGATCGCATCCGCCGGTCTAGCGGTGTTCATCTGGCTGGGTCGAAGAATGGAGATTACCCCTCCACGGTCTCACGGAGCTGCCCTCAGCTTCCGTCTACTACTTCGCGAACTCCACATCGTAGCCAGCCGGGTCACATCATTCTTCCAAAAGGGATCTTTGCCTCTCTACTTGCAGTACTTGATTGCGACCTTGGTCGTCGTCATGGCAGCGTCGCTCATCGTCGCTCCCCCGACCACCTCGCTGTCCCTGCGCTTGGCAGATTCCCCCACCCAGGCGCTGATCTCAGCCATCATCATCGGCGCCACCTGGATGGCAGCCAACGCCAGGCGCCGCATCAAAGCCCTCCTTCTTCTCGGCTTCGTCGGTTACGGCATCGCACTGATTTTTGCTCTCCAAGGCTCCCCCGACCTGGCCCTAACCCAGGCCGTCGTCGAAACCGTCTCGCTGATCGTGATGATCCTGGTCTTTCGTCGACTCCCGGCCTACTTCGACGCCCGACCTCGAGCCAAATCCCGCTGGATTCGCGCCCTGATCTCCCTCATCGGAGCGGTGATGATCACGCTTGGCATCGTGATCGCAAGCAGCGCACGCATCCACGAGCCCGTCACCGTGGACTATCCGCAAGAGGTTTTCGAGTTTGGTTACGGACGCAACATCGTCAACGTCACCCTGGTTGACACCAGGGCCTGGGATACCCTCGGCGAGATCTCTGTTCTGCTGGCTGCCGCCACTGGGGTAGCCTCTCTGATCTTCATCAGACGCAGATACATCAAACGTCGAGCACCACTCGATCAAGTGATCGCCTCCGCAAAATCGACTCCGGCGGTCTGGTCTGTCGGGCAGGAGCGGGAAATCCCGCAATCAGCAATGGCGAAACTGGCTGCACGCGAGCGTACTCAGACAAAGGATCTTCGGGCTTCCTCACGCGGGCGCACCTGGCTTCCCGCTTCGGCAACCCTTGCCCCCTCGCGCAGATCATTGATCTTCGAGGTGGGGGCCAGGCTGATCTTCCCCGCCCTGATCGTCTTCTCGATCTTCCTTCTCTTCTCCGGGCACAACAATCCTGGCGGCGGCTTCGCCGGCGGAATTGTCGCCGGCATCGCCTTCGCCCTACGCTACTTGGCCGGTGGGCGTTTTGAGCTCGCAGCCGCAGCCCCGCTCCACCCCGGTCACCTTCTCGGTGCCGGCATGATCACCGCAACCATTTCGGCTCTCGCCCCGGTGCTGTTAGGCGGAACCATTCTCCAGACGACGGTGTTTCACTTCACAGTCCCTGTCTTCGCAGAGGTTCACCTCGCGACCGCCCTGTTCTTTGACATCGGCGTATATCTCATCGTCATCGGTTTGGTCCTCGACTTGATTCAAGCCCTTGGCGCCGAACTCGATCGTCACGCGGAATCGCGTGGTTCGCAAGCACCTGAGTTATCGCCTTATTCGAACAAGATTGCCGACGATGATCCTCACGATGACGACCCGAAACTTTCCCACCAGATTCCTCAGCCATCAATCGTGGGCGAAGATCTTTGCCGCCCCAACCAGGAGGTGAGCCAGCTTTGATCGAGATGGCCCCCTCCCTCGTGCTGCTTCTCCTCGGCACCGTCCTCATCGGCGTCGGGCTGTATCTGGTCCAGGAACGGTCCATGTCGAGGATCGTGATTGGTGTCGCCTTGATCACCCACGGCGTCAACGTCGTCCTCCTCCTCGCCGGTGGCCGGGCAGGCGCTCCGCCTATCCTCGGCCAAGCCGACCCCAAAGACATGGCCGACCCTCTACCTCAAGCCATGGTGCTCACCGCGATCGTGATCGGCCTTGCCCTCACCGCATTCCTGCTGTCCATGGCCTATCGTTCCTGGCAGCTCCACGGACATGATGAGGTCCAAGACGACATCGAGGATCGCAGGTTGGCCCTACTATCTGCCCGTCGTGAACATTCGGTGCGGGCAGAAGACGACGACGGATCGAGCCTGGAAGACGAAGCATCAGGATTACGCGACGAAACCGAGACCGGCAACCAGCAGCACTGGATGTCGACCTCCTACGATTCCAACACTGCCGCCGTGACCGTCGAACCGGATTCAGCGACCCTGGTATTCCCGACCTCCTCATCGGCTCAGTCTCAACCAGCGACGGCACAGATTGACCCCGACCTCGATGTTGATGCTGGGATCAGACGTCGAGGGCGGACCGCCCTGCTCGCGAAACTGCGGAAGGGAGGTCAACGATGACGACACTCAACTGGCTTCTCGCGATTCCGGTCCTCGTCCCCTTTATCGGGGCGGCTTTCGCTTTACTGCTCTATCGGCATCCTCGGATTCAAGAATATCTATCGGTTGCAGCCTTGACCTTGGTGATGGCGGTGACGATGGTGATTGCCTGGCAGACCCGGGACGGAACCATGGTCCTCGATGTGGGCGGATGGTCAGCCCCCGTGGGCATCTCACTGATTGCTGACCGACTCACCGCGATCATGCTGGTCGTCTCCGTCTTCGTGACCTTGTGTGTGCTGATCTTTTCGATCAGTCAGGAGGTCACCGATGAGACCACCTTCCTGCCAGTCTCGGTCTACACGCCGACCTTCTTGATCCTCTCTGCGGGGGTCTCCAATGCCTTCCTCACCGGCGACCTATTCAACCTTTACGTCGGTTTCGAGATCTTGTTGATGGCCTCTTTCGTCCTGATCACCCTCGGTGGAACCCGGGATCGGATCCGGTCTGGAACCATCTACGTCATCGTCTCTGTGCTGTCCTCGGTGGTCTTTCTGGTCGGCATCGCCATGGTCTATGCCTCATGCGGCACCTTGAATCTGGCTCAGTTGGCCCTTCGTCTCCCCACCATCGACCCCGGAACCTCCCAACTGATTGAGGTGACCTTGCTGGTGGCATTCGGGATCAAAGCTGCGATCTTCCCCCTGGCAGCGTGGCTCCCCGACTCATACCCGACCGCGCCAGCCCCAGTGACCGCAGTCTTCGCCGGATTGTTGACGAAGGTTGGGGTGTACGCAATGATCCGGACCGAACTCCTCCTCTTCCCACATTCTCAATTGAGACCCGCCTTACTCGTCTTGGGCGCCATCTCCATGATCATCGGGATTCTTGGCGCAATCGCTCAAGATGATCTGAAACGTCTCTTGTCATTCACCTTGGTATCCCACATCGGTTTCATGGTGTGGGGCATCGGCTTAGGATCACCGGCGGGCATCCAGGCCACGATCTTCTACACAGCACACCACATCATCGTCCAGACCGCACTCTTCCTCGTCGCCGGATTGATCGAAAACATCAGCGGTTCCACCTCGCTGCGTCACCTGGGATCATTGGCAAAGACTTGGCCCCTTCTTGGCATTCTTTGGATGGTTCCGGCTCTCAACCTGGCCGGGATTCCGCCTTTCTCCGGGTTCTTCGGGAAACTGGGACTGATCCAGGGGTCGATCCAAGACGGCTCCGTGACGGCCTACCTGGCACTTACTGCGGGACTGATCTGTTCCCTACTCACCCTCTACGTCATGATCAAAGTCTGGAATATGGCTTTCTGGCAGGATTCTGAAACACCGATCGTGAAACCGCGAATATCGACGGCGATGACCGGATCAACCATCGCCTTGATTGTCGGTTCCTTACTCTTGACGGTTTTTGCCCGCCCATTGACCACCTTCACCTTCGACAGCGCAGAAAACCTGTTGTCTCGGCATAGCTACATCGTCGCGGTCCTACCCGATTATGAACGCGGCACCGGGCAGTCCAACACAGACGACGGGAACGGTAGTGACGAGACCGGGCTACCTTTACCCACCCCCACCTCGACCAGAACAGCGATCACCGATATTCCGACTGAAACCCCATCGCACAGTCCTTCCAATCCTGCGCCCGTGGTGGTCTCCCCTACTCAAGCACCGTCAATGACACCTGTTTTGCCCGTCCAGGAGGGTCGATGATGGATGACACCCGAGCCAGAGGCATCCTGACTACTTCCGTCATGTCAAAGCGTCAGCGACGACTGCTCGCCGCTCGATCGAAACTGCCCCGCCGAGCCAGATGGCCGCGTGCCTCCTGGTTGATGGTGATCCTCCTCGCCGCACTCTGGACAGCTTTGTGGGGCGAACTCACCTGGGCCAATGGGGTTGCCGGCGTCCTGGTTGCGTTACTTGTCACAACGATCGTGCCGCTGCCACGCGATACCCGATCGCGTCCGCTGGTGATTCGACCAATCGCCACTATTCATCTAATGACGAAATTCACTTGGGATGTGGTGAAGGCTTCGGCACAGATTGCATGGGCGGTGCTAATTCGACGACAACCTGATGAAGCCATCCTGAGGGTCAATCTTCGGGCCCATTCAGACTCTTTCCTCGCCGCGACGGCTGCACTGACCTCTCTAGTCCCCGGATCCATCGTGCTCAACATCCATCGGGCAACTGGGGCGATGTATGTTCACATATTCGACGTCAATGCGGCCGGGGGCCTCGCGGGTGCCCGCAAGGCCGTCCTCGACCAAGAACGCCGCTTGATGAGGGCCTTTGCTACCCGGGATGAACTGCTGGATGCCGGACTGGAAATCCCACATGCCAGGCATCGGCGATTGCGTCGCAGCCGTTTGGTGTTCCGCGCACCCAACCAAGAGGTGACGAAATGATGACCACCTTGTTGATCTGTTCACTGATCTTCCACATGGTGGCCCTCACACTGGTGCTGATCCGGCTAGGAAAGGGGCCGTCATCAATCGATCGAGCCCTGGCCCTCGACGTCACCGCCGCCGCAATCATGGGAATCGTGATGGTGACATCTGTCTGGTTCCTACGCAGTGATCTGTTGCCGCTAATCATCGTCTTAGCTTGCACCGGTTTCATTTCATCCACGACGATTGCCCGCTTCGTCTCTCGCGACACCGAGGCCAAATCCGGGCTTCTATCTCCCGAAGAGGCCCTTGCATTAGATCAGGCCCAAGCAGCCGAGTCCGCCTCCGATGATGACGACGTTGATGACGGCGACCTAGACGCGGAGGAAACCAACCTCACCTTCACCGACACCCTGGACAAAGGAATTGATGCTGGTGAGAGGGCAAATGATCGTGGCGAGGAGGAACTGGGATGAATGCCGTCTTGGTCTGGATCGGAGTGGCCCTGCTCTTCCTTGGGTCTCTCGTCACCGCGCTATCCGCCTTGGGCCTGTTGCATTTTCGTTCCGTTTACGCACGAATGCACGTCTCCGCTAAACCCCAGTCCTTCGGAATCTTGTTGATGAGTATCGGGATGGCGTGTGCCTTGCAGACAGCTAAAGGGATCGCGGTCGCGGTCTTGGTCGTCGCCCTGCAGTATTTGACGGTACCGATCTCTTCTCACATGCTCGGACGCGCCGCCTTCAGGGCTGGGATGGAAGCCAAGACCGTCACAGACGAATACAGTGACGACATCCGCCACATTCGCGAACAAGCCGACCCGTCTGCCGCGATGTGAAAGAGTAGGGTCATGGCTGATTTGACTGATCTAGGCAATGTCATCCGTGGTGGCGAGAGGATCGTCTTCTTCGGGGGTGCGGGGGTATCAACTGAATCAGGCATTCCCGATTTCCGCTCCGCCGACGGCTTGTACTCTCAACAAACCGGTGAGACCTATCCGCCTGAGTTTATGCTCTCCCACACAGCATGGGAGACGATCCCCGAAGAGTTCTACACCTTCTACCGCACCAATCTTATCTGGCCTGAGGCTAGGCCTAATCCCGCTCATCAAGCGATGGCGTGGCTGGAAGAACGCGGACGTAGCTTAGGCGTGATCACCCAAAACATTGACGGGCTTCACCAGATGGCCGGATCCACGCGGGTGGTCGAACTCCACGGTTCGGTCCACCGGAACTACTGCGTCAGATGTCATAGTTTCTTCGACGTCGATTTCATCCTCGATTCCAACCAGGTGCCGACTTGTGAGTGTGGCGGCACGGTCAAACCGGACGTGGTGCTCTACGAGGAAGGTCTGAGCTCTGAGGCGATCAATACCGCGATCACGATGATTCAACAAGCCGACGTGCTGGTGGTGTGTGGAACCTCGCTGACGGTCTATCCCGCAGCCGGGTTGATCAACTATTTCCGTGGTGACTCCCTAGTCTTGATCAATCGGGACCCAACTGGTTATGACGGCCAGGCATCGATCATCGTCCACGACGCCGTCGGCAAGGTTCTTGACCAGATCGTCACCTCGATGAAGGCCGATGAGCGGTACTGATTGAGCTATATTGGCCTGCCAAACGCGCTTCTGCACTGAGCCAAATGCTCTTTTGGCCACACAGGCCGGTAACATCGACAACGTCATCAACATTTGAGAGGCGTTGATCTGTCATGAGGCTCGGCATTGATTTTGGCACTACCCGAACCGTTGTCGCCTACGCTGATCGCGGTAACTACCCTGTGGTCAGTTTCGCTGATTCCGACGGTGATCTGCACGAGTATTTCCCCTCCGTCATCGCGGTTGTTGACGGCGAACTCCGATTCGGATTTGACGCCCTCGACGCCTACCGTCAGGGAGCCCCACTGCTCCGGTCTTTCAAGCGTGCCATGGCAGACGCCTCCATCAATCCCGACTCACAAGTGACCATCGCTGATTCCAGCTTCTCCCTGGCCCATTTACTGACAGGCTTCCTCTCTGCCCTCTCCGACAATCTCGCCTCCACCTCGACGATCGCGTCTCACTACGCCAAAGACCGTTCCAAGGGTGTGAACCAGGTGGTGATCGCTGTCCCAGCACACGCTCACTCTGCCCAGCGATTCCTAACTCTCGACGCATTCCGGCAAGCCGGTTTCACCGTCATGTCCATGATGAATGAGCCGTCAGCAGCCGGCTTTGAATACACCCACCGCAAGGGCGACACCGTCACGTCAAAGCGCACCAGGATCATTGTCTATGACTTAGGCGGAGGCACCTTCGACGCCTCTCTGGTTTCGGTGTCCGGCACGGACCACAAGGTTCTGGATTCCTTGGGTATCAACCACTTCGGTGGCGATGATTTCGACGCTGAACTAGTCAACTGTGCCCTGGATCAGGCCGGGATTCACATCGATGACCTCTCCCCTGCAGAGTTGATTGATCTGGTCGACCAGGCGCGCGCCGCCAAGGAACACCTATCTCCCCAGTCCAGGCGAATCCCTCTCGACGTTCTTGGCGAAGAGATCGATGTCAAGGTCGCTGACTTCTACGACAGTTGCGGCGGGCTGATTGACGATTCGATCCAGATCATGTCCCCTTTGGTCACGGCCCTCGACGGGAATCAGCTTGACTTGGATGAGGTCGCCGGTATCTACCTGGTGGGTGGCGGCTCTGCCTTGCCACTGGTTCCCAGAATGTTGCGCCAGGCTTTTGGTCGACGCGTGTTCCGCTCCCCTTACCCAGGTGCCTCCACCGCAATCGGCTTAGCAATCGCCGCCGATGACGACGCTGGCTACTCCATCCAGGATAAGCTCTCGCGCGGATTCGGCGTCTTCCGTGAGCTCAGCTCAGGCACGACCTTGTCCTTTGACCCAATTTTCACCCCTGATACAGATGTCAACAACGACTCGGTAACGGTGAGCCGTCGTTACCGTCCGGCCCACAATATCGGTTACTTCCGCTTCGTCGAATACACCGCCTTGAGCGACCAGTGCGAACCGATCGGTGACATCATGCCCTTCGCCACAGTGCTGTTTCCGTTCACCGACGAGTTGCAGTCTCTAGGCCTAGACGCGATCTCGACACATCTGGTCGAAAGAATTCCTACTACCGAAGGTCACCTGATTGAAGAACGCTACGAGATCAAGTCCTCAGGGATTGTTCACGTCACGATCACCGACCTCGACACCGGCTATTGCATCAGTCAAACCTGGCAGTAACCGCCGAAGGGCCAGATGATGCCTCTGGAATGCCTAGTTTCATTATTTGACTAGGTAATTCACGACGGGTTGACGGAATCATCCCGGTCATTACTGGCGAACGCGGTAGACGTCATAGATGCCGCGCACCTGCTGAATCGCCGCTAAGACATGCTGGAGGTGTTTTGGATCTGAGAATTCAAAGGTGAACTTGGCCTTGAAGATCCGCTCCTTGGTGGTGTGCACATTTGCCGCACTCAAAGAGATTGACTGTTCAGCAAAGGTTCTGGTGACGTCAGAGAGGATGCCTGGACGATCAAGCCCCTCAACCTGAACCGCCACCAGATAGGCATGGGTGGCGGTATGAGCCCAGGAGACCTCGACGATCCGTTCCGGCTGGCAAAGCAGGGACTTGGCGTTGGTGCAGTTCGTGCGGTGAACAGATACACCGGCACCTCGGGTGATGAAACCGAGAATCTCATCACCTGGCAGAGGGGTACAGCACTTAGCTAACTTCACCCATAGGCCGGACTGGCCGTGGACCACGATGCCGGAATCACCAGCGTCGCGACTGTGAGAACGCGACATCATGCCGGCAATGGTGACGTCTTCGAGACTCTCTTCTGCAGCCTCTTCGACTCCCCCTTCAAGACTCATCAACTTCTTGACGACGCCTTCGGGATGGAGGGAACCTTCCCCGACAGCTGCGTAGAGAGAGTTTACTGAGGCGAGTTTGTAGTCTGAGGCAACCGCGGTTAGGTGCTGGAGAGTGAGGAGCTTCTGCAATGGCAGGCCCGTCTTGCGCATCTGTTTGGCCAAAGCGTCCTTGCCTGCCTCGATAGCCTCTTCGCGACGCTCCTTCGAGAAGTATTGGCGAATCTTAGACTTAGCTCTGGGACTCGAAACGAAGGAAAGCCAGTCACGTGAGGGCCCTGCATTCTCTGCCTTAGAGGTCAGGATCACCACCTGGTCGCCGTTATTGAGCACAGATTCGAGGGGGACGAGTTTGCCGTTGATTCTGGCGCCGACACAGTGGTGCCCGACTTCGGTGTGGACGGCGTAGGCGAAATCGACTGGGGTGGCCCCGCTTGGCAGCGCAATGACGTCACCGCGAGGGGTGAAAACATATACCTCAGATGAGTTGATCTCGTAGCGCAGATCGTCGAGGAATTGGGACGGGTCCTGATTCTCGCGGGAGAGCTCATTGAGTTGGTGGACCCACTTCAGATCGGTTTCTTCAGGGGCCAACGACCCGGATGTCTTGGTGGGGTTTTGCTTGTACTTCCAGTGGGCGGCAACACCATATTCGGCACGTTGATGCATCTCATGGGTGCGAATCTGGAACTCCACCGGCTTATTTCCAGGCCCGAGTACGGTGGTGTGCAAGGACTGATACATGTTGTACTTGGGCATCGCGATGTAGTCTTTGAACCGACCCGGGAGCGGCTTGAAGACGACATGGATCACGCCCAATGCGGCGTAGCAATCTCGCGGGGTGTCGACGAGAATTCGCAAGCCCACGAGGTCGTAGATGTCGGAGAAATCGCGTCCGCGCACCACCATCTTCTGGTAAATCGAATAGTAATGCTTGGGACGTCCGTAGACGGTGGCTTCGAGTTTGGTAGCAGCTAGCTCCTTCTTGATCTTGTCGATAACCTCTCTTAGCTGCTTCTCGCGTCGCGGCTGAGATTCGGCAACCATCTGCACGATTTCGTCGTAGACCTTGGGTTCGAGAGTAGAAAATGAGAGATCCTCTAACTCCCACTTCAGGGTGTTCATCCCTAATCGGTGCGCTAGCGGAGCATAGATCTCTAAGGTTTCGCGTGCGATCCGTTCCTGTTTGTCGAGACGTAGGTACCCCAGCGTGCGCATGTTGTGTAGCCGGTCGGCAAGTTTGATCACGAGAACCCGGATGTCGCGGCTCATCGCGATCACCATCTTGCGGATCGTCTCTGCCTTCGCGGAATCGCCGTAGGTGACCTTATCGAGTTTGGTAACGCCGTCGACCATCTGCGCGATTTCAGCACCGAAATCTGCGGTCAACTGCTCGACGGTGTAGCTGGTGTCCTCGACGGTGTCATGTAGCAGAGCCGCGCACAGCGTCGGTTCCGTCATGCCCAGTTCGGCGAGGATGGTGGCTACCGCTAACGGATGGGTGATGTAAGGGTCCCCAGATTTACGGGTTTGGCCTCGATGGTAGTGTTCAGCGGTCTGGTAGGCACGCTCGATCAGGGCAAGATCGGCCTGAGGATGGTTTTGCCTCACCACACGAAAGAGGGGCTCTAGAACGGCATACTGCACGGATTTCCCCGCTCCGAACCTTGCCAGACGCTGTTTCATCCGTAGCCGGGGCTGCTCAGGACCAGTCGTCAGACGCCCCTTCTTCTTCTCGACAGTCGCTTGGGTGGCAGACGGACCTTCGGGGACACGCGGTTGTGATGGTCCATACGGGCCGTAAACACTGTCGACACCCATTCTCCGTCCTTTCCCCAGATGAATACCTCTAGTGTGTCACAAATGGTTTTGCTCTAAACCATTTGCCTAACAAATCTGTCGGCACAAAACCGTCCGTGACTGGCTTCCCTCAAAATAACATCGATGACGAGCCGAAGCTGTCCATGGAATACTAGCCTCATGGCACGCGTCATTCATACCTCCCAGGCTCTGGTCGACATCGTTGTTCACGTTGCGCATCTGCCCGTCCGTGGAGGAAATGTCAATGCTGATTCAGTGCACACTTACGCCGGAGGCGCGGTCAACATTCTTATCGGGGCGGCCCGAGCTGGGGCTAGTGCAGTTCACGCCGGAACGATCGGAACTGGCCCTCAAGGCGACCTGATTCACGATGTGCTGTCAAGCGCTGGTATCGCGATGTCCGCCCCGCGTAACCTGGAGAGTGACACCGGTGTCTGCTACGTTTTCATTGAACCTAGCGGTGAGCGCTCCTTCGTCACCACCCGAGGAGCCGAACGCTCCATCTCGTATTCCTCTCTCGCTTCCAGCAACCCCGGTGCCGGGGATTATGTCTGTGTTTCCGGGTACGGTCTACTGGAGGCTACCCGCAAACCACTAATGGACTTCGTCACCAGTCTCGACGACGAGGTGGTGGTCGTCCTCGATCCCGGCGAGGCTTTTGCCGGGTTAGACAGCCAGCTCCAGTCAGCGATGCTGGATCACACCGATATCTGGACTTCAAATCTTGACGAGGCGCATGATCTGATTCGCCACTTTCTGCCGTCCAGTTTCGACGAGATTCAAGCGACGGTAGATCAGGACCAGGTGTCGCGGTTGACCCAAGTGGGGGCTAATGTGGCCAAGATCATTCCCGACGCCGTGGTAGTCGTTCGTGACGGTGCCCGAGGCTGCGTCGTCGTCAGCGATGCGGAACCAATATGGGTGCCTGGATTTCCGCAGGTTCCCGTCGATACCAACGGTGCCGGCGACACCCATACCGGTGTGATGATCGGTGAACTGTGCTTGGGGACGGATCTGGTGGACGCGGCGGTGCGCGCTAACGCTGCCGGGGCAATCAAAGTCACCCGTCACGGGCCTGCTTCCTGCCCGAGTAGAGACGAGATTGATCAGTTCCTGATCGTCAATACCGAACGTCCCAGGCAATAAAGAGGCACCCGGAGCCCGAAGTGGAGTCAATCCTACTTCGCAGCGCCGGATGCTCGGTTGACAGATGGTTGAACGGCTGGGCTTGACCTGTGCCGCCTAGACGGACAGGATCGTGTGGAAGTCCGTGATGCCGTTGTCGGCGAGGACCTTGCGTCCACCCAGCGCCTCCAACTCCATCACCACGGAGACTTGGATGAGCTCTGCCCCTAGTTGCTTGAGCAAGTTGGTGGTGGCCACGATGGTACCGCCGGTAGCCATCACGTCATCGACGATCAACACCCTCGCTCCGGGGCGAATCGCGTCCTGGTGGACGGTAAGAGTCTCGGAGCCGTATTCGAGAGCGAAGGTCTCGGAGTAGACGTCAAGAGGGAGCTTTCCTGGTTTGCGCACCGGGACGAAACCGGCGTTGAGCATCAGGGCGACCGGAGCAGCAAACATGAATCCTCTCGACTCCATGCCGACAACGACGTCGATATCTTCTGGAGCCGTCGCGATCAATTCCGCGATCGCCGCCCGGAAGCCGTCGGGAGAGGCCAAGAGCGGGGTGATGTCTTTGAAGAGTACACCCGGTTGCGGAAAATCCGGCACATCGCGAATCAGTGAACGGACGAGTGCCACATTATCGGAGGACATCTTATTTCTTCTTCCTGTTCTTTCGGGAACTCTTGCTGGGTTGGATGCGTTCACCAGGAACCACGCGAGCCGGTCTTGGCTCAGCCGCCACAGATGGAGTAGGTGTCACTTCGCTGAGGCTATCAGCATCGGCCGTCGTCAGGTAGGGGTTAGAGTCGCCCAGATTGATGGCGGGCTTCGGCAAGGTCCGGGCCTTGGCCTGGGCGCTGCCCTGCTGGGATTTGGCCTTGGCGTCGGCTGCAGTACCTGATTTACGGACGGAGCGCTGCTGGAGAATCGCGTTGTGACGCTTCAACTCTGGCTCAACTTCCCGCATCTGACACAGCAGCGGGGTGGCGATAAACAGTGACGAGAAGGTACCAGCGATCATGCCCACGAAGAGTGCTAGCCCCAGCTCTGCCAGGGGGCCGCCTTTGAGAACGAATGTCCCGACGAGGAGAATCGCCGACACCGGCAAGATACCGATGATGGTGGTGTTGATTGAGCGGATCATCACCTGGTTGACAGCCCGGTTTGCGCCTTGATCGAAGGTGTAGGGCTTGTGGGTGATGTCTGCGGTCTTCTCTCGAACCTTATCGAAGACCACGACGGTGTCATAGAGGGAGTATCCCAAGATCGTCAACACACCGATGACGGTCGCCGGGGTAAATGTGAATCCGACGATCGCGTAGATACCGATGGTGACGATGAGATCATGCATCAAGGCGATGATGGCAGCTACCGACATCTTCCAGTTTCGGAAGTAGACGCCGATCATCAACGACACCAAAGCCAAGAACACCACGAGTGCAATCAGAGATTGCTGAGTGATTTGCTTACCCCAGGTCGCACCAATCAATGAATAGGCGATCTGGTCTGGCTGACTGCCCACCTGGGTGGCGATGGCGGCGCGCACCTGAGCTACCTCGGTTGCATCGAGGGATCGAGTCTGGACCTGCACCTGATCATCGCCGAGGGTTGTGACGGTTACCGCACCGAGATCTTTGACCCCGGAATCGATGACAGCATAGCGAACATCGTCGACGGTCGAGGATGAGACCTTGGTGGCCGCCTGGAACTGAGACCCGCCCTTGAATTCGATACCGAGGTTGAGCCCACGCAGGACCAAACCGAGAATCGTGACGAACAACACCACCGTGGTAATCAGGTACCAGGTCTTGCGGCGCTGGATGAATTCAATCGCCAGGTCGCCGGTGTAGAGCCGGTGGGCTAGAGAGGCGCGCTTGTTGGGTTTGCCCGAGCCATCGACATCGGGGGCCTTGGTGAGGTCCCCTGCGGCTTCTGGCGCGACAGTGGTCGCTTCAACAGTCATATTTTCTTCACTCATGATCACACCTGCGCCTTACGATTCGCGGCTGCACGTTTGATGACATTAGCGCCACGTTCCCTGACACCGAGCAGCGAGCTCCGGGAAACACCCATGTGTTCTGCCGACAGCCCTGACATTTTGTGCCCCTTCCCGAAGAACTCGGTTCGCCCTAGCAGACTCACCAGCGGATGGGTGAAGAAGAAGACGATCAGCAAGTCCATGACGGTGGTCAAACCGAGCATGAAGGCGAAACCCTTCACGGAGCCGACGGCGAGGATGAACAACACCGTAGCTGAGAGGAGGGAAACCATGTCGGCGATCACGATGGTTGATCGAGCATCCCGCCATCCCTGTTCGATCGCAGACCGGAGTGGACGGCCTTCGCGGATTTCGTCGCGGATACGTTCAAAGTAGATGATGAAGGAGTCTGCGGTGGTACCGATCGACAGAACCGCACCGGCTAGACCAGGCAGGCTGAGAGCGAAGCCCATGGCCGGGCCGAGCAGACACATGAAGGCGTAGGTCAACGCACCGGCAACGATCAATGATCCCAGCACCACCAGGCCCAATCCTCGGTAGTAGAACAGACAGTATGCGGCGACTAGGAAGAGGCCGACAGCACATGCCCACAAACCTGCAGTGAGCTGGTTTCCCCCGAGAGTCGGCGAGATGTTATCGACTGAGGACACCTCGAAGGAAATCGGTAGAGCACCGTACTTGAGCACATTGGCTAGGGCAGTTGCAGATTCGTGGTTGAAGCTACCTGAAATGGTGGCCACTCCCCCGTCGATCGCTGCCCGGACGGTCGGTGCCGAAATAATCACATTGTCGACGACGATGGCGAAGCGATTCTGAGGGGTCCCCGCCGGGTAGCTGAATGCTTGGGCGGTCAGTTTCGAGAATGCCTCAGTACCGGTGCCGTCAAACTGGAGATTGACCACATAGCTGAGGTCATTTTGAGGCATGGTTGCGGTGGCATCGGTAACGTGGGTGCCAGTGATTGCCACCGGACCTAGCAGAAGTTTCTCCGCGCCATTCTTATCGCAAGCAAACAGCACCTGATTGGCCGAGGTATCGACTTGGTCACCACACTCGAACTTGGCGAATGCGGCTCGGTCCGCCTCGGACGGCTCCCATGCCATGATCTCGTCGAGGCTGAGCAGTGGGGCCTTGTCATCGGTACTGGTAGTGCCATCACCGGCAGAAGACGGATCAGCTGAAGGAGTCTGTGTTGGTTCGGCAGGAGGTTGGGTCGGCAATACCGGCCCTTGGGTTTGCGTGGAGGAAGTCCCTTGGGTGTAGGCGGCGTCATAAACCCGGCGGAATGCGAGCTGAGCAGTTTGCCCAACTTGGCTGACTAACGCGTCTTGGTTAGTGCCAGGAGCAGACACGACGATGTGACGGTTGCCTTGAATAGAGATGGCGGTCTCCCCCACACCCATGCCGTCGACACGCTGCTGGATGATGTGGCGGGCCTGTTCGAGGGTCTGCGTCGAGATAGTGTCGGAGCCCTCCTGGGATGCGGTGAGGGTAATCGTGGTACCGCCACGCAGATCGAGACCGAGGGTTGGGGTCCACGTCGAAGTGGCGGCCATGATGACAAATAAAACGGCAAGGAAGGCAAAGAAGAAACCAACTTTGCGACCTGGGCGATACACGTTCTTAGATTCGTTTGGCACGAGAAGTCGATTCTTGGTCAGGACGGATCTCATCGGCGCTATTCAGAGTTTGATCTGACACCACCGGTGACACCGACTCTGCCCGATTGGCAGTGGCATCAACCCGGTAGCGTCTGACTCTGAGTTGCGGCAGAGACTAGTCATTGTCACGGGGTTCTGGGGTGAAGTCCTCGACGGTCATGGCTTCCTCAAGGTCTGGATCGCTAGAACCAAGGGGAGCTTGATCGAGAGTCTCATCGAACTCAAACTCGTCATCCTCAGGTGCCAGGACAGACCGGAAAGACTGTCTCAACACTGCGATCTCAACACCGGGAGCAAGCTCCACAATGGCTTGGGTTTTGCCGATCTGACGCACGGTTGCAATGGCACCACTTGCGAGTAGCACCCGCGCTCCTGGCTTGATTGAATCAATCACAGCCTGTTGTTGCTGCATCTTCTTTTGCATCGGACGAACCGACAAGAAATACATCATCAAGATGAAGGCCGCGAAGATGACCAACATCGTCAGGAGGGTAGACCCACCGTTAGAACCCATAGTGATTTCCCATCTAGATAGAAACTGTGCGCGCATCCGCAAACGGAAACGCCGGACACGCTCTGCACCACAGGTCATCATATCTGTGGGTGGTGGAAAAGCGTTAACTGATGAACGGTTTCACCAATTCGACAGCAAGTCGGGTTGGTGATCTTGTGGCCGAATCTGTTGATCCGACGGCGCGGTGAGGCCCAGGTGGGCCCATCCGGCGTCGGTGGCGATGCGTCCGCGCGGGGTCCGCATCAAGAAACCTTGCCTAACTAAGAACGGTTCTGCGACCTCGGCGACGGTCTCTGGCTCCTCCCCTACCGCGATCGCTAGGGTCGATAAACCCACCGGGCCTCCAGAAAACTTGGTGCATACTGCCTCGAGGACAGCCTTGTCGAGACGATCCAAACCCAGGTGATCGACCTCGTAGAGATCTAGGGCTGCCGAGGCAATCTGGGGAGTCACCAGGTGATCGGCGTGAATGTCGGCGAAGTCGCGGACCCGACGCAGCAGGCGGTTGGCGATGCGAGGGGTTCCTCGGGAACGTCTGGCGATCTCAATGGCTGACTCGACATCGAGGTCCATCTGCAAGACAGACGCTGACCTGAGCACGATCGAGGTAAGTGCTTCGACGGAGTAGAAGTCAAGCTGTGCGGTGAAGCCGAATCGATCGCGCAGCGGACCCGTCAATAGCCCCGATCGCGTGGTTGCACCAACCAGGGTGAACGGCGGGATCTCGATGGGGATAGCAGTGGCGGCCGGTCCCTTCCCGATCACCACATCGACCCGAAAATCCTCCATAGCCAGGTACAGCATCTCTTCGGCAGGACGCGAGATACGATGGATCTCGTCAAGGAAGAAGACCTCTCCTTCTGTGAGGCCAGACAAGATTGCGGCGAGATCACCGGCGTGTTGGATCGCAGGTCCAGACGAGATTCGGATCGGCGCATTCATCTCGGCGGCAATGATCATCGCCAAGGTGGTCTTTCCTAGCCCGGGAGGGCCGGAGAGTAGGACGTGATCGGGTGTCGTGCCGCGATGCTTCGCTGCAGCTAGCACCAAACCGAGTTGGTCGCACACACGTGGCTGCCCGGAGAAATCGTCGAGAGCCTTGGGGCGCAATGCGGCTTCGACGGCCTTTTCGTCGCTAGTGGCACGAGGATCAACTGGGGAAAACTCCACTTCTGTCTCCTCCCGTTACCGATTCCGCCCCAGATGGGCTAAGGCGAGCTTCATCATCTGCCCGAGCGAGATCTCGACGGAGGCTTCGACCTCGTCAGCAATAGCGTCACAGGCCGCCTCAGAATCCTTCGCCGACCATCCCAGACTCTGCAAACCGGAGCTGATCTGGCCTCTCCAGAGGGCCGTGGATTGAACCGTCTTAGACTCCGTTTGATCAGATCCCAGACTAGCCACCTTATCTTTGAGCTCGACGATGATCTTCTCTGCCCCTCGCTTACCGATCCCAGGTACTGAGCACAGGGTCGCCACATCCCCCGACTGAATAGCGACTCGAAGCCGGGTCGGGTCGAGGCAGTTGACGATGGTCGAGGCTAGCTTGGGCCCAACTCCTGGGGCCTTCTGCACCATCTCGAAGGCTTCGCGCTCATCGACAGAGCTAAACCCGAATAGAGTCATGGAGTCTTCTCGCACCACCAAGGCGGTGTAGACCTTCATGGTCTCTCCGACACGCGCCCTCGTCACGACGGTGTTGGTGGAGTTGACCACATAGCCGACACCGTTGACGTCGAGGACAATCGCCGTCGCGGACATACCCACCACGGTACCGGTCAACTGAGCAATCACGGATGACTCCTTCTTCGATGGGCAAGAATGGCTTGTTGGAGACGGTTGGGCGTGCGCTGCACAGCAAGGCCGCCAGCCCCCGCCGGTATCGCTGACTGCGCTGCCCGTTCGAGACGGTCTAAGACTGAGCCTCGCCACAGATGACACACGGCTAGGGCCACCGCGTCGGCAGCGTCGGCAGGTGCGGGAGGTGAGTCTAACTTCAAGATGTTGGCCACCATC